>DATGKF010000123.1:0-13732 GCA_035294785.1 Caulobacteraceae bacterium | reverse complement strand
GTCGGCGTCTTCGGGTGGGACGAGCTTTCGGCGGCGCTGGACGGGGCGGCGGCGGTGATCAACACCACCTCTCTCGGCCTGGCCGGGGGCGCGCCGCTGCCGCTCGACGCCGGCGCCCTGCCGGCCGGCGCTGTGGTGATGGACATGGTCTACCGCCCGCTGCGCACGCCCCTGCTCGCCGGCGCGGCGGACCGCGGCCTCGTCACCGTGGACGGTCTGGAGATGCTGATCGGCCAGGCGCGACCGTCGTTTTCGGCGCTGTTCGGCCTTGCGGCGCCGGCGGACGTCGACGTGCGCGCCATGGCGCTCAAGGATCTGGAGGGCGTCGCGTGATCACGATCGGCCTGACCGGCTCCATCGGCATGGGCAAGTCGACGACGGCGGCGATGTTCGCCGACGAAGGCGTACCGGTCTACGACGCCGACGCCGAGGTGCACCGGCTGCAGGCCAAGGGCGGTGCGGCGGTCGAGAAGATCGAGGCGGCGTTTCCGGGGGTCGTGAAGGCCGGCGCGGTCGATCGGCAGGCGCTTGGCGAGCGCGTGTTCGGCAAGCCAGACGAGCTCAAGCGGCTGACCCAGGGTATCATCTATCCGCTGCTGGGCGCGCGGCGGACCGCCTTCTTCGCCGAGGCCGAGGCGAAGGGGTGCGACATGGTCGTGCTCGACATTCCGATGTTGTTCGAGACCGGCGGCGAGGCCCGCATGGACGCCGTGGTCGTCGTGTCAGCGCCCGAGCACGTCCAGCGCGAGCGGGTGCTGGCGCGGCCTGGCTACGGCGCCGAGCGGCTCGACGCCATCCTCGCCGGCCAGATGCACGATCGCGAAAAGCGTGCGCGCGCCCATTTCGTCATCGATACCGGCCAGGGCTTCGATCACGCCCGCGACCAGGTGCGCGAGGTGATCGCCAGGTTGCGCGCCGGCGACTGGGGACAAGGCAAGGGCCCCGCTTGAACGGCCCGGCGAACGGCCGCATGTGAAGCGCTGGGATGGCGCGCGAAATCGTTCTCGACACCGAGACCACCGGCCTGGACCCGCGGTCGGGCCACCGGCTGGTGGAGATCGCCTGCGTCGAGCTGGAAGACTTCCTGCCCACGGGGCGCACCTTCCATCGCTACATTCATCCGGAGCGCCCGATCGACGCCGACGCCGAGCGCGTCCACGGGCTCTCGTTGGCCTTCCTCGCCGACAAGCCGCGTTTCGGCGACGCCGACGTCTGCGAGGCGCTGGTCGCGTTCATCGGCGATGCGCGGGTGATCGCGCACAACGCCGCGTTCGACCGCGACTTCATCAATCATGAGCTCGAACGCATTGGGCGCGCCGGCTTTGAAGAGACGCGCTGGATCGACAGCCTGGCGATGGCGCAGACGCGCTTTCCCGGCGCGCACAACTCGCTCGACGCGCTCTGTAAGCGCTTCAAGATATCGCTGACCGAGCGGGAGAAGCACGGGGCGCTGATCGACGCGCGCCTGCTGGCCGAGGTCTATCTCGAGCTGAACGGCGGCCGCGAGCGGCGGCTCGATCTCGCCATCGCCTCGCGCGGCGCCCTCGCGCGCGCCGAGAGCCGGCCGGAGTATGGTCCAAGGCCTCGCCCGCTCGCGCCGCGCTCGACCGACGAGGAGCGCGCGGCCCACGCGGTCTTCGTGCAAGCGGCGCTGAAGGACAAGGCGGTCTGGCTCAGGTTCGCCGCCGGATAGGCGCCCTCAGGCCGTTCCGGCCGGCTCCTGCGCCATCTGCGCATTCCGGGCGGCGTAGACCATCGCGAAGTCGATCGGCTCCAGCATGAACGGTGGGAAGCCGCCCTCGGAGGTCATGTCGGCGATGATCCGCCGCGCGAACGGGAAAAGGTAGCGCGGGCACTCGATCAGCAGCACCTGCTCAAGCGCGTCGGCCGGCACGCCGCCGATCTGGAAGAGGCCGCCATAGAGCAGCTCGACGGTAAAGATCGCCTCGTTGTTGCTCTGCGCCGTCGCTGTCAGCTTCAGGTCGACCTCGTGCAGCTCGTCCTGGCGCGTGCGGGCGGCCATCTCGACCCCGAGTTCGATCTGCGGCTGGCCGCCGGTGGCGCGCAGCGATTCCGGCGCCCGCGGATTTTCGAAGCTCAGGTCGCGGATGAACTGGGCCATGATGCGGATGCCCGGCGTTGGGGGAGCGTTCGGGTCGGCCGCGACGGGGGTTGGGCCGGCGGCGCCTTGGTCGGTCATGCGATCTCGGATCCCGTCTTGGGGCGGCGACTTCGGGCCGCGCGCGCGCCTTGGAGGTTGACGGCGGCGCTGCTATCACGCGGGCCGAGACCACGCAACGCGGCGCCTGACGAAGGCGCCTCAAGCAGACTATATTCATCTTCCAGGCGTTACTGACGATGGCGGGCTCGCGGCCCGCGCCCATTCGGTGTCGACGTTGCAGATTCTGCCCCTGATCATCATCGCGATCGTTGCGGCCGTTGTGCTTTACCAGCTCTACGCCGTTCTCGGCCGGCGCGTCGGGCGACAGCCGGAAGACGTCGTGCAGCCGGCGCGACTGGGCCGCGTTGGCGAGGTGGACGCCCTGCCGCCGCCGGTGGACGCCGCGCCAGCGCCGGTCGGCGTCGCCGCGATCCGCGCCCGCGATCCGGGTTTCGATCCCGCGAAGTTCCTCTCCGGCTCCCGCCAGGCCTACGAACTGATTGTCGCCGCCTTCGCCGCCGGCGACCGCGAGGGGCTGAAACGCCTGGTCTCCGGCGAGGTGATGAGCAAGTTCGAGCAGGCGATGGCCGCCCGCGAGGCTGAGGGCCGCACCGAAGCGGTGGAGTTTCTTCACCCGCCCCGCGCCGATCTGGACAGCGCCGAGACCACGGGCGATCTCGCCCGCGCCAAGGTGCGCTTCCTGGCCGAATTGCGCAGCCGTACGAAGGGGCCGGAGGGCGAGGCTGTGGACGACCGCCGCACGGCGGAGCTGTGGACATTCGAGCGCCGGCTCGCCAGCCGCGATCCCAACTGGACCCTCGTGCGCGTCGACGCCGCCGAGGCCTGAGTCGGCGCATGGGGGCGACGCCGCGCCTGACGCTGGCCGCGCTCGCCCTGCTGAGCCTGTCAGCCTGCCTCGCCCCGCGCTACGCCGCGCCGCCGGCCGGGCCGCCGACCGCGGCGCGCACCCCGGAGCGCCGTCCCCCGCCGTCCCCCGAACGCCCTGCCCCGCTTCCGGCGGAAGGCGAGGCGATTCCGCTGGCGTCGCTGCCGGGCTGGTACGCCGAGGATCACGCCGCGGCGCTCGCCGCCTTCGCCGCGGGCTGCGGCGTCGCCCACGACCCGGCGCTGGCGGCGGCCTGCCGCGCCGCGCGCTCGGCCGGCCCGTTGCGCGAGCCCGAAGCGAAAGCTTTCCTGGAAGCGCGCTTCGTCGCCCGCCGCGTCGGCGACGCCGGCGTGCTCACCGCCTACTTCATGCCCGAGTACGAGGCGCGCGAAACGGAAGCGCCTCCGTTCACGGCCGCCGTCCGCCCACGCCCATCGGGCGCCGAGGCCCTCAGCGCGCTCGGCGACCGGGCCAGCATCGAGGCGACGGCGCCCGAGCGGGCGCTGGCCTGGATGAAGCCGGAAGACCTGTTCTTCATGCAGATTCAGGGCTCTGGCCTGCTCGACCTGCCGGACGGGCGGCGGCTGAAGGCAAGCTTCGCCGCCTCCAACGGGCTGCCGTTCGTCGCGCCGGCGGGCGTGCTTCGCCGCCAGGGCGCGATACCGGCGCGCCAGACCACGTCCGACGCGGTCCGCGCTTGGCTCGCCGCGCACCGCGGCCCCGAGGCCGACGCGGTGATGGACCAGGACCCGCGCTACGTCTTCTTCACCCTCGCCGTCGACGATGGGCGCGAGCCGGCCGGCACGGCCGGCGTGCCGCTCGTCGCCGGCCGCGCCATCGCGGTGGACGCGAGCCTGCACGACCTGGGCGGGGCCTACTGGATCGACGCCGACTCGCCGACGCTGAGCGGCGCGCCGAGCCTGTACCGTCGCCTGGTTGTGGCGCTCGATACCGGCGGGGCGATCAAGGGACTGGTGCGGGCGGACCTCTACCTTGGGCGGGGCGCGGCCGCCGGCGACGAAGCCGGGCGCGTGCGCCACGTGCTTCGCCTCTATGCGCTCGCGCCGGCCGGCGAATGAAACGGCCGCTGCACGCGGACGAGGTGGACCTCTGGCGGCAAGTGACGCGCACCATCCGCCCGCTCGGCGCGCGCGAGCAGGGGCTGGCGCTGCCGCCGCCGGCGTTCGCCGCAGCGCTGACGCCGCCGCCGGCCCCGGTCTCGGGGGCGCCGGCGAAGACGCTGGAGCCGCGCCGGCACGCGCGGCTGAAGCGCGGGCGCGACGCCGTCGCCGCCAGCCTCGACCTGCACGGGATGACCCAGGACGCGGCGCGCGCGGCCCTCTTCCGCTTCCTCGGCCGGGCCCAGGCGGACGGCGCGCGCGCGGTGGTGGTGATCACCGGCCGTGGCCTCATGGGCGACGGGATTCTGCGCCGCCGCGCCCCGGAGTGGCTGGCCGAACCGGCGCTGGCGGACATCGTCGCCGGCGTGGCGGAGGCGCACCGCCGCCACGGCGGGGCGGGCGCCCTCTACGTCGCGCTCAAGCGCCGGCGGGCCTAAGCGCGGCGGAAGCGGGCGATGAAGAAACCGTCCAGACCGCCGTCGCGGTGGAAGGGCAGAATGCGCACCGCCCCGCTCGCCGTCGCCGACGCCTCCGGCGCGCCGCCCTCGCCGGGCGCGATCGGGTCGATGCGAAAGCCGCCGTGGCGACGCAGAAAGGCCACGACCTGCGCCTCGCCCTCTTCGGGCTCAAGCGAGCAGACGGCGTAGACCAGCCGCCCGCCCGGCGCCACGCGGGCCGCGGCCGTGTCCAGCAGTCGCGCCTGGGCGCCGGCCAGACTGGCGATGTCGCCGGGTTTCAGGCCCCACAGCACGTCCGGATGCCGACGGAACGTGCCGGTGGCCGAGCATGGTGCGTCAAGCAGGACGGCGGCGAACTGGCGTCGATCGCGCCAGGTCTCGGCGGGCGAGGCGAGCGTCCCCGCGCTGAGGCCGGTCCGCGCCAGCGTCTCGGCCAACCGCGTCAGCCGCGCCGGCGCACGGTCCAGCGCCGTGACCGCCGCGCCGGCGGCGGCGAGCTGCAGCGTTTTGCCGCCCGGCGCCGCGCAGAGATCGAGCACGGCCTCCCCGGGGCGGACAGCGAGCAGGCGCGCCGGGATCTGCGCCGCGGCGTCCTGCACCCACCAGCGGCCCTCTGCGTAGCCGGGCCACTCGGTCACATCGCCGCGTCGCCGCGTGCGCAGGCCCCCGCCCGGCAGCAGCTCGGCCTCCAGCGCCGCGGCGAGCGCGGCCGCATCGGCCGGATCGCGCAGGGAAAGATCGGTCGCCGGCTCGTCGGGTATGACCGCCGCGATCGCGCGCGCCGCCTCTCCATAGGTCGCCCGCCAGCGCGCGAACAGCCAGGCTGGCGCGAGCGCCTCCGGATCGTCGGCGGGCGCCGGCTCGCGCAACACCGCGCGCAGCACGCCGTTGACGAGGCCCTTGAACGGCCGCGTCGCCTTCGAGCGCGCCGCCAGCCGCACGCTGGTGTCGACGGCGGCGAAGGCCGGGGTGTCGAGATAGAGCGCCTGGGCGAGGCCGGCGCGCAGGATCATCACCACCGCATCCGGCGGCGGCCGCTGCAGCCGCTGGTCCAGCATGCGGTCGATCACGCCCAGCCGGCGAAGCAGCGTCATCGCCAGCATGCGTGCGAACGTCCGGTCGCGGCCAGCCAGCGCGGCGAACGGCGCCTGGTTCAGCGCTTCCTCGAAGCCGCTGCGGCGATCCAGCGCCGCGGCGACCAGGGCAATGGCGGCGTCACGCGCGGCGAGGTCATCGGTCTCGCCGCCGGCGTCGCTCAAGTCGAGGCGGGCCGAAGCGCGACCACGATCACCGAGCCGAGGAAGGTCGCCATGCCGGCGACCGCCAGCAGCGCGCCCACGATGATCCCCGGGTTTGGCTTGTTTGTCGTCGCAAGCAGGATCGCGAGCGACGGGATCATCACCAGCACCGCGGCCGTCGAGAGCGCATAGTTGAGCCAGCCGAGCCGGCGCGGCGCGCGATCTCCGGCGACGCCGTAGAAGGCCCCCATCAGCGCGAGGCTGGCCCAGCCGACCAAATTGAGGTGTGCGTGCGCCGGCGCCATCCAGAGCTGGTTGGACATGCCGATCTGGATGCCCCAGGCCATGCCGGTCAGGGCGCAGAGCGCGGCCGTGGCGAAAAAAGCGAGTGAAAGCCTAGACATCGTGACGATCCTCCCCCCGGAGACGAGCCGTCGCGGCTCACGGGAAGACAATCAGGCGTCGACCGGGGACGCAAGCTGGCTGGGCGCGAGTCGCTGCGGTAGGTTCGCGCCATGGCTGAGCCCAAGATCGACCGCAGCCGCCAGAAGACGCCGCTCAGCGATGCGGCCAGGCGTGCGCTCGCCGAGGCGGAGGCGCGGCGCGCCATCGCCGCCCATGCGCTGCCGCCCGAGCGCGGCGGGCCGGCCGGGCCGGAGCCCACGCGCTACGGCGACTGGGAGCGGAAGGGCATCGCGGTCGACTTCTAGGCGACGGCGATTCGCGTCTCGCGCGCAGACGATGGCGGCGTGCGACCGATGCTCTAGATTGGCGTTAACCAAGCTGAACGCCTTGATCCACGAAGGAGCGTCCGCGATGGACCGCAAGAAAGCCCTCATCCCGGCGCTGGCCGCCGCGGCGATGTTCGCCGCCTCGCCGCTCGCGATCGCCGGCGACCGCGACGGAGACGACGGCTGGGCGCACCACGGCTGCCATTGCGACTGCGGTTGCGAAGGCGCGCAAGAGGTGCACCTGGGCGACGGCTTCTTCGCCGACGCGGGCGGCGTCGGCCCGGCCTTCCCGGAATCCTTCAGCGGTGGCGGCGGGGCGGCCGAAGCGATCACTTTCGCCGGCGCCAACGCGAGCGCCTTCGCCAGCGCCAGCGCCCGCGTCTCGGTCGCCATCCGCGTGCAGAACCATCAGATGATGATGATGAAGATGCACATGATGAAGATGAGGATGCCGAAGCACTGGTAGGCGCGGCCGGCGGGGCGCGCTTCAGGCGGCGGCCATCTCTTCGGCCACGCTCAGCGCCGCCGCGCGCGGATCGTTCGCCGCCGTGACCGGCCGGCCGATCACCACATGGCTCGCACCCGCGGCCAGCGCCTCGGCCGGCGTCGCCGCCCTGGCCTGGTCGTCGGCCTTCGCCCAAGCTGGCCGCACACCCGGCGTCACGATCAGGAATCCCGGGCCGGCGATCCGCCGCGCGAGCGCCGCCTCGCGCGGGCTGGTGACGATCCCGTCGATGCCCGCCTCCAGCGCCTGCCGCACGCGCAGCTCCACCAGCGCCTCGATGGTCTGCGCGTAGCCGATCGCCTCGACGTCCGCCTGGCCGAGGCTGGTCAGCACCGTCACGCCCAGGATTTTCGCCCCGATCGCGCCGGCGCGCCCGCGCACGGCGGCGGCCATCACCTGCGGCTCGGCGTGCACGGTCAGGAGGTCGCACGCGCCGGAGGCGACGATCGCCGCCGTCGCCCGCTCCACCGTCGCGCCGATGTCGTGCAGCTTCCAGTCGAGGAAGACGCGCCGTCCGCGCCGCTTCAGGTCCTTGGCCATCTCCATGCCGCCGCCGGCCAGAAGCTGCAGGCCGACCTTGTAGAACAGCACCGCATCGCCCAGGCGCTCGACCATCGCCTCGGCGTCGGCGCGGCCCGGGACGTCCAGCGCCACGATCATGCGCGGATCGGCCGCGATGTCGGCGTGGCGGGCGGGCGAGACGGCGGCCATGGCGGCTCCTTCGGAACGACGCGCGCGAACGAGGGCTCGGCGCGGGCGGACGGCGATTTGGGCTAAGCGGAGAGGATGGCGCGGGCCCGCCTGGGCGTCAACGCTTGTTCGCAGCGGCGTCGCGGCGGGCCAGCACGCGCAGGCGAAGGGCGTTCAGCTTGATGAAGCCGGCCGCGTCGCGGTGGTCGTAGGCGACCTTGCCTTCTTCGAACGTCACCAGGTCCTGGTCGTAGAGCGAATAGGCGCTCTCGCGGCCGACGCAGGTCACGTTGCCCTTGTAGAGTTTCATCCGCACCTGGCCGGTGACCTGCGCTTGGCTGTGGTCGATGGCCGCCTGCAGCATCTCGCGCTCTGGCGTGAACCAGAAGCCGTTGTAGATGAGCTCGGCGTAGCGCGGCATGAGCTCGTCCTTCAGGTGCATGGCGCCGCGATCCAGCGTGATCGACTCGATAGCGCGGTGCGCGGCCAGCAGGATCGTCCCCCCCGGGGTCTCGTAGACCCCGCGCGACTTCATGCCGACATAGCGGTTTTCGACGAGGTCGAGGCGGCCGATCCCGTTGTCGTGGCCGAGCGCGTTGAGCCGCGCGAGCAGGGCGGCGGGCGAGAGGCGCTCGCCGTCGATGGCGACCGGGTCGCCCGTCTCGAAGTCGACGGCGATGATCGTCGCCCTGTCCGGCGCGTCCTCGGGCGCGATGGTGCGCTGGTGGACGAACTCCGCCGCGGGTTCGGACGGGTCCTCGAGCGCGTTTCCTTCCGACGATGAGTGCAGCAGGTTGGCGTCGACGCTGAACGGCGGCTCGTTGCGCTTGTCCTTCGCCACCGGGATGCCGTGCTTGTCGGCGTAGGCAACCTCGTCGGCGCGGCCCTTGAACGCCCACTCGCGCCAGGGGGCGATGACGCGGATGTCGGGCTCCAGCGCGTAGTAGCCGACCTCGTAGCGCACCTGGTCGTTGCCCTTTCCGGTCGAACCGTGACTGACGGCGTCGGCGCCGACCTTCCGGGCGACCTCGATCTGGGCCTTGGCGATCAGCGGCCGGGCGATCGACGTGCCGAGCAGGTACTGGCCTTCGTAGACCGCGTTGGCGCGGAACATCGGAAAGACGAAATCGCGGACGAACTCCTCGCGCAGGTCTTCGATGAAGATGTTCTCGGGTGGGATGCCCATGGCCAGGGCCTTCTCGCGCGCGGGCCCGAGCTCTTCGCCCTGGCCGAGGTCGGCGGTGAAGGTCACCACCTCGCAGCCATAGGTCTCCTGCAGCCATTTGACCGCGACGAGGGTGTCGAGCCCGCCGGAGTAGGCGAGGACGACCTTTTTGACCGGCTTGTCCATGGCGCGTCCCTTAGAGCGCGGCGCCCCCGCGCTTCAACCCCGCTTCGGTGAGGATCAGCTAGACCGTGACCTGGGCGCCCACCTCGACGACGCGGCCGGGGGGGATCTTGAAGAAGTCGGTCGGGTTGGCGGCGTTCTTCGTCAGGAAGATGAACAGGCGGTCCTGCCAAAGCGGCATGGCCGGCTGGGGGGCCGGCACCAGGGTGCGGCGGCCGAGGAAAAAGCTCGTCGACATGATGTCGAATTTCAGCCCCTGGCGGCGGCACGCCTTCAGCGCCTCGGGCAGGTTCGGCGTCTCCATGAAGCCGTAGCGGACGGCGACCTTCTTGAAGTCCTCGTTCACCGGTTCGATGGAGACGCGGTCGGCGGCGGCGACGCGCGGGGTCTCTGTCGTGACCACCGTCAGGATGACGTTGTGCGCATGCAAGACCTTGTTGTGTTTCAGGTTGTGCATCAGCGCGACCGGGGCCATGTCGGCGTCGGCGGTGAGATAGATGGCCGTGCCCGGCGAGCGATAGGGCGGCCGGGCGCGCAGCATGTCGATGAGTTCGGCGAGCGGCAGGCTGTCGCGGCGGGTCTTGTCCGCCAGCACCCGCGCGCCGCGCGTCCAGGTCCACATGATGACGACCAGCGCCGCGCCTATGACCAGCGGCAGCCAGGCGCCCTGGCTCAGCTTGAGGAGGTTGGAGCCGGTGAAGACGAGGTCGATCGCAAGGATGGGCGTGAGCAAGAGCAGCGTCTGCCAGAGCCGCCATTTCCACATCCGCCGGACGATGACGAAGGCCAGCAGGGTGTCGATCAGCATGGCGCCGGTGACCGCCAGTCCGTACGCCGAAGCGAGGTGGCTCGACGTGCGGAAGACGAAGAGCAGCAGCAGCACGCCGACCATGAGGATGATGTTCACGGAGGGCGCGAAGATCTGCCCGGCCTGGGTTTCCGACGTCCGGCGGATGTCGAGCCGGGGGAAGAGGCCGAGTTGCACCGCCTGGCCGGTCATCGAAAACGCGCCCGAGATCAGCGCCTGGCTGGCGATCACGGTCGCCGCCGTGGCCAGGACGAGGATCGGCCAATAGGCGACATCGGGCGCCATGGCCCAGAATGGATTTCGCCGCATCCCCGGGTGGTCGAGCACCAGCGCGCCCTGGCCCAGATAGTTGAGCGCGAGGCAAGGGAAGGCCAGCCCCAGCCAGGCGACGCGGATCGGCCCGCGGCCGAAGTGGCCCATGTCGGTGTAAAGCGACTCCGCTCCGGTCACGGCCAGGAAGACGCTGCCCAGGATGACGAAGCCGACAACGCTGTTGTCCACCAGGAACCGGGCCCCGTAGTAGGGGCTGAGCGCCCAGAGGATCGAGGCGTTGGCCCTCAGGTTCCAAAGGCCGAGCCCGGCCAGGGTCACGAACCAGACCACGACGATCGGCCCGAAGTACGCCGCGACCCGACGCGTGCCGCGCGACTGCAGAAGAAAGAGCGCCACCAGGATGCCGGCGGCGATCGGCAGCGCGTAGGGGGCAAGGTGCCTGCCGATCGCGGGCGCGGCGCGCAACCCCTCGACCGCCGAGAGGACCGAGATCGCCGGCGTGATCAGGCCGTCGCCGAAGAAGAGCGCCGCGCCGACCATGCCGAGCAAGAAGATCACGCCCGTCCGTCGCCCCACCGCCCGCTGCGCCAGCGCCATCAGCGCCAGCGTGCCGCCCTCGCCTTTGTTGTCGGCGCGCATCAGGACGATCACGTACTTGATCGTGACGATCAGCATGAGCGTCCAGATGATCAGCGAGACGACGCCGAGGACCGCGCCTGGGCTGTCGGCGCCGTGGCGGGCGTGCGCCAGCGCCTCGCGCATGGCGTAGAGCGGGCTCGTGCCGATGTCGCCGAAAACGACGCCGACCGCGCCCAGCGTCAACGCCCACCCCGCCTGTTTGGCGGGCTTGGAGGGGTCGGCAAGAGCGTGGGCGTCCGACGCGTCGGCCGTCATCGTTTCGGAGGCTCTCCAGGCCGGCGAAGCCGCGGCCTTAGGGCTTGGCGAGGCGGGGGCGATACGCCTTTTCCCGCTTCGCTTCAATCGCCCGCCGGCTGAGGGCGGCTTGAACCGGCCGCGGCGAAGCGCCACTGTCCGCCCGCCATGCCGCCAGCGCCGCCCGCCCGCCGATGACCCGCCGCCTCTGCCTCGTGACCGGCGCCTCGGCGGGGATCGGCCAGGCCTTCGCCCGCATTTTCGCCAGCCATGGCTACGACGTCGCGCTGACCGCCCGACGGGGCGAGCGCCTGGAGCGCCTCGCCGAGGAGATCCGCCTGCGCTACGGCGTCGAGACGCTGGCCATTCCCGCCGATCTCGCTGACCCGAAGGCTTGCGACCATCTGGTCGAGACGCTCGCCGCCAACGGCCGCGACGTGGACGCGCTGGTGAACAACGCCGGCTACGGGCTGCGCGGCGGCTACGGGGAGACGACCTGGGAGGACGAGCGCGCCTTTCTGCAGGTGCTTTTGGTCGCCGTCTGCGAACTCACCCACAAACTCCTGCCCGGCATGCTCGAGCGGCGCTTCGGGCGGATCGTCAACGTCGCCTCCCTGGCCGGTCTGACGCCTGGGCTGCCAGGCCGAACCCTCTATGGCGCGACCAAGGCGTTCCTGGTGAAGTTCACCGAGAGCCTGCACCTGGAGACGCGCGAGCAGGGCGTGCATGTCAGCGCCCTTTGCCCCGGCCTCACCTATTCGGAGTTTCACGACGCCAACCAGACGCGCGAGTCGATCTCGCGCATGACGCCGGCCTGGATCTGGCAGGGCGCCGACGAGGTCGCCGCCGCCGGCTACGAGGCGGTCGAGGCCAACCGGGTCATTTGCGTCCCGGGCGCGCCGAACAAGGCGATCGCGGCCCTGACCCGAATCGTCCCGGAGGATTGGGCGCTGGCCCTCATCGGCCGCGAACAGCGCCGCATCGGCCGGCTCTGAGCGGGCGCGCATGCCTTCAGGCCGCCAGGCGGTCTGCCCGCGGCGTTCGATGTGAAGTGTCCCTGAAACGCAGGTACAACAACAATAAACAACAATAACAACAAAATGCCTGCGCCGGAGAGAGCACGCTCTCGCCCAAAACAGAGACACTTCACATCGTACGCCGCGGACTGGTCAGCATTAAACCACAGCGCCGGGGGCGCTCAGGACGCTCCTTAGCGGGCGGTCGAGCGCGAGGCCGGCGGCGAGCGCCGGCTGAACCTAGTGCCGGAACACGCGCACGCCGGTGAAGGCCATGGCGATGCCGGCTTCGTCGGCGGCGGCGATCACCTCCTCGTCGCGGATCGAGCCGCCGGGCTGAATGACGCTGGTCGCGCCCGCCTCCACCGCCTGCAGCAAGCCGTCGGCGAAGGGGAAGAAGGCGTCCGACGCGCAGGCCGAGCCGACGGCCAGCGATTGCGTCAAGCCCGCCGCCTCGGCCGCCTCCGCCGCGCGGATGGCGGCGATGCGGGCGGAGTCGCGCCGGTTCATCTGTCCGGCGCCGATGCCCGCGGTCTGGCCGTCCTTGGCGTAGATCACGGCGTTCGACTTCACGTGCTTGGCGACGGTGAAGGCGAACAGCATGTCGTCGACCTGTTTCGGCGTCGGCTTGGTCTTGGTCACGATCGTGAGGTCAGCCGGCGTGATCTTCGCCGCATCCCGCGCTTGCACCAGGAAGCCGCCGGCGACAGAGCGCCAGGTTTCGCCAGGCGCCCGCGGATCGGGCAGCGACCCGGTGAGCAGCAGACGCAGGTCCCTGCGCCGTGCGAAGGCGGCGATGGCGTCATCGTCGGCCTCGGGCGCGACCACCACCTCGGTGAAGATCTTCACGATCTCCTTGGCCGCCGCCAGGTCGAGCCTGCGGTTCACCGCGACGATGCCGCCGTAGGCCGACACCGGATCGCACTGCAGCGCCCGCTGGTAGGCGGTCTTCAGGTCGCCGCCCAACGCCACGCCGCAAGGGTTGGCGTGCTTGATGATGGCGACCGCGGCCGAGGCGGCGGGGTCGAACTCGGCGACCAGCTCGATCGCGGCGTCGGTGTCGTTGATGTTGTTGTAGCTCAGCGCCTTGCCCTGCAGCTGGCGTGCGCTGGCGACGCCCGGCCGGGGATGCTCGAAGGTGTAGAAGGCGGCCGCCTGGTGCGGGTTTTCGCCATAGCGCATGGTCTGGCGCAGCTGGCCGGAGATCGACTTCCGCCGCGGCCATTGCTCGCCGGTCTGGGTGGCGAACCAGGCGGCGATCGCCGCGTCATAGGCGGCGGTGCGCGCATAGGCGCGGGCGGCGAGGGTCTTGCGCAGCGCCAGCGACGCGCCCCCGTCCGCCTTCAGCGCCGCCATCACCTCGGCCATGTCCTCCGGCGTCGTGCAGACGGCCACATAGGCGTGGTTCTTGGCCGCCGAGCGGATCATCGCCGGCCCGCCGATGTCGATGTTCTCGACGCAGGCCGAAAAGTCGCCGCCGGCCGCCACGGTGGCCTCGAAGGGATACAGATTGACGTACACCAGATCGATGCCGCCGATGCCGTGCTCGGCCATGGCGCGGGCATGATCGGGCGCATCGCGAACGCCCAGCAGCCCGCCGTGGACCACCGGGTGCAGGGTCTTG
>DATGKF010000122.1:0-14501 GCA_035294785.1 Caulobacteraceae bacterium | reverse complement strand
GACTCGCCGGCCAGGCGCTTGTCCTGGGCCATCGGATCGTGCTCGAGCACTTCGCCTTTGAAGACCCACACCTTCACCCCGATGATGCCGTAGGTGGTGTGGGCCTCGGCGAAGCCGTAATCCATGTCGGCGCGCAGGGTGTGCAGCGGCACGCGGCCTTCCTTGTAGCCCTCCATCCGGGCGATCTCGGCGCCGCCGAGGCGGCCGGACACGCTGACGCGGATGCCCTTGGCGCCGAGGCGGATGGCGCTCTGCTGCGCGCGCTTCATCGCCCTTCGGAACGCCACCCGGCGCTCGAGCTGCTGGGCGATGTTCTCGGCCACCAGCTGGGCGTCGGTCTCGGGCTTGCGCACTTCGACGATGTTGAGATTGACCTCGCCCTCGGTGAGCGCGGCCAGGTCCTTGCGCAGCTTGTCGATGTCCGCGCCCTTCTTGCCGATGATCACGCCGGGTCGCGCAGCATAGATGGTCACGCGGCACTGCTTGTGCGGGCGCTCGATGATGATGCGCGAGACGCCGGCCTGGCCGAGGCGCTTCTTCAGCTCCTTGCGGACCTTGATGTCCTCGTGCAGCAGCCGCCCATAGTCCTCGCCGTCGGCGAACCAACGGGAGTCCCAGGTGCGGTTGATGCCGAGCCTGAAGCCGATTGGATTGACCTTCTGACCCATCAGGCCGCCTCGCCGAGTTCTCTCACCACGATGGTGATTTCCGAAAAGGGCTTCATGATCCGGGTCGAGCGGCCGCGCGCGCGGGCGGAAAACCGCTTCATCACCAGGTTCTTGCCCACGTAGGCCTCCGCCACGACCAGCTGGTCGATATCGAGACTGTGGTTGTTTTCCGCATTCGAGATCGCGGAATAGAGCGCCTTCCTCACATCCTTGGCGATGCGCTTGGGGCTGAACTCGAGCTCGTTCAGCGCCCGCTGCACCTTCAGGCCGCGGATGGACTGGGCGACGACGTTCAGCTTGCGCAGGCCCGTGCGCAGCACACGCACCTTAGCCATCGCCTCGGTCGGCTTGACGCGCCGTTCGTTGGCTTTCTGGCCCACGCGCTACCTCCTCTTCGCCTTCTTGTCGGCCGCGTGGCCGGGGAAGTAGCGGGTCGGCGCGAACTCGCCGAGCTTCATGCCGACCATGTCTTCGCTGATCAGCACCGGGATGTGCTTTTGGCCGTTGTGGACGCCGAAGGTCAGGCCGACGAACTGCGGCATGACGGTCGAACGGCGCGACCAGGTCTTGATGACGTCCTTGCGGCCCGACCCTTGGGCGGCTTCCGCCTTCTTCAGGAGGTAACCGTCGACAAAGGGGCCTTTCCAAACCGAGCGGGTCATGGGCTAGCGGGCCTTCCTGGCGTGGCGCGAGCGGATGATGAACTTGTCGCTCGCCTTGTTCGTTCGGGTCTTGCGGCCCTTGGTGGGCTTGCCCCACGGAGTGACCGGGTGACGGCCGCCTGAGGTCTTGCCCTCGCCGCCGCCGTGCGGGTGATCGACCGGGTTCATGGCCACGCCGCGCACGTGCGGGCGGCGGCCTTTGTTGCGGACGCGGCCGGCCTTGCCGAGCACCTCGTTCATGTGGTCGGGGTTGGAGACCGCGCCGACGGTCGCCATGCAGCTGTCGAGCACCATGCGAAGCTCGCCAGAGCCCAGGCGGATCTGGGCGTAGCCGGCGTCGCGGCCGACCAGCTGGGCGTAGGTTCCGGCCGAACGGGCGATCTGGCCGCCCTTCTCGGGCTTGAGTTCGACGTTGTGGACGATGGTGCCGATCGGCAGCGAGCGCAGCGGCGCGGCGTTGCCGACCTTCACATCGACCCGCTCGGCGGCGATCACCTCGTCGCCGACGCGCAGGCGCTGCGGCGCCAGGATGTAGGCGAGCTCGCCGTCCTTGTACTTGATCAGCGCGATGAACGCGGTGCGGTTCGGATCGTACTCCATCCGCTCGACGCTCGCCGCAACGCCCCACTTGCGGCGCTTGAAGTCGATCTTGCGGTAGAGGCGCTTGGCGCCGCCGCCGCGGAAACGCACGGCGATGCGCCCGCCGCCGCCACGCCCGCCCGACTTCGACAGCCCCTCGATGAGGCTCTTTTCGGGCTTGCCCTTGTGCAGCTCGGAGCGGTCGACCAGCACCAGCCCGCGGCGGGACGGCGAGGTCGGATTGAAGGTCTTCAAGGCCATGGTCTTAAAGCCCCGTCGCGATATCGATGGACTGGCCGGGCGCGAGCGTCACGACGGCCTTCTTCACGTCCGAGCGGCGCCCGAGGATGCCGCGGAAGCGCTTGGTCTTGCCTTTGACGACCAGCGTGTTGACCTTGATCACGTTGACCTTGAACAGCTGCTCGACCGCCTCGGTGATCTCGTCCTTGGTGGCGTGCTTGGCGACGCGGAACACGACCTTGTTCTGCTCGGACAGCAGCGTGGCCTTTTCCGTGATCACTGGCGCGAGCACCGTGTCGTAGTGGCGGGCGGTGGGCATCAGGCGCTCCCCTGGGCGAAGCGGGCCTCGATGCCCTCGACCGCGGCGCGGGTGAGCACCAGCGTGTCGCGGCGAAGGACGTCGTAGACGTTCAAGCCCGCATTCGGCAGCACGTCGACGCCTGGGATGTTGCGGGCGGCGAGGCGGAACGAGGCGTCGACCTCGGGCCCCGCGATGACGAGCGCGCTCTTCAGCCCCAGCTTGTCGAACTGGGCCCGCAGCGCGGCGGTCTTCGGCGTCTTGGCGGCGGCTTCGTCGAGCACCACCAGCGATCCGTTCTTGACCTTGGCCGACAGGGCGTGGCGGAGCGCGAGCGCGCGGACCTTCTTCGGCAGGTCGAAGGCGTGGCTGCGGACGACCGGGCCGAACGCACGGCTGCCGCCGACGAACTGGACCGCGCGACGCGAGCCGTGCCGGGCGCCGCCGGTGCCCTTCTGCTTGTACATCTTCTTGCCGGTGCGCGAATTCTCGTTGCGCGTCTGCACCTTGTGGGTGCCGGCGCGACGCTTGGCGAGCTGCCAGTTCACGCAGCGCGCGAGGATGTCGCCGCGGATCTCGCCGATGCCGAAGATGGCGTCCGAGAGCTCGATCTGGCCGGCCTTGCCGCCGGAAAGGGTGACGACGTCCAGCTTCACGACGCGTCTCCCTGGGCTTCAACGGCTTCGGCGGCGGGTTCCTCGGAAGCGGCCGGCTCATCCGCCGCGGCCTTCGCGCCGCCCTTAATCGCCGCCGGCTTCGGCAGGTTGGCCGGGGCCGCGCGCTTCACCGCATCGCGGATCTTCACGTAGCCGCCTTCCGAGCCCGGAACCGCGCCCCTCAACATGATAAGACCGCGCTCCACATCCACGCGGAACACGGTCAAATTGAGGGTGGTCACCGTGTCCTGGCCCATGTGGCCAGCCATCTTTTTGTTCTTGAACGTCTTGCCAGGGTCCTGGCGCTGGCCGGTCGAGCCGAGCGATCGGTGCGAGAGCGAGACGCCGTGGGTGGCGCGCAGGCCGCCGAAGTGCCATCGCTTCATGCCGCCCTGGAAGCCCTTGCCGATAGAGACGCCGGTCACATCGACCGACTGCCCGGCGACGAAGTGGTCGGCCGAAAGCTCGGCGCCGACGTCGACCAGGTTGTCCTCGGAGACGCGGAACTCCGCCAGGTGGCGTTTGGGCTCGACCAGCGCCTTGGCGAAGTGGCCGCGCATGGCCTTGGTGGTGTTCTTGACCTTGGCCGCGCCCGCGCCGAGCTGCACGGCGGTATAGCCATCCTTGTCCTTGGTGCGCTGGGCGGTGACCTGGCAGCCGTCGAGGGCGAGCACGGTCACGGCCACGTCGCTTCCCGCCTCGTCGAAGAAGCGGGTCATGCCCAGCTTTTTGGCGATAACGCCGGTGCGCATGACCCCTTCCCTCTTAGAGCTTAATCTCGACGTCCACGCCGGCCGAGAGAGCGAGCTTCATCAGCGCGTCCACGGTCTGCGGGGTCGGATCGACGATGTCGAGCACGCGCTTGTGCGTGCGGATTTCGAATTGCTCGCGCGACTTCTTGTCGATGTGTGGCGAGCGGTTGACGCAGAACTTCTCGATCAGCGTCGGCAGCGGAATCGGGCCGCGCACGGTCGCGCCGGTGCGCTTCGCCGTGTTGACGATCTCGCGCGTGGAATGATCAAGCACCCGGTGGTCGAAGGCCTTGAGCCGGATGCGTATGTTCTGTCGATCCATCTAGCCCGCGTTCCTCTGCAAACGCTCGCCTCGTTCATCCACCGTTTCAAAGACCGGCCCGAAGCCCTTGCGGGACTTCGAGGTACGCCCGTTCAACTCATCTGATCCGCGACAACAAACGGCCCACGCGATCTCGACCGCATGGGCCTTGCTCCAACCAGCGCGCGGACGCTTCGAAGAGCGAAGGCCGCACAGGTGGCAGGTTGTCTCGCGGACCGCGTCTAAGCCAAGAACTTACGGCCGGTCCTTTGAAGAGGCGCGGGTCATACGCGCGCGGGCCCGCCCCGTCAAGGCGAAGACCGGCAAACCGTTCTGGCTTGGCCGTGAGCCGGACGCTAAGGCTGGCGGATGAGCTTCCTCCCGCCATCGACGAACGGCGCCTATCAAGGGGCGCGTGCGTCGGCCTGGTTCCTGGCGCTGGCGGGGCTCGTGACGCTGGTTCCGGGCCTCATTCACAGCTTTCTGCCGGACGGCGGCGCGCAAGTGATCGCGGGGCTCGACCTGGGCGACCGGCGCGAGATGGTCGTCGGCGTCTTCCGTTGGGAAGGGGCGACGCAGATCGCCTTCGGCCTCGGCCTGCTGGTCGTGGCGATCCGGTACCGCACCCTGACGCCGTTCTTCCTTGTGCTCGTCGTCGTCGAGGCGGCGCTGGTCGCGCTGCAGGGCTGGGTGCTGACGCCGCCGGCGAACGGCCACCACCCGCCGGCGCATTATGGCAGCGTCGCGGTTGCGGCGCTCGGGCTGCTGTTCTTCGTCCTGTCGCTGCGCCGGCCTACTGCCCGACGATGACAGTGCCGGAGCCGGCGATGAAGCGGTTGACCGCGCCGGTGACCTTCGCCGCGCGGATGTCGCCGGAGCCGGCGATGTGGGCGTCGAGGCTGCCGGCGGTGCCGCCGTAGGCGACGCTGCCGGATCCGGCGATGTGGACGTCGAGAGCCGAGGCGTCGCCGCCGTCGATGCGCACGTCGCCGCCGCCGGCCATGTGCACCCCGACCGGCCCGGACGCCTGCCCGACGTGTACGTCGCCGACGCCGGCGATTTCGACCGTGAACCCGTTGGCGACGGCCGTTGTCGTCGCTTCAGACGCGCCGGCGATGTGCAGCGCCATGGCGCGCGCCGCGCCCGTGTGCAGGCGATCGGCGCCGGCCAGCACCACGTCCAGCCTGTCCTCGACGTTGGCCACCGTCCACGCGCCGCAGCCGGCGGCGCGCAGGTGAAGGCTGTGGGAGCGGCCGACCGAGCCATAGATGACGCCGCCGGCGTCCACGTCGGCGTCCATCGGCACGCGCACGGCGATCTGCGGCAGGTCTTCGCTGGCGACGTCGCCGACACTCGGCACGTAAACCGACGCATCGCCGCGGCAGCTGGGCTTGGGTCCAAAGAGCCACGACCACCAGTCGCCGCCCGACACCACCACGCGCCCGCCCAGCGAGCGATCGACATGCAGCGGCAGGCGCGGGTTGGTCTTCAAGACGATCACCTGCACGTCCGAGCGCGGCTCGGGGATGATCGTCACGCGCGCGGCGACATTGCGGAACTCGACCGTCTGCGCCACGGCGGCGCCCGCGCCAGCGAGGGCGGCGACGGCGAGCGCAAAGGCGAGAATGGCGCGCATGGCCAATGTCTCCAGGCGAGGTCTTCCGCCTGGACGGTATGGCGCCTCGCCCCGCAAGGCAGCTTAATTCGCCGTCATCTGCCGCGCGGCTACTGGCCCGCGAGCAGCAGCGCCGGGTCGACGGGCTTGGCCTTGTCCCGCGGCGTGGGCGCGTAGCGGATCTCGAAATAGACCTCCGGCTGCGCCGCCGCGCCCGACTGCCCTGCCTCGCCCACCTGCTGACCCTGGCTGACGTGGTCCTTGATCTTCACGTCGGTGTGCGAGAGGTGCGCGTAGGCGGTGATCCACCCGTCTTCGTGCTTGAGCAGCACCAGATTGCCGAGATCCGGCAGCGCGCCGGCATAGACCACCTCGCCGGTCGCCGCCGCCCGCACGGGCGCGCCCATCGGCGCGCCGATGTCGAGCCCGTCGCTGCGCTGGCCGCCGGACCTGGGGCCGAACGCCGTCAGCACCGGACCATGCACCGGCCAGATGAAGCGGCCGCGGCCGGCCAGCAGCACCTGGGCGTCCGGCGGGCCGAGCGGGGCCAGCGGCGTGGGCTGGACGACCGGCGCGACGTAGGGCCGCTCAGGCGGCGTGGTCGGCCGTGCACCGGTGAGCGAGGTGTAGGGCACAGGCCCGTTGGTCGTGGGCGGGATGACGTCCGTGCTCTCCGGGCGCTCGCGCAGCGGCTCGGGCGCGGCGGCGACATGCCGCTCGACGCGTTCGACGACGGGCGGCCCGGGCAGCTTGACGATCTGGCCGGTCTTGAGGTGCGTGCTCGGCGAGAAGCCGTTGAGCGCCTCGATCTCTCTCGGCGTCACTTTGAACTTGCGGCCGATGGCGTAGATCGTGTCGCCCCGCTGCGCGCGATAGATCTTGGTCGACGAGCGGCGGGTCGTTTCGCGCTCGGCAACACTGGCCGGCGCCGCCGGGATAATCACCTTCGTGCCCGGCGGAATGACGCCGTTCGGGTGGTGGAAGTGGTTGGCGCGCATCAGCGCCTCCACGCTGACCCCATAGCGGGCGGCGACCTCGTTCACGCGATCGCCTTTGTGGGAACGGACGGCCGACGGGGCGCCCCGGGTGTTCCCGGCGGTGCTCGCCTCGGTCTCGCGCACCACGGCGCGGCGCTCGGCCGGCGTCAGATGGCGGCCGCGCAGGTGCGCCAGCCGCTCCTCCCGCTCGCGGATAGCCCTCAGCTCCTTCAGCCGCTCGGCCTTGGTGAGCTTGGCGGGCGCCGTCTTGGTCCTCGCCCCTTTGCCCTTCTTCGGATGGTGATAAGCGGCCGGCGTCGTCACCAGCCGCCAGGGCGTCGAGGCGAAGAGGAACCTCGCGCCGTTCAGCGAGACCGGTCCCGACGCCGCCGGGGCCGGCGGTGGCAGCGGCGCGCCGGCGACGGGCGGGCTCGGCTGGGGAACCGGGTCGTGCGGGTCGGCCGAGTGCTGCGCCGTGGTCGTCGGCGCATCGACGGGATATTGCGGTCGGGGCGTCTCAGCCGCCGGCCGGGTCGGATAGTCAGCCGACGGCGCGTATTGCGCGTGCGGAAGAGTGCAGCCGCCAAGCGCCAGGAGTCCCACGGCGGCGACCGCCGCCCGCATCGAGATAGCCGTCATCGTCGCTCCGCTCTCAACGTTCGGAATCGCACGCGCCGCTCTCGTCACTTGTCGACCACACGCGTCCGATGCGCCACCCCCGAACCCGCTCCCCCAGCGACTATAACTCCCGCGCCACGCCGTCCAGCAGCGGGACGAAACGAACGTCGCAAAGCACCGCTTCGGCGAACCCGCCCTTGCCGTCGCCGACGTAGCGCTTCAGCGACTGCACCGGGCCCTTGCCCACCGGCGCGACGAGGATGCCGTTCGGCTTCAGCTGAGCCAGCAAGGTTTTCGGCTCGCCCGGCGCGGCGGCGGTGACCAGGATGCGGTCGAATGGCGCCTGCTCGGGCCAGCCGTCGCCGCCGTCGCCGAAGCGGGTGACAATATTGCCGAGCTCCAGCGCCTTGAACCGGGCCTCGGCCTCAGCCTTGAGCGTTCGATAGCGTTCGATCGAGTAGACCAGCCGCGCGAGCCTGGAGAGCACCGCCGTCTGGTAGCCGGAGCCGGTGCCGATCTCGAGCACGCGGGCTCTGGGCTCGATGGCCAGCGCCTGCGTCATCAGGCCGACGATAAACGGCTGGCTGATCGTCTGTCCGCAGGCGATGGGCAGGGCCGAGTCCTCCCAGGCGCGCGCCTGGAACAGCTTCGGCGTGAAGAGGTCGCGCGGCGTCTGCTCCAGCGCGCCGAGGACGGCCGGCTCGGTCACGCCCTGCGAGCGCAGGGCAAGGATCAGCCGGGCGCGCTGGGTTTCCGGCGTCTCAGCGGGCTCGTCGGGGCTCATGCGGCGGGTGGCGGGCCGCCAAGCACGGCTTTGAGGGCGTGAACGGTCGGCATGTGCGTCAGATCGATGTGCAGCGGCGTGACGGAAATGCGGCCATCATAGAAGGCGCGGAGGTCGGTGCCATCGGCCGGCTGGGAGCGGATGTTGCGATAGCCGAGCCAGAAGTAGTCGCCGCCGCGCAAATCGGTCCGTCGCTCCAGATCGCGGGTCTGAACGTCGCGAAACGCCTGCCGCGTAACCTCCACCGCCTCGATCTCGCCGGGTGGGCGGCCGGGGAAATTGATGTTGATGACGACGTCGGACGGCCAGCCGACCTCGACCAGACGCTTGATGATGCCAGGCGCGAAGGCTTCGGCGGCGGAGAAGTCGACGCTCGAGGCGCCGGCGCTGTAGGTCAGCGCCTGCGAAAGGGCGATCGAGGGAACCCCAAGCGCCATGCCCTCGATGGCCGCCGCGACGGTGCCGGAGCGGGTGACGTCCTCGGCCAGGTTGTGCCCGCGGTTGACGCCGGAGAGCACCAGGTCCGGCGGCGCGTCCTTCATCAGCTCGAGCACGCCGAGGGTGACGCAGTCGCCCGGCGTTCCGGACACCGCGAACCGTCGCTCGCCGCCAAGGTGGCGCACGCGCAGCGGCTGGTTGAGCGTCAGCGCGCGGCTGACGCCCGACTGTTCCGACTCCGGCGCGACCAGCCAGACGTCGTCTGAGAGGTGCGCGGCGATGCGCTCCAGCGCCCGCAGGCCCTCGGCGTTCACGCCATCGTCGTTGGTGAGCAGAACGCGCAACGCCCTCACCCGCCGATGTGCGTGAGGCCGCCCAAGTAGGGCTGCAGCACTTGGGGGATGGCGATGCGGCCCTTCTCGTCCTGATAGTTCTCCATCAGCGCCACCAGCGTGCGGCCGACGGCGAGGCCCGAGCCGTTCAGGGTGTGGACGAAGCGGGTCCCCTTCTCGCCGGCCTTGCGGCAGCGGGCGTCCATGCGCCGCGCCTGGAAGTCACCGCAGTTGGAGCAGGAGCTGATCTCGCGATAGGTCTGCTGCGACGGCAGCCAGACCTCGAGGTCGTAGGTCTTGCGGGCCGAGAAGCCCATGTCGCCGGTGCAGAGGGTGACGGTGCGGAACGGGAGATCGAGGCGCTTCAGCACCGCCTCGGCGCAGTCGACCATGCGAGCGTGCTCGGCCTCGGACTGCTCGGGCGCGGTGATGGAGACGAGCTCCACCTTGTAGAACTGGTGCTGGCGGATCATGCCGCGCGTGTCCTTGCCGGACGCGCCGGCCTCGGAGCGGAAGCAGGCCGTCAGCGCCGTCAGCCGCATCGGCAGCTCTTCCTCGTCCGTGATCTGCTCGCGCACGAGATTGGTCAGCGACACCTCGGCGGTGGGGATGAGCCAACGGCCATCGGTGGAGCGGAACAAATCCTCGGCGAACTTGGGCAGTTGGCCGGTTCCGAACACCGCCTCGTCGCGAACGAGCAGAGGCGGCGAGACCTCGAGGTAGCCGTGTTCGCGGGTCTGGATGTCGAGCATGAACTGGCCGAGCGCCCGCTCCAGCCGCGCAAGCTCCCCCTTCAGCACCACGAAGCGTGCGCCCGACATGCGCGCCGCCGCCTCGAAGTCCATCAGGCCAAGGGCGCCGCCGAGGTCGACATGGTCCTGGGGCGCGGCGATCGCGAACGGCTCGCCCCAGCGATGCTGTTCGACGTTTTCCGCCTCGTCCGCGCCGACGGGCACGCCCGGCGCCGGAATGTTGGGCAGGCCGGCCAGCAGGTCGCGCAGGGCCTCGCCCTTCGTCCGTTCGGCCTCGCCGGCGTCGGCGATGGCGCCCTTCAAGCCCTCGACTTCGGCCATCAAGGCGGCGGCGGCCGCTTCGTCCTTCTTGGCCTTGGCGAGGCCGATCGCGCGCGAGGCTTCGTTGCGCCGGTTCTGCGCCGCCTGCAGCGCCGTCTGGGCCGCGCGGAGCTCGGCATCCAGCCCCAGGATCGCCTCCGTCTGCGGGCCGAGCCCACGCGACGCCCAGCCCCGGTCGAAGGCGGCGGGATCGTCACGAATGGCGCGGATATCGTGCATGGCGGCTGGCTTGGGTGGGAGAAGGGAGCGCTCTCCTTAAGGCGCGTTGGCGGGAGCGGCTACCCCTCCCCGCCCCGCCGCGCCGTCGGTGGTCAGCCTTGACTCCCGGTGCGCGCTTCGGGCCAGTTATCGCGACGACAAGAGACGGGAAAGGGAGACCGCCCCATGAGCTTCACCCAGGAACGCATCGAGGATGGGGGCGTGGTGCGCCGCTCGTTCGAGCTGACGGTGGACGGCGAGACCGTGCCGGCGGTGATCTGGGCGCCGGAGGGGGCCAAGGGCCCGCGCCCGCTGATGCTGATGGGCCACGGCGGCTCGCAGCACAAGAAGACGCCGACGCTCGCCGCCAGAGCTCGCGGCTATGCGCGCAAGTTCGGCTACGCGACGCTAGCCATCGACGCGCCCGGCCATGGCGACCGCATCAGCCGCGAGGAAGCCGTCGCGCTGGCCCGAGACGTGGGCGCCCGCGTGCGCGGCGAGACGGCCGCGCCGATGGACCCCGACCGCATGCGCCAGATGCTGCGCCGCTCATCGAAGGCCGTGCCGGAATGGAAAGCCGCGCTCGATGCGGCGCAGAGCTTCGATTTCGTCGGGAGCGAAGGCCCGGTCGGCTACTGGGGCGTCTCGATGGGCACAGCCATCGGCGTGCCGTTCGTGGCCAGCGAACCGCGCATCACCGCCGCCATCTTCGGCCTCGCGGGCCTGCGCGAAGGGGCGAGCGACATGGAGGCCGCCGCAAAGGCGATCACCATCCCACTGATGTTCGTCTTCCAGTGGGAGGACGCCGTCGCGCCGCGCGAAACCGGTCTCGCTCTCTTCAACGCCTTCGCCTCGAAGGAAAAGACGATGCACATCAACCCCGGCGGCCACATGGACATCCCGGCCTTCGAGGGCGGCGACTGGGAAGCCTTCTACCTGCGCCACCTCGGCACTGCCGACGCCCCAGCGAAGGCCAGGGAGGCGATGGCCGCCGAGTAGCGGCCTCAGCCGAGGGTCTCCTCGAAGAAGGCGACGACCGCCCGGTCGAAGTCGGCGTGGAAGGCGGCCCGGTCGAAGCCGGGGCGCGAGGCGCAGATTTCGGCCGGCGCATGCGCCCGCATCATGTCGCTGCAAGGGCTGAGAAAGTCGTAGTGGTCCATGTTCGGGACCACGTGGTAGTCGGCCGGCCACGGCAGGTCGCGATCCACCGCCGCGGCGTAGTCGAGCCCCGGCAGGACGTGGTCGTTCTCGGCCCGCCAAAGCTGGATCGGGATGGTCACGTCGGCGAGCCCGACCTTGCCGAACGTGAAGCCCAGGGCGGGCGCGGCGACGACGGCGGCCCTCACGCGCGCATCGTGCACGAAGAGCGACTTCGGCAGGGTCGCCAGGGCGCTCACCAGTCCCGGCCCGGCCTGCTTGATGACGCCGCACTCGAATGCGCTCGGGACCGTTTGGCAGTGGGGCGCGACGAGGGTGAGGTCCGGCGTCCCGCCCGCGACCACCAGGGTGGTGAACCCGCCGGCCGAGAAGCCGAACATGCCGATCCGCGCCGGGTCGATCTGGGCGTGGGCCGGCCACTCGGCCAGCATGTAGTCGATCAGCCGGTGGATGTGGGCTGAGCGCGTCCAGATCTGCGCCGCCTGGCTGTGGTCGTCGTAGGTGTCGCCGGTGTGGCTGACGGCGGCGACGATGAAGCCGGCGTGGGCGAGCGCCAGCGCCGTGTCGTAGTGGCCGCCGTACCAGCCGCCGGTCCCATGGCTGAACACCACAAGCGGCAACCGCTGGCCGGCGACCGGCGCACCGGCCGCGACGTCCTGGGTGAAGACGCGCAGCGCGTGCGGCGCGGCCGGCGCGTCGGTCGGGTACCAGACCCCGACCACGAGCGGCCTGGCGGCTCCGTTCGGGACCTGAATCTCCTCAAAGCCGACGTTCCCGGCGCGGGCGACGCCGGCGGCGCCGGAGAGGATCACGACGATGAGGGCGGCGATAAACGTGAGCAGGCGCATGGCGATCTCCAATGTTGTCGGCGCTCACATTGCCATCGCATGTAAGCTGTGTCAACATCGCGTCATGGCCAAGGACACCTATCACCACGGCGACCTCGCCAACGCGCTCGTCGAAGCGGCGGCCAAAGCGGTCGACGCCGGCGGCGCCGAAGCCGTTTCCCTGCGCGATCTCGCCGCCTCGCTGGGCGTGAGCCGCGCAGCGCCGTACCGGCATTTCGTCGATCGCGATGCGCTGCTGGCCGCGGTCGCCGCGCGCGGGTTCGAAGAGCTGGCCGGCATCTATCGGGCGGCCGACGCCAGCGGCGGCGACGGGCCGGCCCGGGTGCGCAAGGCCATGCGCGACTATATGGCCTTCGCCTGGCGGAGGCCGGGTCTGCACCGGCTGATGTTCGAGAGCGACCTCTTGCGCCGCGAGCCAATCCCGCCGGTGCTCGCCAGACCCTACCAGGACACCTACGAGGCGCTGTGGGGGACGCTCACCAATGCCTATCCGGACGCGCCGGAGGCGTGGCGCAAGCGCCGGCGCGTGACCATGCTGTCGACGGTCGTCGGCTTCCTGGTGCTGGACGAGGCCGGCCGCTTCACGCCTGAATGGGCGCAGCCGCTGACGCGCGAGGACATGATCGAGGCCGTCATCGACGCCGCGGTGGGCGCGCCCTAGACGGCGGCGGCCGGCTCTTCGTCGGCGGCGGCTTCCTCGCGCGCGCGGCGCCGTTCGATCAGCCAGACGCAGAGGATCGAGACTTCGTAGAGCAGCACTCCGGGCAGCGCGAGGCTCATCATGCTGATCGGGTCGGGCGGGGTGAGCACCGCGGCGATCACGAAGACCGCGACGATCGCATAGCGCCGGCCCGATCGCAGGAGCTTGCTCGAAACCAGCCCCGCCATGCCCATGAGGGCCAGCACGACCGGCAGCTGGAAGCAGAGGCCGAAGCCGAGCAGGAGCGTGGTCACCAGGTTCAGATAGTCGGACACCTTGGGCAGGAGCTCGACCGAGACCGCCTGGTTGTCCGTGATCTGCTGGTTCAGCGAGAACCAGAGCACGAAGGGCAGCATGATGAAGTAGACGAGCGCCGCGCCCATGATGAAGAGCACCGGCGAGGCGAGCAGGAACGGCAGGAAGGCCCGCCGCTCGCGCCGGTAGAGGCCGGGCGCCACGAACCGGTAGAGCTGGAGCGCCAGCACCGGGAAACTGAGCACGATCGCACCGAAGCCGGCCAGCTTCATCTTGGTGAAGAAGAACTCGAGCGGCGCGGTGAAGACCATGTGCACCTGTTGGGTGTGCACGCCGGCCAGGGACTTCAGGCCGATCATCGCCAGCACCAGGTCGAAGGGCCCACGGTGGGCGCCGGTCGCCTTCTGCACCGCCAGGAGGCCCTCGGCGCGCTGCAGCGGTTCGAGCAACAGCCGGTAGATCGGCGTCGCGAAGACGAAGCAGATGACGAAGCCGACGGCGAGCGCGGCGGCGCAGATGATCAGCCGGCGGCGGAGCTCGACCAGATGCGCGAGCAGCGGCGCGCGCGAGGCCTCGATCTCGGTCTCGTCTTCGTTGGTGCTCACTGGACCGGGGGGGCCGGCTTCTTCGCGCGCGGCTTGCGCGGCCGGGGCGGCTTGGGCGGCGCAACGGCGGCGGGCGGCTCGCGGGCGGGCGGCGGCTCGGCGGCGGGCGCGGCGCCTGAAGGGTCGGCCGCGGCCATCGGGTTGAAATTGGTGAAGTGGCGCGGGTCGTTGCGCATGGCCTCGACCTCCTTGCGCAGATCCTCGAGTTCCGACTGGCGGGCCAATTCGTCGAAGCTGGCGCGGAATTCCGCCGCCATCGCGCGCATCTTGCCGATGAACTGGCCGACGCGACGCATAAGGACGGGCAGGTCCTTCGGCCCGACGACGATCAGCGCCAGCGCGCCGATGATCAGGATCTCGATCAGCCGGTTCTCAGGAAACATGTTGGCTCGCGCCCGACGCCGGGCGGTTAGCGGACGATCGGGTCCTTCTCGGGCTGAGCCGGAGGAAGGCTGGGCGTGGTCTGCGTGGGCGGCTGCTCGGCGTGGTCGTCCTTGATACCGTCGCGGAAGGCTTTGATGCCCTTGGCGGCGTCGCCCATGATGTTGGTGATCTTGCCGCGCCCGCCGAACACCAGCAGCAGGATGACCGCCAGGATCAGAAGGTGCCACGGACTCAATCCGAGCATGTCGCTCACTCCTCTTAGCGCCGACGGCCGAGTCAGCGCCCAAGACGTTGACGTTCATATAAGCCATCGCACCCGCCAGCGCCAACCGGCAGGGGCGCGACGGAATGACGTGCGAG
>DATGKF010000121.1:0-72649 GCA_035294785.1 Caulobacteraceae bacterium | reverse complement strand
GACTCCGAGAATGTCCTGAGGACGATCGAGAAATATCGCGTCACCCATGGCCACATGGTCGCGATCATGTTCCAGCGCTTGCTCGGCCTGCCGCCTGAGGTGAAGGCCAAGTACGACATCTCCAGCCTCAAGGCGATCATCCACGGCGCCGCGCCGACTCCGCCTGACGTGAAGCGGGCGATGATCGAGTGGCTCGGCCCGATCCTCAGCGAATACTACGCCGGCTCGGAAGGCGGCGGCGGGTTCACGATCAGCTCCGAGGAGTGGCTGAAGAAGCCAGGCAGCGTCGGCAAGCTCCCGTCGGAGGACTCCACCCGCGTGCTCGACGACGAGGGCAATCCGGTCGCCGCGGGCGAGCCGGGCATGCTCTATTTCAAGGTCGCGGCGGCCAACCCGTTCGAGTACTTCAACGATCCAGCGAAGACGGCCGCCAGCCACCGCGACGGCTACTTCACCTTGGGCGACGTCGGCTATTTCGACGAGGACGGCTACCTCTTCCTCACCGGCCGCACGGCCGAGTGCATCATCTCGGGCGGGGTCAACATCTACCCGCAGGAGATCGACAACGAGCTGATCAAGCACCCCGCGGTCGAGGACAGCTGCGCGATCGGCGTTCCCAACGAGGAGTGGGGCGAGGAGGTCAAGGTCGTTCTGATGCTGAAGCCCGGTTACGAGGCCTCCGACGCGCTGACGGCGGAGATCATGACCTTCGCCCGTGAACGGCTGGCCGGGTTCAAACTCCCGCGTTCGGTGGACTACGTCGAGGATCTGCCCCGCTCGCCGGCCGGCAAGATCCAGCGCGGCAAGGTCCGGGCGCCGTTCTGGGCCGGGCGGAAAGTGCAGATCTAGCCGCCGATCGCCAAAAAACCGCCACCGGGCGGGGCGCTTATCGGGCTCGTCTCTTCAACACGCAGCGGAGACGCATGATGCGCATCCTTCCCACCCTCCTCTTCGCGGGCGCGGCGCTCGGCCTGGCCGGCGCGGCGGCATATGCCGCCGAGGCGCCGAACGTGCATGTCCTGACAATTCGGCTGCCCGGCGGCGGCGTCGAGCAGATTCGCTACACCGGCCCCGAGGCGCCGCAGGTGATCGTCCGCGACGGCCCGATGACGGCCGTCGACCTCGATGGACCGAATTCGCCTTTCGCCATGATGGCGCGGTTGCAGGCGGAGATGGACCGCCAGATCGCCGCGTTGATGCGCCTGCCGACGATGCGCATGCCCTTGAGTGCGCCGACGCCTGGGAGCGTTCGCCTGGAGCAGGCGAACATGGCGGCCATGCCGGCCGGCAGCCAAAGCATCTCGGTCGTGTCGACGGTCTCCGGCGGCCACGCCTGCACCCAGACGGTGCGCATGACCTCCGAGGGCCCGGGCAAGGCCCCGCAGGTCGTCTCCTCGCGCACGGGCGATTGCGCCGCCGCCGCGCCGGCGTTTACGCCGCTCGTTCCTGGCGCGCCGTCGAGGACGACGCCGGCGGCGACACGGCCAAGCCCGCCCGGCGCACGGACATCGATCTAGGACGCCTCACGACGGGGCCGGCCCTGGGACCGGCCCCGCCATCCAGATGCGTCAGAACGACACCCAGATGCCGTCGCGGTAGTAGCCGCGGTCATCGTCGCGGTCGTGCCAGCGCCAGTGGCCTGACGGATGGGCCGCCCACCACGCGTCGTCGTGGAAGGTGATCCCGACGGCGGGCGGATAGGTGTCGTAGCGCTCGTGCACGCGCCAACAGTCGCCCCAGCGGTTGCAGACGACGTCGGCCGACGCGGCGCCGGCCGTGGTGGCGGCGATGCCGACGGCCATGGAGACGGCGAGCGCGCCGTGAACAAGCGCGGTCTTGATCTTGGTCACTTTGAAAGCTCCCTAACGTGACCCCGGCTTGAGCGATAACTAACTTGTGAGCCGCGATCGTGTTCCCGGCTCGCGCCCATCAAAACCAGCCGAAGCGGACTGGTTGACACCCTGTCTTCCAACCGGGTCTAGTCACGGCTGATCAGCGGAACAGGCGAGCCTGTGGAGAGCCGGAAATGGCCGACGACGTCACCCTACCGTTTGAAAAATCGAGAGATTACGCCCTGTCACGGCGAGGCTTCGCCGGCATGGCCGGTCTCTCGTTCGGCCTGGCCGCCGCGGGCGCGCTGGCCGCCGACCCGGCGGTCGACGAGAGCGACGTCAACATCAAGACGGCCGACGGGACCGCGGACGCCGCCTTCTTCCATCCGGCCGGCCGCGGTCATTGGCCAGGCGTGGTGATGTTCACCGACATCCTCGGTCTGCGCCCTGCGTTCCGCGACATGGGCCGCCGGCTGGCGGCCGAAGGCTACGCCGTCGTCGTCCCCAATCCCTTCTATCGCACGAAGAAGGCGCCGGTGCTGGACGGGCCCTTCAACTTCAACGACCCGGCGCAGCGCGCGAAGTTGGCGCCGCTCGTTCAGCCGCTGACCGACGACGCCAAGAAACGTGACGTCGCCGCCTACGTCGCCTGGCTCGACACGCAGGGCCCGGTCAGCAAGCGGCGCAAGATCGGCGTGTGCGGCTACTGCATGGGCGGGCCCTACACGCTGTTCGCCGCGGCGACCGCGCCCGACCGCGTCGGCGCCGGCGGCTCGTTCCACGGCGGCGGCCTGGTCACCGACCAGCCGTCGAGCCCGCACCTGCTGGTCGCGCACATCAAGGCCAGCTTCTACTTCGGCATCGCCGGCAACGACGATCAGCGCCAGCCGGACGCCAAGGACAAGCTGCGCAACGCCTTCGCCGCCGCCCACCTGCCGGCGACGATCGAGGTCTATGCCGACTGCATGCACGGCTGGTGCGTGCCCGACGGCGCCGTCTACAACAAAGCCGAAGCCGACCGGGCGTTCGGCGACCTCGTCGCGCTGTACGGCAAGGCCCTCGCCTGAAGCGGAGCTCGCCGCGCGCGCGGCCGCTTTCGGCGCCGCCCCGAGGTCTGCGACCGCGCTGGCCCGTCCCTTACGCGACCCGCCCGGCACGCACCCGAATGGCGCTGGACAAGCCGGCCCAGCTTACTACCTAGTTCGCGCAGGAACCGGCCGCGGGGGCGGACATGGCCTACGACGTTTTCATCAGCTACTCGTCGAAGGACAAGCCGGCGGCCGACGCCGCGTGCGCCATCCTGGAGGCGCAGGGCATCCGATGCTGGATCGCGCCGCGCGACATCCTGCCAGGCCAGGAGTGGGGCGCCTCGATCGTCAAGGCGATCGCGGACGCGCGAATTTTCGTGCTGTTGCTCTCCGCCAGCGCCAACGCCTCGCCGCAGATCAGCCGCGAGGTGGAGCGAGCCGTGAACCATGGCGTGCCGGTGATCCCGGTGCGGCTGGAGGATGTCACGCCGACCGCCTCGCTCGAGTACTTCATCAACACCCCGCACTGGCTCGACGCCTTCAAGCCGCCGCTGGATGACCACCTGAACTATCTGGCGCGCGTCGTCCGCACCCTGATGAACGAGCGCGACGCCGCTGCTTCGGCGCCGTCCGGCGCGCCGCCGGCCTCCTCACCCGAGCTCACGCCGCCGCCCGCCCCGCGGCCTGCGGCCAGTTCGACGCCCCCCGCGGCCGCGCCGGCGCCCGCCCCGGCCCCAGCGCCGGCGGCGCCCGCTCCGCGTCGGAGCGCCTTGGCGCTGCTCCCGCTTGGCCTGGCCGTTGTCGCCCTGGTCCTCGCAGGACTCGCGCTCTGGAAGCTGGCCCCACGCGCCGGCCCTGGCGCCGCGAGCGGAGCGCCCAGTGGGCTCAGCGTCGCCCCGGCGTCGGCGGCGCCCGACAGCGCCAGTCAGGCTGCGATCGCGCCCACCGTCGATCCGTCGTGCCTGGCCCAGGCGCCGAGCCAGCCCAGCCCGGCCAATTGCCAGGCGATGCTGAACCAGAGCCAGACCTGGGAAGGCTGCGCCGCGTCTTACGCCCAGGCCGACATGCCGGCGCTGGCGCAGCGCGCGCAGTCGCTGATCGACCAGGGCCGCAGCGGCGTCGACCTGTATGACGCCTCGCCTGATTTCAAGGCCTACGGAACGATCAGCCACTACTGGGAGATGCTCAGCCAGTGCGTGCACGAGGGGGAGCTCAGCTATGGCGACATTTCCTCCGGCTTGCCCTTCCCCGACTCCTTCTGGAACAAGACGCGCCCGTTGCGGGCGGTGATCGGTGAGAATTGGCAGGGCCCGAACCAGGGGCTTCCCGACTTCATGAGCAACTTCCGCTACCTGTGCCAGCAGTACAAGGCCGGGCGCAACGCCGATCGCCCCGGAGGCGGCGACTCGCTCGACTGCTCGTCCTGACCCGAAGCGTCAGGGATGTTTGTGGATCGAGTCGACCCAGGCGATCGTCTGCGGCCGTTCGACCGCGGCGATGTCGAGGTTGACGACCACCGCCTCGCCGCCGCTGCGCACCAGCACGCACTCCAGCGGCTCAGCGTCCGAGGCGTTGATCTCCTGATGCGGGACATAAGGCGGCACGTAGATGAAGTCGCCCGGCCCGGCCTCGGCGGTGAACTCCAGCGCCTCGCCCCAGCGCATGCGAGCGCGCCCTTTGAGGACGTAGATGACGCTCTCGAGCGCGCCGTGGTGGTGGGCGCCGGTCTTGGCGCCGGCGTGGATCGTCACCGTGCCCGCCCAGAGCTTCTCGGCGCCGACGCGGGCGAAGTTGATCGCCGCCGCGCGGCTCATCCCGGGCGTCTGCGCCGTGTTCGGATCCAGCTGATCCCCCGGGATCACACGGACGCCGGCATGCTTCCAGTCTTCGGCCATGACCGACACCTTAGGCCGGATCGAGGGGCGGCTGAAGCCGGCTAGGCGAGCGAGGCGCGGCGGGCGCCACGCAGCAGGCTGACGCCGGCGGCGAGCAGCGCCAGCACGGCGGCGGCGACCAGCGGGACGTTGCTGCTGGCGTGGCTCTGCAGGCGAAAGATGATGGCGACCGAGGCGGCGCCGGCGGTCTGACCGGTAAGCCGGGCCGTCGCCAGCATGCCGCCCGCCGCGCCGCTGCGCGCCCTGGGCGCCGAGCCGAGCATGGCGCGGTTGTTGGGCGACTGGAAGAGGCCGAAGCCCAGGCCGCAGAGCCCCATCCGCCAGACGATGTCGAGGTCGCTGACGGGCGCCGGCATCGTCGCCAACAGCGCCAGACCGACCGCCAGCACCGCAAGGCCGATCCCGCCGAGCACGCCCGCCGGCCAGCGGTCCGCCAGGACGCCGGAGAGGGGCGAGGCCAGCCCGGTGGCGGCCGGCCAGGGCGTCATCAGAAGCCCCGTCTCCACCGCCGAGCGACCGAGCACCGTCTCGAAGTAGAAGGGCAGCGACACGAAGGCCAGCATTTGCGCCGCGAACGACCCGATGGAGGTCGCGACCGAGAGGCCGAAGATCGGGATGCGCAACAGGTCGAACGGCACCAGCGGCGCCGGCCGCGGCAGTTCGCGCAACGTCAGCAGAAGCCCGCAGGCGGCGCCGCCGACCACCAGACCCGCGCCAAACAAGACCGCGCCGCGGCCCCACACCTCGACGCCGTAGACGATGAGCCCGAAGGCCGCGGCGTTCAGCATCGCGCTCGGCCAATCGAACGGCCGCTCGGTGGTCGGGGTGCGCGGCAGGGCGAAGCTGGCCATCGCGATCGCCGCGATGCCGATCGGCACGTTGACGCCGAACAGCCATGGCCAGGTGGCGACCGACAGGATGCCCGCGGCCACCGTCGGCCCGAGGGCGGCGGAAACCGACACCACCATGGCGTTGATCCCGAGTCCCTGCCCGAGCTTGGCGTGCGGATAGGTATGCCGCACCAACGCGCCGTTGATGGCCATGACGCCGGCGCCGCCGAAACCCTGCAGGACGCGGGCGAAGGCCAGCATCTCGATCGAGCGGGAGACGGCGCAGAGCAACGAGGCGAGCGTGAACAGGACCAGCCCCGCCTGGTAGACGCGCCGGTACCCGACGATCTCGCCGAGGGCGGCCAGCGGCAGGAGCGAGACGACGATCGCGAGCTGGTAGGCGTTCACCACCCAGACCGAGGCGGCGGGGCTGGCGTGCAGCTCGCGGGCGATGGTCGGCAAGGCGACGTTGGCGATGGCCGAGTCGAGCACGGCCAGGGTGATCGCCAGCGCGATGGCCAGGATCGCCCAATAGCGGCGGGGAACCGGCAGGCCGTCCGGCTCGGCCTCGATGGGCGACGTTGCGCTGGCGGCGGTCAAGCGGGCTCCCGGGCGTGATAGAGTGCGCCCACTAGCAGACGGAGGACGGGGCTTGGAACTGAAAGCCACCCGCTATGCGATCGAGGACCGGATCGCCACCATCACGCTGGCGCGGCCCAAGCGGCGGAACGCCTGGACCGGGCGAATGCACACCGAATACCGCTGGTCCCTGGCCGAGGCCGACCGCGATCCTGGCGTGCGGGTGATTGTGGTGACCGGCGACGCAGACGGGAACGCTTTCTGCGCCGGCGCCGATCTGGGCGCACTCGAGGGGCACGCCGAGAACGGGCGATACGATCCGGGGACGGACGATACGATCGCGATGCCGGGCTTCGGCGTCGACCCGCATTTCGACGCGAACTTTTCTTACCACTTTGGCATCGGCAAGCCGGTGATCGCCGCGATCAACGGCGCGGCCGCCGGCGTCGGCCTGGTGCTGGCGGCCTTCGCCGACCTGCGCTTCGCGGTCGAGGGGGCGAAGTTCACGACCGCCCATGGCCGGTACAATTTTCCCGCCGAGTTCGGCCTCTCCTGGATCCTGCCGCGCATCGTCGGCCTGACCCACGCCAACGACGTCCTGCTCTCGAGCCGCGTCTTCACCGCCGAGGAGGCGCTGGCGATGGGCTTTTTGAACGCCCTGCTGCCGCCTGAAGCGCTGATGGATCACGTCATGACCTACGCGAAGCGACTGGCCGACGGTGTCGCGCCCGGTTCGGCCCGCGAAACGAAGCGGCAGATCTACCGCGACCTGCACCGCGACGCCGCGGCCTCGGTGATCGAGGCCGAGCGGCTGCTCGACGAGATGATCAAGCACCCCGACTATGGCGAAGGCGTCAAAGCCTGGATGGAGAAGCGCGCCGCCGTCTGGAGCGGCTAAGGGCCCTATCGCTTGCGAAACCGGGCGGCGTCGCGCTCGAGCTCGGAAACCCAGCTCTCCGGCTTGTTGCTTTCAGGCACGAACGGCAGTTGGCCGGCGACGCCGCGCAGGGCGAGCCAGAGCTGGACGTTGAACTGGCTGAACATGCGTAGCGGCCGGCGCTTGTCGTCGGTCAGGTCCCAGCCGGCGGCCTCGAAGGCGTCGACCTGCTCGCGGACCGGGCGGCTCTCGATTGCGTCCCAGTCGGCCGGACGTGCGACCTCCTCGGCCTGGTCGGCGGTGAGCCCGAACAACGCCACCGAGCACGCGTCGATCTCCGGAAAGTCGGCGCGTCCCTCGACCGACGCATAGGCCGGCTTCATCAGCGCCTTGAACTCGAGGTCGGCGACGCCGGGCAGGTCGATCAGGCGACGAAGGGCGGGACCGATGCTCATCGGTCCGGCTTACCGCTCGGCGGCCCGCGGCGCCAGCTTTGGAGAGCAACGCCTCGCGCGCGATCGAGCATGCGCCGGCGAGCGAGGACGAGACCATGGCCGGCGAGGATCTGCTCGGGGGTCTGGACGGGAATGCCGGGAAAGACGGGCCGGCCGCCGGGCAACCGCGCGTCCGGCGCGTGGGTCAGGTGGAAGACGTCATAGCGGTCGAGAAAGAGCCCGAAGACATCGGTCCCGCCGACCACGCCGACCCTCGTGTCCGGTGCGCCGAGGGCGGCCAGGGCCTCCTCGAACGAGGCGCCAGCGGGGTTCCAGAACAGCGCCTTGTCGTTCGTCGGATCTGCGGCCAGGGCGGTGATCCGCCGCGTCAGGATCAGGCGCCGGCGCCGGGACGAGTGCGGCTGTTGCTCGTGCGAGTGGCGGCCGTGGACGACGACATCGGCGCGATCGAGCCCCCGCTCGAAGAAGCGCTGGTCGGCGTCGAACTTGAGGGCGGCGGGCATCACGCCCGATGCGTCGGCGATCATGCCGTCGGTGGAGACGATGGCGTAGCCGGTGATCTCGCGAGGCATCGGCTAGACGACGCCGGGCGCGAGATAGAACAGGGCTTCCACGGGCCGTTCGAACACGGCCGCTAGCGCCAGCGCCAGGGTGGTCGATGGGGTGAAGATCCCATTTTCGACCGTGTTGATCGTCTTGCGCGAGACGCCGACCCGCAGCGCGAGTTCGGTCTGGGTGAGGCCCAGTTCGGCCCGCGCCTCCTTCAGCCGGTTCTTCAGTTCAAAGCCGTTCATGCCTCGTCGTCATCGCCCGTCGCCGCCCGCTCGAGCATGAAGAGGCGGACGGCCGGCGCGGCGACGCCCAACGCGGCCACGATCGGGGCGAGTTCGACGGCGAGGTCGCGGCGGAAGAGGCCGACGACGAAGACGATGGCCACGCCCGGCAACAGGATCGCGTAGCCGAGCTGCAACGCCCGCGCCCTGAGCGTCCGCGTGAGCTCGTCATCGAGCACCGATCGGGCCCACCGGCCGATGATGCCGCCGCCGGCGAGAATGAAGCCGAAAGCGGCGAGGAAGAAGACAAAGGCGCCGGTCGAGAACATCTCAACCCGACGCATCGGCTCGCCGTGCATCACGTGAACGGCCGCGCCCACGACCCCGACCAGCATGAACGCGAGGCTGAGCGGCATCAGCAGGAAAGCGGTCTGGCGCGGCAGTTGTTGGGCCTCGGCGCGCAGCATGGCCAGGCGCGGCGTCTTCGCCTCGGCCGGGAGGCGGCCGCCCAAGATGAGCGCCAAGCCGGCCGCGATACAGGTCAGCGAGATGGCCGCGAACGCGGAGATCTCCAGCCGATCGGCCGGCCCACCGGGGTCGCCGGGGATCAGCTGAAGGACGCAGATCGCTCCGATCACGCCGCCCAGCGCGGCGACGATCATGCCCATCTTGCGCCGCATGTCGATGCGCCGCGCCGCGCCCAGGAGTTCCGCTTCGGTCATATCACGATCCTTGTAACCCATGGGTTACGTGTAACCTAGGGGTGACATGCCGTGCAAGCGGTTATTTCGCCGCACGCCTCAGCGGCCGCGGCGCGCCTTCACCACCGCGGCGTCCAGCGCCTGCAGGAACCGCGAGCGGTCGGCGGGTGCGAAGGGCCTGGGACCGCCGGTGATCTCGCCCATGGAGCGCAGGTGTTCGCCGATGCCGCGCGAGGCGAGCGCCTGGCCGATCGAGTCGGGCGTGAAAGGCCGCCCCTGCGGATGGATCGCCTGCGCGCCGGCCTTGAGCGCCCGGTCGGCGAGCGGGATGTCGGCGGTGACCACGATGTCGCCGGGCCCCGCCCGCTCGGCGATCCAGTCGTCAGCGACGTCCGGCCCGGCGTCGACCACCACCGAGGTGATCAGCGGCTCGGCCGGCGTGCGGATCCAGCTGTTGGAGACCACGAATACGGGAAGCCGGTAGCGGCGGGCGACGCGGTAGACCTCTTCCTTCACCGGGCAGGCGTCGGCGTCGATGTAGAGGCTGGTCAGGCGTGCACCGGGAAAGTCGCCCAGCGCTCGACGATCTCGGCGCCGTCGAAGACGGCGATGTCGCCGTACTGCAGGAGCACCCCCTCGCTCTCGCGCGGGCGGAAGAAAACCATATCGTCCTGGGCGATCTCGACCTTGTCGGACCCGCTCAGCATGGAGCGGCCGCCGTAGAGGGGGCTGAAGCCGAGACCCGGCGGCGAGATCGGCTCGGCGTCGCCGTAGCCGCCATAGAGGAAAACGCCGCGGCGGCTGTTCGGATCGAGCGCATTCAGCGCCTCGGCGTGCGCCTCGATGCCGGGGATCAGCGCCTGTTGCATCACCTTCAGCACCGGCTGGGCGATGAAGGCGGCGGGTTGCAGCGCGTGCAGCGCCCCGTGGTCGTAGTTCAGCGGCTTCAGGAACGCCGAGCCGACCGAGACCTCGCTCGCCGGCGTTTCCTCGAGGTGGTGCATGAAGGTCGGGCTGCCGGCGGTGTTGAAGGTGAAGCGGGCCGGATCGCCGCCGAGCCGGGCGATGAGCAGCGCCTTCGCGTCGGCGTAGCGCGCCTTCACCCGGCCTGTCTCGGCCTTCGGGTCGCCGAGCGCGGGGACATGAGCGTCGTAACCCATGAGCCCGGTGACCTCGACCAGCGGCTCGGCGGCGGCGAGATCAAGCAACGCCGCGAGCGCCGACAGGTCGGCCAATCCGCCGCGGTGCAGGCCGACATCGATCTCGAGATTGATCCGTATCGGGACGTTCGCGGCGCGGGCGATGGCGACGTACTGGCCGAAGCGGTGGGCGCTGTCGACCAGCCATTGAGGATGCGACGCGGGCGAAGGTTCGGTGGCCCGGCGGCGGATGAACGCGTCGACCTGCAGCGCCGGCAGCGGCCGGCCAAGGAGGACGTCGGCGGTCGGGTATCGGCGCGCCACCTCGTCGAGCATGACGCCGCTGAACACCATCAGCCGCTCGCTCGCGCAGCCCGCCATGATGAGTTCGAGCAGCGCCGGCGCCTGCAGCGACTTGCTGACCACGCGCAAGGCAAGCCCGCTGGGCGCCAGCGCGTCGCGCACGGCTTCGATGTTGGCCGCCAGCCGGGCCCGATCGACAACCAGCGCCGGCTCGGCGATGCCGGCGCGGGCGAGCGCGGCCTGCACGCCGGCGAAGTAGGCGTCGTGGCCGCCCGCGCCGCGGTCCTCGCGATTGCGGGCGAGCGCCAGCACGCCCTCGGCGATGAAGGCGGCGCGGCGCGCCTCGCGCGCGGTGGCCATCAGTTGGCCTGCGCCGGCGGCGAGAAGCCCCCGGTGGTCGGCGAGCCGGGTGGGGCCCCAGGAAACGCGTTTGGCGGCGGCGCCGCCGGCCCTGGTGGGCCGGGCGGGATCGGTCCGGTCGCCAGGCGCGGGATCGCGCGGACCATGTAGGCATGCCAGAACTCGGCCGGACCGGTGCCGCCGGTGATGCCGCGCATGGGGCTGTTGTCGTCGCGGCCCATCCACACCACAGTGGTCAGTCCGCCGGTGAAGCCGTCGAACCAGGCGTCGCGATAGTCGGAGGTCGTGCCGGTCTTGCCGGCGATATCGCGGCCGGGGATCGCCGCCTTCGCGCCGGTGCCGGAGGCCACGACGGCGCGCAGCATCCGGTCGAGTTCGCCGAGCGCCGGGTTCTGGATGACCTGAGCGCCGGGGGCGGCGGTCTTGCGGTAGACGACGCGACCGGCAGCGGTTCGGATGCGCTCGATCCCGTAGGCCTGCACGCGCCGCCCACCATTGGCGAAGGCGTCGTACGCCTGGGCCATCTCGAGCGGGGTCACCTGACTGGTGCCGAGCGCCATGGCCGGGTCGGTGTTGATGGTCGAAGAGACGCCGAGGCGGCGCGCGTCGGCGGCGACGACCGGGCGGCCAACCTGATCGGCAATCTTCGCGGCGACCGTGTTGACCGACTGCGCCAGCGCCGTCTGGAGGGTGATCTGGCCGAGGAAGGTGGGCTCGAAGTCATGCGGCGACCAGCCGTCGATGGTCACCGGCTCATCCACCGCCGTGGTGTCTGGCGTGAGCCCCGCCTCCATGGCCGCGAGGTAGACGAACGGCTTCCACGACGACCCCGCCTGGCGGTGGGACTCGGCGGCGCGATCGTATTGGCTGGCGTCATAGTCGACGCCGCCCAGGAACGCGCGCACGCGACCGTCGGGATCCAATGAGACGAGCACGGCCTGGCTCGCCCCTTGGCCGGCGAAGCGATGGACGGCCGCCGCGGCCGTCTCCTGGGCCGCGGCTTCGGCCGGCAGGTCGAGGGTGGTGTCGACCACCAGATCCTCTTTCGGCGCCCCGCCGATCTGTCGCCGGGTCGCCCCGTCGACCCAGTCGACGAAGTACTGCGCGCCGGAGGCGACGGCGCTCTTGTAGACCTTGGGCGTCTGCGCCGCCGCGCGGGCGCGTTGCGCTGGGGTGATGGCGTGGGTGTCGACCATGGCGTCGAGCACGAGGCCGGTGCGTTCGGCCGAGCGCTCCGGTTGGGTGATCGGGTCGTAGTCGGTCGGCGACTTCATCAGCGCGGCCAGCATCGCCGCCTCGCGGACGGTGAGCTTGGCGGCCGATTTATTGAAGTACCGGTGCGCCGCCGCCTCGATCCCGTAGGCGCCTTCCCCGAAATAGACGCGGCAGAGATAGAGGCCGAGGATCTGCTGCTTGGAGTACTTCTGCTCCAGCTCGACGGCGTAGATCAGCTCCTCGCCCTTCCGCTCCAGCGTTCGATCGGAGGAGAGGAAAAGGTTGCGCGCCAGCTGTTGGGTGATGGTCGATGCGCCCTGCGCGGCGCGACCCTGACCGAGGTCGGCGATCAGCGCCCGGGCCATGCCAGCCACGTCGAACCCTGGGTGTTCGTAGAACCGCTTGTCCTCGATGGCCACGAAGGCGGCTGGCACGTATGGCGGCAGGCGGGCGATGTCGACCGGCGGGCCGTAGCGGCCCCCGCGCACGCCGATAACCGCGCCCGACCGGTCGAGATAGGTGATCTGGGCGTCGCGATGGATGGGCGGCAGGCTCGGGATCGAGAACGACGGCGCGAGCACCGCGGCGGCGGCATAGGCGGCGATCAGGCGAAACGCTCCATCTTCAGTCGCCGGTGTGACGGCGAGTTACGCCCCGAGAGCCTTGTCCCGCCATCGGGAGCGCACGCCAAGATAAATTCCGGCGATCTCGGGGGGTGGACTTACAGGGTAAGCTTCGCCAAAGGCGATGTTCATGATCACGCGGCGCACGATGGCGCTTGGGCTTGCCGCGAACGCCGCCAACAGGGTTGGCGCGCGGGCGGCGGCCGCGCCCTTCGCTTGGCCGGGCGGCGCCAGGGCCGCGGTCAGCCTCACCTACGACGACAGCCTGGACTCCCAGCTCGATCACGGGATCGCGCAGATCTCTGCTTCCGGCTTCAAGGCGACCTTCTTCCTGACCAGGGAGAACATGGACGCGCGCCTGGCGGACTGGATCGCCGTCTCGAGGCTCGGCGGCCATGAGTTCGGCAACCACACGGTCAGCCATCCCTGCGGGCTTCAGCCGTACACGGCCAGCTCCTACGCCCGCCGCGAGCTGATGCCGATGCAGGCCTACATGGACCTGCACTTCGGCCAAAATCCGAAGCGCGTCTTCGCTTATCCGTGCAGCGAGACCGACCTCGGACCAGGCGATGCGAACCAGAAGTTCCACACGTTCGAGACGACGCTGAAGCGCGTCGGGCTGGCGGCCGCGCGCACCAGCGACGAGGACAGCCCGATGACGCCGGCCTACGCCCGCGCCCGGCCCTACTGGCTGCGCGCCTCCGCGACCACGTACGACGTGGACGACCCCGGGCTGGCGATGCGCTATGTCGAGGGCGCGATGGCGCGCGGCCTTTGGGCGATCCTCGTCTTTCACGACATCGTGCCCACGCGCACCCAGGCCGGCGAGACCAGCATGGCCAGCCACAAGCTGGTGCTCGATTGGTTGAAGGTTAAGGACGTCTGGTGTGCGCCGATGGGCGCGGTGCTCGACCACATCCGCGCCGCGCCGGCCTAGCCGGAGGCCGAAACGGTGTCGGCGGACGAATCAGTCTGGCCGTCACGGAAGCTTCGCGCTACCGTCATTTTTCGCGCGCGGAGGGGCGCGCGGCAGCCAACGAAACCGCCCGATGGACGGAGAGGCCTATTTCGTTCTCGACGCGCTGAACCGCGGCGCGCACAGCGAACTTGCCGGCCACGAGCAATGGATTCAGGCGTTTAAGACCATCCGTTGGGTCGTTGAGGGGCGCTCTGGCCCCATGCTGACGCCCGAGGGGCGCGAGGCCTGCGCGCAACTGGCGCGCGACAAGCCTCGGCCGCGGCGAACGCTTGCTAGAACTGGGTCTTCAGCGTCACGAAGACCATAGGCGGCGCGCCGTTGAAGAAGAACGGGCCGGACGGCGCATTGATGGTGTCGACGCCGGGGGCGCCGTTCAGCGCCGGGACAGTTACAGGGTGTGCGTTGGACACGGTGGACACCCGACTGAGGTATTGCTCGTTGAAGATGTTGGTGGCGTTGACCTGCAGCACCGCGGTCTTGCCCCAGGCGTGAATGCGATACTCCGCATCCAGATCGACCGTGGTGAAGCGCGGCAAGGTGTCGTCGTTCACGTCTGACGAAAAACGCCGTGACGTGTATTTGGCCTGAACGCCGAGCGTGAGGTCGCCGACCGTGTACTCCGCTCGGAGCGCGAACTCCTGGTCCGGCGTCATGACCAGTTCCTTGCCTTTCACGGGCAGCGGCACGGACTTGCCCTTGTCGGGCCCACTCGACGCGGTGACCTCGTAGTCCCTCAGCAGTTGGCTGTGCATGAGGGTGAGCGACGCATAGAGAGTCAACGGGTCGATGGGCTTCCAACCCGCCTCGAAGTCGAGGCCGTAGAGCTGAACGTCGCCGACGTTGCGGTCGATGGAGAGCGTCGGGTCGTTCGGATCGAATGACTGGATGATGTGGTTCTGCCAGGTCGACCCCCAGAGGTTGGCCGAGATCGTGACCTTCGAGGTCTGATAGCGATAGCCGACGCCGTAGTTGTAGCTGACCTCGGGCTGAACCAGGTTCGTGCTCGAGGTGTAGAGATCGTCTGTTTTCGGGGCCGAGAAGCCCTCGGCGAAAGTCGCGTAGAGCTGGTTCTGTAGATCGATGTTCCAGCTCGCGCCGACGTTCGGCAGCAGCCGGGTGAAGTGGAAAGTCTGCTTGAACGGCAGGCGGAAGTTCGGCGTTTGGGTCTGCGGGTTCAGCGAGATGGTGGTCGAGCCGGCCCCGAACAGCAGGGTGTTGAGTTGCGTCGTCGTGTGGGTGGCGACGCCGTTGGCCAGGGCCGCCTGAACGAGCGCCGGCGAAACGCTGTCGCAGTAGGCGCTGGCGCCGTTGAACGTGTAGCAGAACTGGTTGAGGTCGCGCTCGAAGTAGGGTCGCGCACGCCGATGTTCACATGCAGCCGGTTGTCGAAGAACCTGCCGATGTAGTTCAGCGAGACCTGATTCAGCTTGGCGATCGAGAAACGGTCGCGCGTGCGCAGCGCTACGCCATCCTCGGCCGGGATGATCGGACCGAAGCCGCGCAGGCCAGCGAAGACGTTGTCTGGCGTCCCGGTCATCTGATCGATGAAGGTCATCGCCCCGGTCTGGCGGTGACGGCCGTAGTCGAGCGTGTAGGAAACCTGAAAGTAGTTGTGTTCGTCGAGGGTCCACAGCAGCGACGTGTTCACGCCGTAGCGGTGTGTCTGCGTGTTGGAAGGGCTGTAGACGAGGATGGTGTCGAGGCAGTCGCCATCGCCGTTCAAGTCGACGCCCACGCCGCCATTCGCGCAGGCGTGGGCGACGCCGGAGCCGACCAGGCGCGGGTCGCTCTCCTTCAGCGACGTCGTGCCGCCGCCATTGGCCAGCGTGTAGAGGAAGTAGGGGTCGACCGTCAGCGTGAGCGACCGCGTCAGGTCGAAGCGCGATTGGACGCGCAGATCGCCGAAGTCGACCGGGTTCGGGTGGACCTTCCAGAAGAAGGAGTCGTTGCCTTGCTCGAAGCCCGGCGCGGACGCCGAGGTCGGGACGACGCCGTCGGCGTGCCCGGGCGTGGCCGTCGGGACCGCCCATTGCGTGTTGAAGTCGATGTTCGGGCCAAATTGGGCGAACTGGGCTTTCGACGAGCTCTCGTAGAAATAGGGCCGGTTCGACGCGTAGGTGAAGGCGGCCGAGATGAAGTCGGCCCCCGCGCCCAGCGGCTGGAAAATGCGCCCGTCGAGCCCGAACCGCTCGATTTTGCCATTGCCCTTCCACTTGTTGGCGTCGGCATAGTTGGTCGAGAGGAACGCCCGCGTGCCCCAGGGTCCGAACGCGCCGGTGTCGAACTCGGCGTAGACGCGTCCATACTGGTAGCTGCCGAGGGCGCCGTCGACGAGCGCGCCGAGCGTCGTCGGCGGGAGCTTGGTGACGATGTTGACCGTGCCGCCGATGGCCGATGCGGTCGGGCTGTCCACCTCCGACTGGCCGATGTTGACCGTGACGTGGTCGATCGCTTCGGCCGTGGTGTATTCGCCAGGGAAGATCGCGTAGTTGCCGGTGTCGTTGAGCGGCGTTCCGTCGACCGTGAAGGAGACGTGGTTGCCATCGAAGCCATGCATGCGGAAGTCGGACGAGAGGATGCCCGTCGGATCCTCGGTCGAATAGCTGACGCCGGGCAACAGATTGATGATCTGGGCGAAGTTGGAGCTGCCAACCTGGCTGCGGATGTAGGTCTGGTTGACCACCGACTGGTCCTTCGGGACCTGCACCTGAACGGCGAGACCGGCGGTGCTGCGCGCCTGGTGGGACGCGGTCACGACCACCTCGGCCTGTTGCCCGGCCGTCGACTGTGCGCAAGCCGCCGAGTAGGCGAAGATGCTGCCGGCCAGCGCCGGCAAGAGCGCGCGCGCAAACGCGCCGCCGCTGAGCGGTTGTGCAGATCGTGCCACGGATGTCCCCTTGCCGCTTGCGCCAGCCCCACGCGGCGCTGGCGCCAAAGCTATTCAGACGCGCCAACGGTTCGGCGACAGTTGCACTGCCGTTCGGTGATGAATCAGCGTCGGTTATGAGACGGTCTGTCGATGAACCGCCGACACTTTGACGTCGCTTGTGTGACACCGGCGGCGCGAGCGCCTAAGCGTCGGATGGCTCGGTATTTTCCGCTGGCGACCCCGGGCCATTCCGTCCGCCGGCGGATGAATCCTATATCTCGATCGGCGCGCCCGCTAGCCCTGGCGGCGCGCGGAGCGGATTGACGACGGCGGCGGCGTCGCCCGCCAGCCTCACCTGGTAGTCGGAAAAGCGCCGGTCCGGGCGACGGTAGTCGGTCGAGACGTACTGAGCGCCGCTGGCCAGCGCCGCGTCGCGGCGGCGCGTGTCGTTCGCGCGCGCCTCGATCGTCTCGGCGTCGGAGCGCGTGCGGACCAGGAAGCCCTGCCGGACCCGCTCGGCGATGGCCGGGACATCGGCGTATTCGTTCAGCACGTAGAAGGCGTTGTCGGGCCCATCATCGTCGGAGTTGACGAAGCACATGCAGCCTTCGAGCGATCGGCGGCCGCGGCGATAGGCGTCGCGCTTGCGGCCGTACTCGTCCACGGCGATCAGGATCTTGCCGCGCGCGTCGCCCAGCAACGGCCAGCCGCCGGCGAGCACGCCCTCGCGCAACGTCGCATGCGCTCCGCGCACCACATCTGGCGTGATCACGGAGCCGGCCGGGAAGACAGAGGCGATCTCGGCGTCGAGCGCGTCGTAGGCCGCCTCGTCGAACGCCAGCCCGTCGACGCCGTTCTTCGTGCGCGTCGGCCCGTCCGATGTGTTCATGGTGAGCAAGATGGGCGTGTGGTCGGGATGCGCGAGCGACCAGGCGCGGATCTCCTGAAGGCCCTGGACATAGGTGTGGACGGTGGAGCGGAAGTCGATGTCCTGAACGTGCAGGACCTTCATGCCCGGCGCCGACATCGCCCGCACGTACTCGTCCGGCACCGGCTGTTTGATCAGCGCCAGGCCGGAGGGCCGCGCATAGCGTCCGCCCTCCGGGTCGTAGAAGATGTCGAGCTCCAGGGCGCGGGCGCCGTCGTCGAGCTGCTCGCTCAGCGACGGATGAGTGTAGTCGAGGCCCTCCGCGGCCTTCTCCGACCAGCGGCGGATCACCTCCATGATCGGCGGGCTCGCGGCCAGATGGTAGCTGTTGTGGGTGCCGATCGTCAGGATGTCGTTCATCCTGAGGTTGGCGTCGAGCCAGGCCCGAGTGGGCTTATCCCTCGCTTCCGCTTCCATCGCCGACCCTCCGCGCTCTGGCGGGCGTCAACCTAGCGAAGCGATGTGACAAGTCGATACGCTCTAGGGACGAGCCTCGACCACCGCCGTCGGCGGCTTGAGCTCGCCGGTTTCGTCCTGAAGATGCAGGTGGACGGAGCGGCCGGGCGACTTGTCGGCCAGCCGCCGAAGCGCGTCCTCGGCGACCGCGCGGTCGGTGTAGGCCCCGAACCGCAACCCGCGCCCAATGATGGTCCAGACGCCGTTCTGCTTCACGACGCCGTAGTGAACGTCCATGGCGCAAACTCCCTCGGCTTGGCGTCGCATCCGTCGCAGCGGCCGATGGCGAAAGCATGACCATCGCGTGGTTTTCGGCTGACCCGAGGGCCCCTGCGACGTGGTATTCTGATCCCAGTTGGGGAGGTCATCAATGAACAAATGGTTCGCGGCGGGCGCCAGTCTGAACGGTCTTCCATGAGCGCGGCCGATCGCATCGAAGGGGCCCTGGCGACGGCGGTCGCCGACGCGGGCCTGTGCGGCGCGGCGGCTGCAGCGCGGCTCCCTGATGGCGCCGCCGTCGAGGTCGCAGTCGGCGTGCGCGGCGCCGACAACCCTGCGGCGATGACCGCTGACACGCAGTTCTGGATCGCGTCCTGCACCAAGGCCCTGACGTCGGCGGCGGCGCTGCTGGTGGTCGAAGACGGCCTCGTCGACCTCGACGAGCCGGTCGGGCGGTGGCTGCCGGGACTGGCCGCGCCCAGCGTGATCACCGGCTTCGACGCCGCCGGCAAGCCGGAGCTCAGAGCCGCGCGCACGCCGATTACGCTCCGCCGCCTGCTGACCCATACGAGCGGCCTCGCATACGGCTTCACAAGCCCTCTGGTCGACCGCTTCGCAACCGCGACGGGGCTGAGCGTCGGCCAGAACGCGGACCAGTTTCCGCTGGCGTTCGACCCGGGCGAAGGCTGGGTTTATGGGACCGGCATCGACTGGGCCGGCCATCTGATCGCGGCGGCGACCGGCGAGCCGTTCGAGACCTATCTCAGACGGCGCATCCTCGATCCGCTCGGCATGGATGACACGAGCTTTTTTCCGAACGCCGAGCAGAAGAGCCGGCTGGCCTCCATGCACGCGCGCACGCCGGACGGCGGCGCAGCGGCGATTCCGTTCGGCATGCCGGAAACGCCGCACTTCATGATGGGCGGCGGCGGGCTCTATTCGACGGTGACGGACTACCTCAAGTTCGTGGACGCGGTGCTGGGGCGCGGGCCGCAGCTGATGAAGCCCGCCAGTCTGAACGCCTTGTGCGCCTCGCAGATCGGCGAGCGCCCCGAGATCGGCGTGCTGAACTCCGCCCAGCCGGCGACGTCGAACACGTTCGACCCCTTCCCCGGCGCCGACAAGGGCTGGACGCTCGGCTTCGTGACCAACGCCGGCCCAGGTCCGAACGGGCGCAGCGCCGGGTCGCTGGCCTGGGCAGGGCTCGGCAACTGCTACTATTGGATCGACCGCACGGCGGGGGCGGCCGGCATCTTCTGCAGCCAGATCTTCCCCTTCGCCGACCCGCGCGCCCTTGCCGCCTTCGCCGCCTTCGAGCGCGCGGTCTACGCCGGCTGAAGCGCCGGCGGGCGACGATCCGCCCACGGCTTCGCCGACTCCAGTTGGCCGGCGAGGCGAAAGAGCAGCGCTTCGTTTCCGGTCGCGGCGGCGAACTGGACGCCCACGGGCAGCCCGTCGTCGGTCCACGCCAGCGGCACGCTCATCGCTGGCTGTCCCGAGTGGTTGAACGGCTGCGTATTGGGCATGAAGGCGGAGAAAACGCGCATGTACTCGCCGACGTCCGTCGAGGTCGAACTGAGCTCGCCGATCCGTACTGGCGGCGTGCCGAGCGTCGAGGTCAGCAAGACGTCGTAGCGGTTCATGAACCCGCCGAGCTCGCGGCCGAAGCGATGGATTGTGGCGAGCGCTCGAACATAGTCGCGGGCCGGAACGCTCTTGCCCTGCTGGTAAAGCCGCCAGCTCAGCGCCTCGACCTCCTGCTCGGCCACCACGCGCCCGCGGCGGTCGGCCTCCCCGTCGACAGTGGCGGCGATCGCGGTGGCGACGAGCACGCCGCCGGCCGCCGCTGCGCCGGCGAAGTCGAACGGCAGGGCGACCTCTTCGACGTCGTGCCCGAGGTCGGCGCAAAGGCGGGCGGCCTCGTCGACGGCGAAGCTGACCTCGGTCGACGCGAGGCCGGTCGCGAGGGCGCCTCGGTGGAAGGCGATGCGCAGCCGCCCGGGATCGCGCCCGACCTCCTCGCCGAACGGACGCGCCGGCGGCGCAAGCCAATAGGGATCGCCAGGCTGCGGCCGGCTGCTGGCGTCCAACAGCACCGCGCTGTCGCGGACCGAGCGCGTGACGGCGTGGAGCGCCGAAAGGCCGCCCCAGCCCTCGCCGACCGGCGCCATCGAGACGCGGCCGCGCGACGGCTTCAGCCCGAAGAGGCCGCAGCAGGCGGCGGGAATGCGGATGGACCCGCCGCCGTCGCTGGCCTGCGCCGCCGGGACGATCCCGGCCGCCACCGCCGCCGAAGCGCCGCCCGACGAGCCCCCCGGCGTGCGGTCGAGGGCCCAGGGATTGCGGCTCGGCCCGAACAGCACCGGTTCGGTCACCGGCTGGAGGGCGAATTCCGGGGTGTTGGTCTTGCCGAACAGGACAAGGCCGGCGTCCCGATAGGCGGCCACCAGCGCGCTGTCGGCCGCGGCCGGCGGGACATCGTTGAAGAGGGTCGCGCCCGCGCGGGTGGGAACGCCCTTCATCTGCGTGGTGAGGTCCTTGATCAGGTAGGGGACGCCGCGCAGCGGGCCCTCGGGCAGGCCGGCGCGGATGGCGGCGCGCGCCTCGTCCGCGAGGTTGAGGATGACGGCGTTGATGGCTGGGTTGACCGCCTCGAGCCGGGCCAGCGCAGCATCCAAAAGCTCGTCGGGCGAAACCTCGCGCCTCGCCACCAGAGCCGCCAATCCGACGGCGTCGTGGCGTTCGTACTCACCATGGTTCATGGAGAAGCTCCGCGCTGCCTCGGCCCACTCTGGCTTGCCGTTGCGCGACAATGCGCACGCGGGCCGAGGCGCCGCAATCGCGGTCAAGACCGCGACGTCGACAGCATGCGAAGGTTCGCCTCGCCTAACGAGGAGATGCTAACCATGCCCCTGCCCCGCGAGATCGAAGCCTTCTACACGACGCCGGGACCGATGACGGCGCTCGGGCCGCATGCGGCCGCGGTCGCCGCCCTGCCGCGCGACCTCGCCGGCGTGTGCGGCGCCGTGCAGGGCGACATGGTCCATTTTCACTGGGCCGAGGCTTACGGGCTGACGATGCCGCCCGAACGTGGCGCGCAGCAGCATCTCAGGACCGTGCGCGCGTCCCTGGACGTGCTCGGCGCCGGGGCGCCGCTCGATCGGCGCCGCGAGCCGAACGACCGTGTGGTGGGCGTTTGCCGCCACTTCGCGGTGCTGACGACGGCGATCCTCCGCGCCCAGGGCGTTCCCGCGCGCAGCCGCACCGGTTTCGGCGCCTACTTCGAGGCGGGCAAGTTCGTCGACCACTGGGTGGTCGAATACTGGAACCGAGAGCAGGAGCGCTGGGTGCTGGTCGACTCCCAGTTGGACGCTCTGCAGGCGGCCGCGCTCAAGCTCGACTTCGATCCTAAGGATACGCCGCGCGACCGTTTCATCATCGCCGGCGACGCGTGGAAGCAGTGCCGAGCCGGCAAGGCCGACCCGATGGCCTTCGGCATCTTCGACATGTGGGGTCTGTGGTTCATCGGCGGCAACGTGGTGCGCGACGCCGCCAGCCTGAACAACATGGAGATGCTGCCGTGGGACGTCTGGGGCGCGACGCCGCAGCCGACCCCGCCTTTGGACGCCGACGCCCTCGCCTTCATCGACCGGCTGGCCGACCTGACGATGGATGCGGACGCCCGCTTCGACGAACTGAGGGCCGTCTACGAGCAGGACGCGCGGCTGCGGGTCCCTCGTGAGGTGTTCAACGCGCTCACCAGCCGCAGCGAACCGGTGGTCGAGGCTATCGCCGCCTAGCGGTTCGGCAGCACCACGATGGCGTGGCCGGGGCAGGTGGCCTCGCCGTTCTGGTTCGTGACATTGATGTCGAGCTTCACTTGGTTCTCGCCGTCGACCACGCCCTTTTCGACCACCTTGCCGACGACGGTGAGGGTGTCGTTCTTCTGGTTGATGGCGCGGTACTGACAGCCGATCTCGCGGATCTCGCCCTCGTCGCCGATCCAGTCGGTGAGCGCGTTGACGAGATAGGCGTAGCGCAGGTTGCCCATGCCGAAGGCGCCCTGGGCGTTGCCGGCCTTGCGGCCGTCCTCGTCGTCCATGTGGAAGGGCACGAACTCGTCGTTCACCGCCGCGTAGCGGTTCCAGTGCATGAAGTTCGTGGTGCGCGACCAGGCCGGCAGCTCGTCGCCGACCTTCAGGTCATCGAAGTAGACGTTGATGGCCATCTCGATCCCCTCCCCTAGTAGCGGATGCCTGTGCCGACGCGGCGGCGGACGAACTCGCCCTTCTGGTTCGTCCATTCCGTCTCGTTGTAACTGTACAGCATCAGCCCGAAGCGGCCCTGGCGTTCGTTGAAGTCCTTGAGCCGCGTTCGGGTCGAGATGACGTCGCCGGGGCGCATGGGAACGCCGTAGGTGTCGGTCTGGCCGCCGTTGATGCTGGTCAGCCGCACGCCCTTGACCGGCGCGGCCGCGGCCGCCGGGCGCATCCGGCGAACCGGCCAGGCAAACGGATTGAAGTCGCGCGGGGCGATGACGCCGCCCCAGCGGGTGGTCTTGGCGTAGTCCTCGTCCCAATAGATCGCCGGCGGCGTCTCCGGCCAGTAGGTGGCGATCGCCCACTTGCGGATGTCCGACAGCGCGATGGGCGGCGAGTGGCGCGGCTCGCTCCACTTGCCCTTGGCCTCCTCCATCTCCGGGCTGATCAGCGTGTCGACGCCTTGGGCCATGGCGGTTGTCCTCCGTCCGTCCGTTCCATCTGGTGGCGCATTTTTCGCAGCTTGGCGTCAGCGAGGGAAGGCGCGCTTGCTTGGCGAAGAGGCGGCGGCGCAGTCTATCTCGCGACAGACTCGCAAAGGCGACGCTATGAAACTCTACTCAGGCGATCTCAGCCCCTACTCGGCCAAGGTGCGCATGCAGATCTACGCCAAGGGCCTCGACATCGCGCTCGAGCGGCCGGCCGGGTTCGGCACGCAGGCGTGGTGGAAGACCTCGCCGCTCGGCCGCATTCCCGTGCTGGAGCTGGACGATGGCCAGCTGATCCCGGAGTCCGAAGTGATCGCCGAATATCTGGAGGAGACGTTCCCGACGCCGAGCCTGCTCGGCGAAACGCCGCTGGAGACCGCGCGCATCCGCACCGTCTCGCGCCTGGCCGACATCTACCTGCTCAACAACATGTTCATGCTCGGCGGGCAGACGCGCCGCTCGACCCGCAACGAGGGCACGCGCGACCTGCTGGCCGGGCAAGTGGTCCGCGGCGTGAACGCGCTGGCGAACTACATCGGCGCCGACGGCTTCGCAGTCTTGGGCCGGCTGACCATCGCCGACTGCACCCTCGTGCCCGCCCTCTTCCTCATCGAGAACGTGATCCCGACCGCCGATGTCGAGGACCCGATTCCCGCTCAGCGGAAGGTCGCGGACTACTGGGCGGCGATCCAGACGAACGCGCATGCGGCGCGCGTGCTGGTCGAACTGCACCGTGGGCTCGAGGAGCGTCGCGCGCTGATCCGCAAGATGGCGGCCGAGCAGGCCGCGACCCCGTGATCGTCCCGCCTGGCTGCTGGTTAAGCGAAAGGGCCGCGCCGCGCCCATCGCCGATCGAAGGCCTCGGCCTCTTTGCGACCGCGCCCATCTCCCGCGGGGAGATCGTCATCCGGCTGGGCGGCCGGGTAATCGACGACGACGCGCTAGCGCGGCTGGAGCAGCCCTACAGCTCTGTGGCGCTGGACGAGAACGCGCACCTGCTGATCGATCCGGCGCACCCGGTGCGATACGGCAACCATGGCTGCGACCCGAACCTGTGGCACCTGGACGCCGTCACCATCGCAGCGCGCCGCGACGTCGCCAGCGGCGAGGAGCTGACGATCGACTATGGGACCCATTCGCTGAGCCCGTCATGGGCGATGGCCTGCAGCTGCGGCTCGCCCCTTTGCCGCGGCCGCATCAGCGGCGAGGACTGGCGGATCGAGCGCCTGCAGGCAACCTATGGGCGCCACTGGACGCCGGTCCTGCTGCGCCGGATCGAGGCGCTGCGACGCTAGCGCTTCAAGCTGGCGGCAAGTTGGTCGTGGGCGATCTGTTGCATGGCGGTCGTCTGCGCCGGCGAGAAACCCAGCTCCGTCGCCGCCGTCTCGCGCGGGCCGAGACTGAGCGGGTCCTTGCCCGTCACGGCGCCGAAGATCACCAGCGCTTCGATGTAGTAGCCGAAGCTGGAGGCGTGATAGCCCTCGAAGGCCCAGAGATTCACCTGCCCGAACTGGATGCCGTCGTAGGGGTCGGCGTCCGCGAACCCGGTGTCGAACGCCCGGTTCCAGGCTAGGCCAACGGGCGCGACGCCGCTCACCGCTCCAGGCATCGCCGCGTTCGCGCCAGCCGCTGCGGCCAAATAGGCCTGCTCGACATCGATCCCCATCTGGCCGATGGGCTTGCCGTACCAGTGGCCGGTAGTGAGGTAGGTCTGATCCGCGCGCGACCAGGTGGCGTCGAGCCAAACATCGACCTTCGGATTCTTCGCATGGAACATCCGCGCCATCTCCGCGGTGGACCGGATCAGGCTGGCGGGGTCGCCCGGGTGGGCGGCGTCGAGCGTCGAGAAGCTCTGCAGCACGACGTGGTCGAATGACTGGTCGATGACCGCGCGCTTGTTGTCGAGGTGGAACTGGAGGTCCTTGCCGCCCACCGTCTCCAGGCTGACGGTGTAGTCGAGGCCGGCCTCTTCGGTGAAGAGCTTGAAGAGCGCAGGCACGCCGCCGACGCCGCCGCCGTTCAGGTCGCTCACCTCGGCCGCGTGGAACTTCCACACCGGCGAGAGCGCGCCGAACGTGAAGCTGTTGCCAACGAAGAGGATCGTGTCCGCATGCGCCGCCCCGGCCGCTATCGCTAGTGCGACAACCAGCCCGGCAAGCCTTGTGGTGAAACGCATTCCCGCCCTCCCCGTTGTCGGTCTGAATTGCGACGCCCGCCGGCCGTGCGTCAACCGCAACCGCTCGACCGACGCGCGGCCTCGCCGCGATTGACGAAACGCCGCGCGCGGGCAAGCGTCTGACCGGTCGAACCAGGGAGCCGCCGCCATGAGCAACGACGCCGAAGAGCCGCAGGGTCCGGACCTGACGCAAGGCGTTTCAGCCGCTGATGTGCCGGAGGGCGGCAAGCTGGTGGGCAGGGTCGGCGAGGACGCGGTGCTGGTCGCCCGCGTCGAGGGCGAGCTCCATGCGATCGGCGCGCACTGCACCCACTATCACGGGCCGTTGGGCGACGGGTTGCTGGTCGGCCACACGGTGCGCTGCCCCTGGCACCACGCGCGCTTTTGTCTGCGCACCGGCGAGGCGCTGGCTGCGCCGGCGATCGATCCGGTGAGCCGCTGGGCGGTCGAGGAGCGTGAGGGGAAGGTCTACGTCACCGCGGCGGCCGAGGCCGCGCCGCCGAAACCGAAGCGGACCGGCCCGCGGCGCGTTCTGATCGCCGGCGGTGGCGCGGCCGGATTCGCCGCGGCCGAGATGCTGCGCCGCGAGGGGTTCGATGGCGAGGTGACGATCGTCTCGAACGATGCGACCGCGCCTTACGATCGGCCGAACTGCTCGAAGGACTACCTCGCCGGCGAGGCGCCGGCGGAGTGGATGCCGCTGAGGGGCGACGACTGGTACGGCGACAACGCCATCGACCTGAAGCTGAAGACCGAGATCGCGGCTCTGGACATCCGTGCACGGACGGCGACGCTGAAGGCGGGACAGAGCCTCGCCTGGGACGCGCTTATGATCGCCACCGGCGCCGAGCCGCTCCGTCCGCCGATTCCCGGCTTCGACGGCCCCAGGGTGCTCACCCTGCGCAGTCTGGCGGACGCCGACGCCATCATTGCCGCGGCCGAGGGCGCCAAACGCGTCGCGGTCGTGGGCGCGAGCTTCATCGGGCTGGAGGCGGCGGCCGCCCTCCGCCACCGCGGACTCGAAGTCCACGTGGCCGCGCCGGAGGCGATCCCGCTCGCCCGCATCCTTGGCGACGACATCGGCCGCTGGGTGCGGCGCCTGCACGAGGACGCCGGCGTCATCTTCCACCTGGGCCGCAAGGTCGTGGGCTTCGCCGATAGTCGGCTGGCGCTGGACGAGGGCGAAATCGAGGCCGACCTCGTCGTGGCCGGCATGGGCGTGCGCCCGCGCGTGGCGCTGGCCGCGGCGGCTGGCCTGATGGTCGACAACGGCATCGTCGTCGACGCCCAGCTCAGCGCCGCGCCGAACGTCTACGCGGCCGGCGACGTCGCCCGCTACCCCGATCCGCATACCGGCCAAGCGATCCGCGTCGAGCACTGGGTGCATGCCGAGCGGCAGGGCCAGCACGTGGCGCGGGCGATCCTGGGCGACCCCTCGCCGTACCGCGACACGCCTTTCTTCTGGAGCGTGCATCAGGGGCAGACCATCAACTATGTCGGCCACGCCGAAGCCTTCGATCCGCCGACCATCGAGGGCTCGCTGGACGAAGGAAACGCGGCGGTCGTCCTCGGGAGGGCGGGCCGCAGGTTAGCGCTCGCAACCGTCGGGCGCGATCTCGAATCCCTGAAGGCGGGCCTCGCGTTCGAGCGGGCCTGACGCGCCCGCCACAGCGCAGCTTGGCCGTACCAAATATTTACTCCGTAAGAGCAGTTTGGCGTCGATCGCAACCCACAGGTGCGCCGTGGTCGACAAACCCGAGACAGTGGTCGCGCCGCGCGGCGCCGTCGCGGCGATGAGCTGGTTCTTCACCAACAGCCTCGATGTCTTCATGGCGGTCGAGCGTGGCGCGTTGACCAAGACAAACGGGGCCTGGACGAGCCTGACGGGTTGGCCGGCGCCGGAGTCGGAGGATCGATCGTTCTGGGACTACGTCCACCCCGACGATCGCGCGGCCGCTCATGGAGCGGTCGATGGCCTGGCGCTGGCCGAGCGGGCGGTGGTCGAACACCGGATCTCCACGGCCGACGGACGCTGGCTTTGGATGCGCAACCACGCGGTCGGCGGCGACAACGGCTGGGTGCTGATGATCCTGCGCGATATCACCGCCGAGCGGCGGCGCGACTTCGAGAGCCAGGAGGCCCAGCGCACCGCCGGCATGCTCCGCCAGTCCGCCGGCGTGACCATCTGGCGCTACAATCCGGACACTGACACATACGACCTCAACCCCGACTTCACCCGCCCGGCGTCGGCGACCGACGCCGACTGGACCATGCCGGGCGAGTGGGTGCGCAAAACCGTACACTGGCGCGACGTCGGGGCGCTGGACGAGGCTTGGCAAGACACGCTCGCGACCGGCGCCGAGCACGTCGTTGAATACCGCGAGCGCTCAGGCAAGGGCGCCTGGCGGCACATGCGCGTCGCCTTCCAGGGCATGCGCCAATTCGAATCAGGCCGTTGGGAAACGCTCGGCATCGCTCAGGACGTGACCGACCTGGTGAAGGCGCGCGACGCGGCCGTCGCCGGCGAACAGGCCGCGCTCACCGCCGCCGCCGCGAAGAGCCAGTTCCTGGCCAACATGAGCCACGAGTTGAGGACGCCGATGAACGGCGTGCTCGGCATCCTGCACCTTTTGAAGCACGAGCCGGTGCGCAAGGAGCGATTGCGGCTGATCGACAAGGCGCTGGAGTCCGGCGTCGGGCTCTCGGACCTGCTCAACGACATCGTCGACTATTCGGACGTCGAGGCGGGCCGCCTCGAGCTGTCCGTCGAACCGCTGGATCCCGCGGCCGGGATCGAGCACGTGCTCGCGTTGCTGCGGCCGACCGCCGCGGCCAAGGGCCTGACGCTGGATGCGGCTGTGCAGGAGGATCTCGGCTGGGTCGAGGGCGACGGCGCGCGGTTGCGCAAGATGGCCTTCCACCTGATCGGCAACGCGGTGAAGTTCACCCTCACCGGCCACGTCAAGGTCGCGCTGACCGCGTCCGGCGCCGGCGAAAGACGGCGCCTGCGCCTGGAGGTCGAGGACACGGGCATCGGCATCCCCAAGGACGCCCAGGCCACGCTGTTCCGCCAGTTCAGCCAGGTCGACGGCTCTTCCACGCGCCGCTTCGGCGGGCCGGGCCTTGGCCTCGCCATCACGCGCCGCCTGGCGCGAATGATGGGCGGCGACGTCGGCTTCACCAGCGAGGCCGGCGTCGGCTCGACGTTCTGGATGGAAGTCGCCGCGCCGGCCTGCGCGACGCCGGAGGCCGGCGGCGCGGGCGAGGGCTGGCTCTCCGGCTTGCGCGTGCTGGTCGTCGAGGACAACCCGACCAACCGCCTCGTCGCCACCAGCATGCTGAGCCAGCTCGGCGCGACGGTCGAGACGGCCAACGATGGCGCCGAAGGCGTGGCGGCCGTTCAGCGCTCACACTTCGACCTGATCTTCATGGACATCCAGATGCCGGTTATGGACGGCGTCGAAGCCAGCCGACGCATCCGCGCCATGCCGCCTCCCCTGGGCTCGATCCCTATCGTGGCCACGACCGCCAACGTCATGCCCGAACAGCTGGTCACCTACCGGCAGTCGGGGATCAACGGCGTGGTCGCCAAACCGATCTCGCCGTCCAGCCTGCTCGCCGAGGTCGCCCGCATCGCCGATGGCGAGCCGGACGTGGCGGCCGCGAGCTAGCGGGTGGCTGCTGGCCTCAGGCTCGCGTGCGTGGCGCCGACCATGGCCGCGAGGCCGGCCTGCCGCGCCGTGCCCACGCGGTAGATCATCGCCGAACGAACGACACGTTTGGCCGACGTGACCGCCTCGCGCGCCCAGCCGAGAAACTCCGCGTCGCCGCCGACCTGCGCCGGCGCCTCGAAGGAGAGCGCGTGCAGGTTGGTATCCTTGAGGTTGGCGAGGGCCGGGCCCGGGGCGGCCGCGAGACCGCCGGTGAGGAACATGCAGTAGGGCTTGATCAGCGACGTGGCTTCGACGAGCGCAGTCTGGGGCACGGCCTCGATGTCGCGGACCTCGCAGATGACGCCGGTCTCGACCAGCGCCTTCGCCTCGCCGAGCAGGCCGGCGAGCGCCGCGCGGCTGCCGCGGTTGGACAGGCTGGTGAAAGAGACCGGGATAATCAGCGTCAGCTCGCGCTCCTGCCCCTGGCTGCGCAAGCGGTCGACGCCGCGGGCGATGGTCGCGACATCGATCTTCTCGATATCGGCGCGCGACAGGTTGGCGAGCTGCACCGCGCTGAGCGCGACCTCGTCCGACATCCGGATCACCCGGCGGGCGATGCGGTTGCCGATGCGGGCGAACCGCTTGAGCTCGAAGACCGGCTCCAGCACGCAGGAGACGCGCACGCGCGTGCCGTCGGCGGCGGTGAACGGGGCGCCGCGTTCGGAGGCTGCCTCGGCGGCGCGGGCTTCGCGATCCTCGCGTTCGGCGGCGACGCCCACGGCCGCCGGGTCCACCAGCCTTGCCTCGAGGCCGTGCGCGCCGATGGCGCTGACACAGCGGACAGCGAGGTCGGCCGGATGGGCCTCCCCGAGAAAGTAGGTGAGAATTTCGCCGAGGTAGCGGAGGCAGCGCGCTTGGGCGGCGAACTTCCGCTCGCCGGGCATGATGACGAGGAAGTCGGTGTCGGAAACGCGAAGGAAGCTGCCCTGTTCGGCAAGATGCCGTGTGAGCGTGCGGGCCGCGTAGTCGTGGACGGCGTCGCGTCGCACCGGCCAGCGGGGCCGGGTGGCGATGGCGTCGAGCGAAATGAGGTTGAGCTGCCCGGCGTCGAGCAGCGGCGAGCCGGCGTAAGGCGCCAGCGCCGCGGCGGCGTCGGGATTGAGCCTGCGGGTGTCCGCGCCAAGCTCGGCGCCCGGGTGGTCCGGCTCGGTGGTTGAGACGCCAAGGACGGACACAGCGACGCCCTGTGTTGCGCGACGGACCCGGCGTCGCGCGTTGCAGTAGCGCCCCGGGACCGCTCGTACCATCGGTTGTTCTACCGGCGGGTTAACGACTCGACTTCCGTGCGCCGGCGGCCTTTATCGCCGTCGCGGGTCGCGCGCGAGGCGGTCGCCCGGAGCGACGAGGGAGACGAGGACTCGATGAAGGACTTCGCGGGCAAGACGGCGGTCGTCACCGGCGGCGGGACAGGCATGGGGCGCGAGCTGGTGCGCCAGTTGGCGGCCGAGGGCTGCAACGTCGCAACCTGCGACGTCTCGGCGACGACGATGGCGGAGACCGTGAACCTCTGCGAAGCGGATGGGCTCCCGCAGGGCACCCGCATCACGACGCATATGGCCGACGTCTCCATCGAAGCGGAGCTCAGGCGCTTCCGCGATGAATTCGCCGCTCAGCACGAGACAGACAAGCTGAATCTGCTGTTCAACAACGCCGGCATCGGCGGCGGCGGCTCGATGATCGCCGACAGCCGCGCCGAGTGGGAGCGCACGTTCAACATCTGCTGGGGCGGTGTCTACTACGGGGTGCGCACGTTCCTGCCGATGCTGATGAACGCCGACGAGGCGCACATCATCAACACCTCCAGCGTCAACGGATTCTGGGCCAGCCTCGGACCGCAGACGGCGCACACGGCTTATTCGGCGGCGAAGTTCGCGGTGAAGGGGTTCACCGAGGCGCTGATCAACGACCTGAAGCTGAACGCGCCGAACGTGAAGTGCTCGGTGGTGATGCCGGGCCATATCGGCACCTCGATCGCCGCCAACTCGCGCAAAGTCCTGAGTGGCAACGATTCCGACCAACTATCGAAGGCGGAGTTGGAGCGGGCCAGAGCGCGCTTCGCGGCGGCCGGTGCGCAGCACGTCACCGATGAGATGATCCAGGCGATGGTCGCCGAAGGGGCGCGCCGCTTCCTCGAAGACGCGCCGATGACCGCCGCCGCGGCCGCCGGCGTCATCCTCGACGGGGTCAGAAACGAGCGTTGGCGCATCCTGGTCGGCGACGATGCGCAGCGCATGGACGAGATGGTGCGCCGCGATCCCGAGCACGCTTACGAGCCCGGCTTCTTCGAGCGCATGGCCGGCGAAGTCGGCTGGCAGCTCGGCGGAGGCCGCCCAGAGCCGTCCCGCTCCTGACGAGGAGCCTGACGCGCCCGTTCAGCCAGGGTTCATGGCGGTTAGGCATGATCGCATCCAACGACGCCAGCAGGCGTTCTTGAGTCGACCGACTCCACCCTGGAGGTTCCAATGCGCAAGATTCTGACCACCGGCTTGGCAGCCCTCGCCCTGGCCGGAACGGCCGTGGGCGGGGCGACGCCGGCGACAGCCCAATCGTTCCATCACGGCTTTCGCGGCGACTTCCGCGGATTCCGCGGCCGCGGCTTCGACCGCGACGATGGCGGCATCGCTCTGGCGGCCGGCGTGATCGGCCTTGGCCTCGGCGCCGCGATCGCCAGCGACCACAACTATTACTATGGCCCCGGCCCCTACTACGGCGATCCATATGGCTATCCGGGCTACGCCGTCTGCTACGGCAGGCAGCGGGTCTGGGATCCCTACGTCGGCGCCTACGTCATCGAGCGCGTCCGCTACGCCTGCTAGGCGATAGCGTCCCTTCTGGACCGCTCGTAAGCGAGCCCCGCGCCCCTGTCCCCCGGGCGCGGGGCTTTTCGCATCCGGTCACGCGGCACGCGTCGCGCGACGCTCCGGTCAGTTCACCAGCATCTTGCCGACGTCGAGCCCATCGTCGCCGACGGTCACTTCCAAGACCGAGCTGTCGGCGATCTCGCCGGCGAGCAGCTTGCGGGCGATCAGGTCCATCAGCTCCTTCTGGATCACCCGCTTGAGCGGGCGCGCGCCGTAGACCGGGTCGTAGCCGCGCTCGGCCAGCCAGTGCAGGGCGCCGGCATCGAGGGAGAGGCTGATCTGGCGGTCGGCCAGCAGCTTTTCGACGCGCTGGAGCTGGATCTTGACGATGTCGTCCATCTGTTCGCGACCGAGGCGGTGGAAGAGGATGATGTCGTCGATCCGGTTGAGGAACTCCGGCCGGAAGTGCTTGCGCACCACGTCCATGACCAGCGGGCGGACCGCCTCGACGCTGGCCGCCTCGCCATCGGCCTGCACCGACTGGTCGGCGAGGAACTCCGAGCCCAGGTTCGACGTCATGATGATGAGCGTGTTTCGGAAGTCGACCGTACGGCCCTGGCCGTCGGTCAGCCGTCCGTCGTCGAGCACCTGCAGCAGGACGTTGAAGACGTCGGGGTGGGCCTTTTCGATCTCGTCGAACAGCACCACCTGGTAGGGCCGCCGGCGCACGCTCTCGGTGAGCGCCCCGCCCTCGTCGTAGCCGACGTAGCCCGGCGGCGCGCCGATCATGCGGCTGACCGAGTGCTTTTCCATGTACTCGCTCATGTCCATCCTGGTGATGGCGGCCTCGTCGGAGAACAGAAACTCGGCCAGCGCCTTGGTCAGCTCGGTCTTGCCGACGCCGGTGGGGCCCAAGAACAGGAATGAGCCGATCGGCCGGCCGGGGTCCTTCAGGCCGGCACGGGCGCGCCGAACGGCGTCGGAAACGGCCCGAAGCGCCTCGTCCTGCCCGACCACGCGGGCGCGGAGCGCGTCTTCCATCTTGAGCAGCTTCTCGCGCTCGCCTTCGAGCATCTTCTCGACCGGCACGCCCGTCCAACGGGAGACGACGGCAGCGATCTGTTCGGCGTCGACGACCTCGGGGTTGAGCTGGCCCACCTGCTCGGCCTCCTCCTCGGCGAGGCGTTTCTCGAGCGGCGGGATCTCGCCGTACATGATCTCAGACGCGCGCTGCAAGTCGCCGCGCCGCTGGCTGGCGGCAAGTTCGGCGCGCAAGCGATCGAGCGCCTCGCGCGCCTGGGCGGCCTGACCGACCTTGTCCTTCTCGGCCTTCCAGCGGGCTGTCATCTCGGCCGACTGGCCCTCGAGGTCGTCGAGCTCGTCCTCCAGCCGTTCGAGCCGCTGTTTGGACGCCGGGTCGGTTTCCTTTGAAAGCGCCTCGCGTTCGATCTTCAGCTGCACGACGCGGCGGTCGATCTCGTCCAACTCCTCCGGTTTGGAGTCGACCGCCATGCGCACGCGGCTGGCCGCTTCGTCCATCAGGTCGATCGCCTTGTCGGGCAGAAAGCGGTCGGCAATGTAGCGATTCGACAGGGTTGCGGCGGCGACGATCGCCGCGTCGGCGATGCGCACGCCGTGGTGCAGCTCGTACTTCTCCTTCAGACCGCGCAGGATCGAGATGGTGTCCTCGACCGTCGGCTCGTCGACGAACACGGGCTGGAAGCGGCGGGCCAGCGCGGCGTCCTTCTCGACGTTCTTGCGGTACTCATCCAGCGTGGTCGCGCCGACGCAGTGGAGTTCGCCGCGAGCGAGCGCCGGCTTCAGGAGGTTGGAGGCGTCCATCGCCCCTTCGGACTTTCCGGCCCCGACGAGCGTGTGCATCTCGTCGATGAAGAGGATGATCGAGCCTTCGGCCGCGGTGACCTCGTTGAGCACGGCCTTCAGCCGTTCCTCGAACTCGCCGCGGTATTTCGCGCCGGCGATCAGGGCGCCCATGTCGAGGGCGAGCAGCTTCTTGTCCTTCAGGCCCTCCGGCACGTCGCCGTTGACGATACGGAGCGCCAGGCCCTCCACGATGGCGGTCTTGCCGACTCCCGGTTCGCCGATGAGCACGGGGTTGTTCTTGGTGCGCCGGGAAAGCACCTGGATGGTGCGGCGAATTTCCTCGTCCCGGCCGATGACCGGGTCGAGCTTTTCGTCGCGCGCCGCCTGCGTGAGGTCGCGGGCATAGCGCTTGAGCGCATCATAACCCTCCTCGGCCGAAGCGGTGTCGGCGGTGCGGCCCTTGCGCAGGCCCTTGGCCGCTTCTTCGAGGCCGGCGGCCGTGACGCCGGCGGATGTCAGCGCGTTGGCCGCCTCGCCGCCATCCTTGGCGAGCGCGACCAAGAGCCGCTCGGTGGTGACGAAGGCGTCGCCAGCCGCCTTGGCGTCGGCTTCCGCCGTCGCAAAGACGCTGGCCGTTTCCGGCCGCATGTAGAGTTGACCAGAACCGCCCTCGACCTTCGGCGTCCTGGCGAGCAGGGCTTCGGCGGCCTGGTCGGCCTGATCAGGCCGGCCTCCGGCGCTTTGGATCAGCGCGCGTGCGAGCCCGTCCTTCTCCTCGAGCAGAACCTTCAGGAGATGCTCCGGCGCGAGCTGCTGGTGGCGGCGTGCAAGCGCGAGCGATTGCGCCGACTGGATCGCCTGTTTGGCGCGGTCGGAATAGAGGTCGATGTTCATGGTTCCCCTTGGATAGGCGGAATGGACGGCTGCCTGCCTTGATCAAGCGCAAGCGCCGCCGACGGGCTGGATTTAGGTGTGGCGCCCGCGCCACACAAGATCGGCGAAGCCTGCATATGCCTGCCTTTTTCCGAACCTGACGCCCACCTGAACGGGGGGATCAGTCCTTTTTCAAGACCTTGCGCGCACACTCGCCCGCCTGAACCCAAGGCCGCGCTTTGCGTTCAAAAAATCAGCGGTCAGGTAAGGGAGATGGAGGCATGAAACGGCGTCCGCACGGGGTGATCGGGGTGGGGCTGGCGTGTTTTCAGGCTGCCGCGACCGGCCGCATCGAGCATGCGCCGCTCGAGGCCGAGTTTCCCGACGATCGGGTCCGCCGCGTCAGCTTCGAGGCCGGCGGCGGCCACGGCTGGCGCATTCAGGCGCTGGAGACTCCGCGCGAGACGCCGGCGCCGTGGAAGATCGTGGTGATCACCGGCGCGCCGTCCTGGTCGGAGTACTGGGCGCCGGCGTTGGCCGCCTGCCCTGACAACCGCGAAATGATCGTCGTCGACCGGCCAGGGTTCGCCGGCTCTGAGCCGTTCGACTGCGTGCCCGACATCCGCGTGCAGGCCGAGGCTCTGGCGCCCGTGCTGAAAGCCGCGCCGGGACAGCGCATCCTGCTGGTCGGTCAATCCTACGGCGCGGCGATCGCGACGCTGATGGCCGAGGCCAATCCGCGCAAGGTGGCGAGCGTCGTCCTGTTGTCGAGCTACCTGGGGGTCGCCGGCCCGACGGTGCGCTTCCTGGTCGGATGGGGCCGCCACATCATGCGGCTGATCCCCCGCGACCTGAGGAACGCCATCTACGAGATCAGCCACCAAGCGGAGCAGCTGACGTACATGCGCGCCGCGCTGACGCGGCTGAAGGTGCCGGTGCATGTGATCCATGGCGACATGGACGACTTCGCCCCGATCGAGATCGCCGAAAAGCTGGTCGCCGAAACCCATACCCGCCGTCCGATCCGCTTCCAGCGCATCAGGGGCCTGAAGCACTTCTTCAACGACGGCCCGGCCGAGCCGGTCATCGAATGCCTCGAGGCCTGCATCCCCGCCAGCGAGTCGTTCAAGCTGCGCATGCCGCGCATGCCCAAGCTCGACTGGCGCTGGCCCGAGGCTCAGGCCTCGTCCAAGTTCATGATGAGCAGATCCTCGTCATAGTCCTCGCCGTTGACCCGCATCGCGCGCGATAGGACGCCGTAGTCGACAAAGCCGAGCCGCCGATAGAGATCGCCGGCTCGCGTATTGCCGGCGCCGACGCCGCAGAGCAGCACGACGACATGCTGGCGGGCGCGGTCGATCACCGCCTGCACCAGAGCTTCGCCGACTCCGCGCCCGCGCAGGCTGGGATCGACGTAGACCGCGGTCATATCGCCCCTGTGCGCGACCTTCCGGCGGGTTTCCCGGTTGAATCTGGCCGACCCGCAGAGCTCACCGCCAAGAAAGGCGCCGAAGAGGGCGTCGACGCCATCCTCTGGAATCTGAGCGGCGAAAGCGTCGAGATCGCGGTCGAGCCAGTCTTCGTAGCTCGACAGAAACGCGGTTGGGTGCTCTTGCAGCATCTTCAGCCGCAGCGTGCGCCACTTCTCCGCTTCGGCGCGGATCAGGGGACGGATGTCGATGTCTGGGTCGAGCACGGGCATGCGCTTTCCTAGGCCGGCCGGGCCCAGCTTGTCATGACGGTGATCACCATCGGGGTGCCGGTGTTCAACGAAGAGGCGCGGCTCGAGACCTGCCTCGCGGGCCTGGCCGCGCAGACCTTCGGCGACTTCACCGCCCTCGTCTTCGACAACGCCTCGACCGACGCAACGGCGGAAATCGCCGCGGCCTTCGCCGCCCGCGACCCACGTTTCCGCCTGATCCGCCAGCCTGAAAACAAGGGGGCGATGCAGAACTTCCTCGACGCGCTGGACGCGGCGCAGACGCCTTACTTCCTTTGGCGCGCCGCCGACGACCGGTCGGACGCGAACTATCTGGAGGTGCTGCACCGGCTGCTCGAGGCCAATCCGGCCAAGCAGCTGGCGGTCGGGCGCGTCATCGGAACGTTCCGTGGCGAGACCATTCGCGAAACACGTTTCCCCCGCCTCGCAGGCGGCGGCGCGCCGAAGGACGTCCGAACGCTGATGTTCCGGTCAAGCGCGAGCTGGATCTATGGCCTCTTCCGGCGCGCGGCGCTGGCCGACGTCATGCGCCGGGCCTGGGCGCCCTATGGCGACAACGGATGGGCCGCCGACTTTCTGGTGCTGTTGCCGTTCTTCATGGATGACGCCGTCGTCGGCACGCATTCGACCACGTTCGAGGCCGCGCTCAGGCCGCGCGCTGGCCCGCCCGGGCAGCCGCCGCCGCCGCGGACGGAGGCCGACCTCGACATGCTGCTGCAGCTCCGACGCACGTTTCTCGATATCGCCAGCACGTTCGTCGACGAGCGGGTCGCGCCCGGTCCTGGGCGCGCGGTTTGGGCGGCGCTGCTTTTCCTCTACGCCGATCGTCGGGTTTACAAGACGCGCCACATCATCCGGCGAAGCGCCAAGCGGCTTATCGGCCTGAAACCGTGAGCGGAAGCCGGGGCTAGGCCTCTTCGGCGGCCTCGGCGGTCGAATCGGGGCTCTCACCGCCGGTCGCATCGTCAAAGCCGCGCGGACCACGACGACGCCGTCCACGCGGTCGCGCTTCGCCGACGGCTTCGTCGCCCGCCTCAGGCGCGCTGCGCGCCTGCAGAAAGGCCGGGGCTTGGCTCACGCCGCCGTCCTGCGAGCGCAGGATCGGCGAGGCGGCTTCGGCGGCGGTCAGCGGCGTGGCTTGGGGTTCGACCACGGCCAGCGGATCAGCCGGGCGGTCGTTGCGGTCGTAACGCCGGTCATCGCGGTAGCGGTCGCCCCGCTGACGATCGTCGCGGAAGCGGTCCTCCCGGGGTCGGTCATCCCTGGGCCGGTCGTCTCTGGGCCGATCATCCCGGGGCCGGTCGTCCCTGGGGCGCTCCTCTCTGGGGCGGTCGTCGCGCGGACGGTCGTCCCTGGGTCTGTCGTCTCTGGGTCTGTCGTCGCGGTAGCCGCCGTTGCGGTCGTCCCGATAGCCGTTGTTGCGCTGACGGTCGTTCTGGCGCGCTTCGTATCGCTGGCCATCCTGGCGCCATTCGCCGCGCTCGCCGTCCGCGTCGCCGCCGTCCTGGCCGGATTCGGCGTCCGGCTGCTGCTGTTGGCCGCTCTCGTCCTCGAAGTCGATGTCGAAGCCGGACGCGAAGGCGTCGCGGCCCATGATGTCGCTGGGCGCCCGCTGCGGCTGAACGGCGCGGAGCACGCGGAAATAGTGCTCGGCGTGCTGCTGGTAGTTCTCCGCCAGCACGCGATCGCCGGCGGTGAGCGCATCGCGGGCGAGCTGCTGATACTTCTCGAACACGTGCTGGGCGGCGCCCCTGATCTTGACGCCGTCGGGCCCGTTCGACTCGAACGCGCGATTGGCGTTGTGCTGGGGCTTGCCGCCTCCGCCGCCTCGATTGCGGCTGCGCTGCCGCTTCATACCTTTGAAATCTCTCATGTTGTCCAGCAATCTGGCCGGCGCTCCTCAAGGAACATCCCTGATCGCGCGAGGGCCCTGGCTTGGTTCGGATCGGGCTTGTCGGCCCGTGACGATCCTGTCGAAAGCGCTAGCTCCGCGTCCCCGCCGCGAGCGCCCCGTGCCGGCGGCTTATCCGTCGAGCAGAGCCGCGTTCAACTAAGCGGCCCCAACGCCTCGACGATTTGGGAGACGCTCCAAATGTAGCGACTCGCCGCCTTTTTTCCAAGGGATTTCTGTTTAAGGCCGGCGGCGACCGGCCACGACGCGGTCGCGGTCGCCGAGGTCGCGGGCCGTCTCGAGCCCGACCGCGCCGGCGGCGGCGAACTGGCCAAGGACCGCGGCCGCCTGGCCGGCGCCGATCTCGACAGCAAAGCGTCCGCCTGGATTCAGAACGCGCAAAATCTCCGGCGCGAGGCGGCGGTAGGCGTCGAGGCCATCCGGCCCGCCGTCCAGCGCCACCCGCGGTTCGTGGTCGCGCACCTCAGGCGCAAGCGTCGGGATATCGCCGCTCGCCACGTAGGGCGGGTTGGAGACCACGACGTCGAAGCTCTCGTCGGCCAACCCCAGCGTCCAATCGCCGCGCAGCAGCGCCGTTCGCTGCGCGAGCCCCAGATTGGCGGCGTTCTCGCGCGCCACGGCCAGCGCCGCATCGGAGACGTCCACGCCCAGTCCCTTGCCGGCCGGCCGCTCGGCCAGGATCGCCAGAAGGATGGCGCCGGAGCCGACGCCGAGGTCGAGGATGCTGAAGCTTCGGCCCTCCGGCAGGTCGCGCAGGATGAGATCGACGAGGGTTTCGGTGTCCGGCCTCGGCGTCAGTACGTCCGGCGTCACCCCGACCATGATCTTCCAGAAGCCCTTTCGCCCGAGGATGTGGCTGACCGGCTCACGTCGTTCGCGCCGGGCGAGGTAGCCGTCGAGGGCCGCGGCCTGCGCCTGCGTGAGCGCCCGATGCGGATCGGCGATGATGTCGGTTCGCGTGGCCCCGGCCGCCGCCTCGACAAGCAGGCGCGCGTCGATCACCGGCCCCTCGACGCCCGCGGCGCTGAGCCGGTCCCGCGCCTGCGTCCAGGCCTGCACCAGCGTCAGGCTCACCCGGCCTCCAGCGAGGCCAGGCGGGCGGCCTGATCTTCGGCGATCAGCGGGTCAATGACGTCGTCCAGCGCTTCGCCCTCGATGATCTTCGGCAGGTTGTAGAGGGTCAGGTTGATGCGGTGGTCAGTCACGCGGCCCTGCGGGAAGTTGTAGGTGCGGATGCGCTCGGAGCGGTCCCCGGAGCCGACCTGGCTCTTGCGGGCGTCGGCGCGGGCATTGTCGAGCGCCTCGCGCTGCTGGTCGTAGAGGCGGGCCTTCAGCACCTTGAGGGCCCGAGCGCGGTTCTGGTGCTGGGACTTTTCCGACGAGGTGACGACGATGCCGGTGGGCAGGTGGGTGATGCGGACGGCGGAGTCGGTCTTGTTGACGTGCTGGCCTCCGGCCCCGGAGGAGCGGTACGTGTCGACCCGCAGGTCAGAGTCGTTGATCTCGATCTCGACGTCCTCCACCTCCGGGAGGACGGCCACCGTCGCGGCCGAGGTGTGGATGCGCCCTTGCGCCTCGGTGTCGGGCACGCGCTGCACGCGGTGGACGCCGCTCTCGAACTTCAAGCGGCCGAAGACGCCGTCGCCCTCGATGGCGGCGATGATCTCCTTGTACCCGCCGACCTCGCCTTCGGAGACCGAATCCACCTCGACCTTCCAGCCATGGTTCTGGGCATAGCGCTGATACATGCGGAAGAGATCACCAGCGAACAAGGCGGCCTCGTCGCCGCCGGTGCCGGCGCGGATTTCGAGGATGGCCGAGGCGCTCTCGTCCTTGTCCTTCGGCGCCAGGTGCAGGGCGACAGCACGCTCCAGCGCGGGCAGGCGTTCGTTCAGGAGTTCGAGCTCGTCGCGGGCGAGTTCCGCCAGCTCGGCGTCATCGCCGCCGGCCATGGCGGCGTAGTCGTCGCCCTCCGCACGGGCGTGTTCCAGCGCCTCGACCGCCTCGACGACCGGCTTGAGCTCGGCGTGCTCCTTGGCCAGGCGGACGATCTCCGCCCCGTCGGCGGCCGCGCCCATGCGCGCTTCAACCTCGCGGAAGCGGTCGAGCACCTGGTCGAGACGGGCTTTGGGGAGCTGCACGGGGCCGAACCATAAAGAAGGGCGCGAAACGAGCAAAACCGCCGACGGCCTCGCGGGCCGCGGCGGATGGAGAGGCGCTGGCCGCCCCGCCCGCCGACATGAGACGGGGGCGGGGTGGATTGGATGAGCCCTAGGCCCGCGATCCCTTGAACGGGAAGGTGCCGAACGACCCCGCCTTCACGTTGCCGTTCAGCGTGTCGCCGGCGAGCGTGCCGGTGAACTCCAGCGTCATCGGGAAAGGCTGGGTGATCGAGTTCGACCAGGTCACGGTGTCGCCGTCCACCTTACCGTTGGCGATGGGGCTGGACTGGCCTTGCGCGCCTTGCTCGCCGCTCAGGGCGCCGCCGTCGTTCTTCAGCGAAAGCGTCGTGGGCTGGTCGCCCATCGGCGAGCTGACCACGATATTCCAGTTGCCGTCTACGGACATGAACGTCCCTCCTGTTACGGTTCGAAAACAATCTAAACAGCGTTCACCTGCCACGCGCAAGCGTGACGATGCGGAACCTATTCGGCGGCTTGCAGAGCCTCCCGCTCATTGGCCTCGATCTCGGCGGCGCGCGCCTCGACCAACGCGACGATGTGGTCGATCATTTGGTCGTTGTCGAGCTTGTGGTCCTGTTTGCCGGCCAGATAGACCATGCCAGCCCCTTTGCCGCCGCCGGTGAAGCCGACGTCGGTGAAGAGGGCCTCGCCCGGACCGTTGACGACGCAGCCGATGATCGAGAGCGACATCGGCGTGGTGACGTGCGCCAGCCGCTCTTCCAAGGCGCCGACGGTCTCGATGACGTTGAAGCCCTGACGCGCGCAAGACGGGCAGGCGATGATGTTGACGCCGCGATGGCGCAGACCAAGCGCCTTCAGCATGTCGAAGCCGGCCTTCACCTCCTCGACCGGGTCGGCGGCGAGCGAGACGCGGATGGTGTCGCCGATGCCGGCCCAGAGCAGCGCGCCCATGCCGATCGCCGACTTGATAGTGCCCGGCCGGGTCGGCCCGGCCTCGGTGATGCCCAGATGCAGCGGGCAGTCGATCGCCTCGGCCAGCAGCTGGTAGGCAGCGACGGTGAGGAACAGGTCCGACGCTTTGACACTGATCTTGAACTCGTGAAAGTCGTGGTCCTGGAGGATGCGTGCGTGACCCAGCGCGCTCTCGACCATCGCGTCCGGGCAGGGCTCGCCATAGCGCTCCAGGAGTTCGCGTTCGAGCGAGCCGGCGTTGACGCCGATGCGCATCGAGCATCCGTGATCGCGCGCGGCCTGCACGACGTCGCGAACGCGCTGCGCCGAGCCGATGTTGCCTGGATTGATGCGCAGGCAGGCCGCCCCGGCTTCCGCCGCTTCGATGGCCCGCTTGTAGTGGAAGTGGATGTCGGCCACGATCGGCACGCGCGACGCCTTGACGATCGCCGGCATGGCGGCCGTCGACGCCTCGTCGGGGCAGGAGACGCGCACGATGTCCGCGCCGGCCTCTTCCAGCGCGCGGACCTGGGCGATGGTCGCGTCCGCGTCGGCGGTCAGGGTGTTGGTCATCGACTGGACGCTGATCGGCGCGTCGCCGCCGACCTCGACCGAGCCGACGCGGATCTTCCGGGTCGGGCGGCGCTGAATTGCGCGCCAGGGGCGCAGCTGCTCAAGCGTGGTCATTGCCGGCGGTTCAATAAGCTATCGGCGGCCTCGGCCCAACCCTCGGTATGTGAAACTTGCGTTAGGGGTGCGCCGGCGCCGGGGCGACGGCCCCGAGGCTGGACAGCGACGCCGTCGCGGCCGTCAGCGGGCCTCTCAGCACCCGGTCGACATAAACGCCCACAACGGCTGGGTTCGACACCTCGGCCTGGAGCCCATCGAGGACAGGCGCGGCGTAGGCCTGGCCGGTCTCGAGCTGGCGGGCGAAATAGACCTTGCCGTCAGAGCCCCGCACGACCAGCGACACCGGCTTGACCGCGACCAGGATGATGTGGGCCGCGGCGGGCGCCGCGCCGTAGACCGTCTGCCCCTTGGCGTCGAACGGCGTCCCGGCCGCCGGCATCGCCGGCGCGACGGCCCCGGGCGGCGCGCTCGAGCCGACGTCGAGCCCTGGGGTGACGTAGGGCTCCGGGTTCGTGGCCTCGGCCGGCGGCGGCAGGGGCGCGCCCAGCGTGACTGGACCGCTCGGCCCCTTCGTGGACGACGCCGCAGCCGGCAATACGATCGGCGCGGGACCGCGGCGCGCGGGCGCGTGGACGCGCAACCGTTCGGCGACGTTCCAGACGACGATGGCGGCCACGACCAGCCCGCCGAGCATGACGAACGCACGCACCCTCGGGTCGCGGTCGCGATCGCGATCGACGCTGACCGGCGTGGCCAGAGCCGGCCCCGATGCGGGGGCCTCCCGCTTGTAGCGCTCGACGGCGGCCTCTGGATTGAACCCGAGCGTCGCGGCGCAGGCGCGCACGTAACCGACGACGAAGGCGCGCGAGGGAAGGTCTTCGAACCGCATCTCCTCGAGCGCGGCCAGGTATTGGGGCTTGATCCGCGTCGTCATCGACAAGTGTTCGAGGCTGACTCCCAGCGCCTCGCGGCGCTGGCGGAAGGCCGCACCGAGCGTTTCGGCGCGATCGAGCAGTTCGTCGCCGGCCGCAGCAGCGCCTGCGTCGCCGCCGGCGAACGCCATGCCGGACGCGATGCCGGACGCCATGACGCCCGCGTCTACCGGCGCCATGGCTGTGGCCGCGCTTGAGCAGCATCGTTCATAGCGATTAACCGCATCCCGACCCGCAAATCAGTCGCTGTGGACAAATATCAGAATTCAACACTGTTCTCAAAGCGTTAAATGACGACCGACAACTTGCGCGCCAGGGTCTCCACCTGCCGACGGACTGAGCCGCCGCTGCCCCGCAAGAGGCTGTCGACGCCGCGTCGCGCCGCCTCACGATCGCAGGACAGAACCATCTGTTTGACGGGACCAATGCCGCTCGGCGGCATCGACAGTTGATCATAGCCGAGCGCGATGAGCGCGAAAGCCTCGATCGGGCGCCCGGCCATTTCGCCGCACACCGAGACCGGGGTTCCGCTCTCCGCGCAGGCGTCCTGTATGGTCTTCAGCGCGCGCAGCGCCGGGGGCGAGAGCGGATCGTAACGCTCGGCCACCAGCGGATTGCCGCGATCGGCGGCGAAGAGGTACTGCATCAGGTCGTTGGTTCCGACCGAGACGAAGTCCGTCATCGGCAGGAGCGCGTCCAGGTGCCAGATCAGCGATGGCGCCTCGATCATCGCCCCAACACGGAGCGTCACCGGCGCCGGGCGCCCGCGGCGCTGGGCCCAGGCGATCTCCTTGTCGACGAGCGCGCGCGCGGCGCGGAACTCCTCGACGCTGGCGATGAGCGGGAACATCACGCGCAGTTCGCGTCCGCGCGCCGCGGCGATAAGCGCGCGGAGCTGCAGCTTCAGGAGCGTGCCATTGCGGTCGAGCCCCATGCGGATGGCGCGCCAGCCCAGCGCCGGGTTGTCCTCCCGTTCGGCGTCCAGGTAGGGCAAGATCTTGTCGCCGCCGAGATCCAGCGTGCGGAAGGTCACCGGCATGCCGGCCGCGGCCTCGAGCACGCGGGTGTAGAGCTGCGTCTGGGCGTTGAAGCGCGGCAGCTCCTCGGCGACCATGAACTGGAACTCGGTGCGGAAGAGGCCGATGCCCTCCGCGCCGGTCTCGGCGAGGATGTCGAGATCGACGGCGAGGCCGGCGTTCATCAAGAGCGCGATCTTGGCGCCGTCGCGTGTGAATGCCGGCGTGTCGCGCAGGCGTGCAAACTCGGCGCGACGCTGGTCGCGGACGGCCATGCGCGACTTGAGCGCCTCGACCACGTCCTGCCTGGGCCGCAGGTATGCCTCGCTGGTCTCGGCATCGACGATCACCGGGTCGCCCTCGCTGACCCGGTCGCGCAGCCCCGCCAGCCGGCCGACGCAGGGAATCTCGAGCGCGCGGGCGACGATGCCGGCGTGGCTGGCGACCGATCCCTCTTCCAGGAGGATGCCCTTCAGCCGACCGCGGTCGTATTCGAGGATGTCGGCAGGACCGAGGTTGCGCGCGATGAGGATGGCGTCGTCGGGGAGTTCGCGATGCGTTCGCCCGCCGTCGCCAGAGAGGTGCCGCAGCAGCCGGTCGTTGAGATCCTCAAGATCGTGCAGCCGTTCACGCAGGTACGGATCGCGCGCCTGGCCGACGGTGGCGCGATGCTCGGAGCGCACCCGCTCGACGGCCGCCTCCGCGGTCAGGCCCCCGCGCACCGCCTCCTCTAGCGAGCGGTTCCAGCTGCGGCTATGGGCGAACATCCGATAGCTCTCGATCACTTCGAAGGAGGCGCCGACCAGGCCGTGCTGGCCGTCCATCATCTCGTCGATCTGAGTCTGCAGGGCGGCGACGGCGCTCTTCAGCCGCGCCTCCTCGGCGGGGATGTCGTCTGACAGCAGTTCGTCCGAGGCGACCGGCGCCTCGTGCAGCACCGCGAAGCCGTAGGCCAGCCCCTCGGCGAAGCGAACGCCCTTCAGGCGCTCGGGCCGGTGCGGCGCGATCTCGACGTCCTTGAGCGCCGCTTCGCTCAGCCGCTCGCCGCCGGCGACCATCTCCGCCAGCACCATCGCGATGATCTGCAGGTCCTCGACCTCGTCCTCGGCGTAGACGCGCTCGGTGCGGTTCTGCACGACCAGCACGCCGATCGCGCGCCCGCCGCGCAACAGCGGCACGCCCAGGAATGCGTGGTAGGGGTCCTCGCCGGTCTCCGGCCGGTAGGCGAAGGCCGGATGGCTCGGCGCGTCCGAGAGGTTGAGCGGCCTTCCGAGCTTGACGATCTCGCCCACCAGCCCTTCGCCGGGACCCAGCCGGGTGACGTGCACCGCGTCAGCGCTCAGACCTTCGGTGGCGAAGAGTTCGAGATCGCCCGACGCGCGGCGCAGATAAACCGAGCACACCTCCGCCACCATAGAGCCGGCGATGTTGCGCACGGCCGCGTCGAGCCGGGCCTGCACCGGCCCGCCACCCTCCATGACCTCGCGAATCTGCCTGAGCAGACTGCGCTGGCCGCGTATGGCCGGCCCGGGCGTGGGCATGCGGCGCTTCGGCTCCTTCTTTTTGGGCGTCTCCCTAGCAGGCCTACCTAACGGAATGGCGACGGGGCGGCAATTTGGCGGGGGAGCCTGGAATGCCGATTGGCTTGGAATCGCCAAAGATTTTGGCGCCGGCTCGTCGCCGGCCCGGCGTTTTGCGGTGGACGCGGCCGCCGGGCCGCCCCAACACTCTGCGAGAGGGCGCCATCGGGGAGGCGGGCGATGGGGAAGCGGTTCGGGTTGTTCGCCCTCGGCTGGGCGCTGGTGCTGTTCGGCGGGCTGGTGGCGCATCTGGTGCAGACGTCTGGCGGCGTGACGGTCCGCGACGTTCGCTACCCCGGCCAGAACGGCGTCCAGTTCGCTGGGTTGCTCTATGTGCCGGCGACAGCGACGGCGGCCCATCCGGCGCCCGCGGTCCTGGTCAGCCACGGCTTCATCAACACCCGCGAGATGCAGAGCCCATTCGCCATCGAACTGGCCCGGCGCGGGTTCGTGGTGCTGGCGATGGACATGGCCGGGCATGGCGATTCCGGCGGCGTGCTCGGCGCCGATGGCTTCGGCGGGCCGCCGGCGCTGGCCTATCTGCGCGGCCTGCCGTTCGTCGACAAGACCGAGATCGGCCTGGAGGCCCACAGCATGGGCGGGTCGGCCATCATGAGCGCGGCGACCGCCATGCCGGATGCGTACAAGTCGGTGGTGCTGGAGGGCTCGACGACCGCCTTCCTCGGCGCGGGCCGCGAGGGCTCGCCGAGCTTCCCGCGCAATCTGGAAGTGGTCTACGGCCAGTTCGACGAGTTTGCGCCGCTGATGTGGCAGGTCGCCAAGGGCGCAGATATCGACCGTTCCAAACGGCTGATGGCGATCTTCGGCACGACCACGCCCGTGGTCCCCGGCAAGCTCTACGGCGACCTTTCGGCCGGGACCGGTCGTGAGCTGATCAATCCAGCGGTGGACCATCCGCAGGAGCACTTCAGCACCGCCGGCGTCGGCGCGGCGGTCGACTGGTTCCAGCGCACGCTGACCGGTGCGGCTGCGCCGAAGCCGCCGGGCGAGCAGATCTGGTTCGGCAAGGAACTTGGCACGCTGACCGGGTTCATCGGCTGCGTCGTGCTGATCCTCGGGACCTTCCAGCTGGTGCTGGCGACGCGGCCGTTCGCGGCCGCCCGCGCCGAGCCCGAGCCCGCTGCGACGAAGCGCGGCCCGCGATGGATGCTGGCGTTCGTGGTCGCCGCCGCCCTGCCCGCGCTGACCTTCTATCCGCTGATGAAGGTCGCCCCGGTTGTCTTCTTCGCGCCGTTCGCGATCACCGGGACCCTGCCGTTCGCGCTCTCGACCTTTTCCGAGCAGATCACCAACCAGCTGGCGATCTGGGCGCTGGGGACCGGCGTCCTCTCAGCGCTGCTGGCGCTGGTGCTGCGCGCCCGCAAGACGACCTTCCCGCATCGATGGCCTGAGACGTTGGGCCTCGCCGCGGCGAGCGTCGGCATGGGTTATTTGGCGCTGGTGGTCGTCGACGCCGTCTTCAAGGTCGACTTCCGCTTCTGGGTGCTGGGACTCAGGCCGCTGGACGGGCGCCACTTCGGCTTCTTCCTGCTCTATCTGCCGTTCTTCGCCATCTTCTTCCTGCTCAGCCTGCGCGGCTTCTGCGCCGCCCTGCCGGTGAAGGGCGAGAGCGGGCGCACCGCCGTAGTTGTCGGCGGCCTTTCCATGGCGCTCGGGTTCGCGGTCATGCTGGCGGCCCAGTACGTTTCAATGGCGACGCGCGGCCTCCTGCTGACGCCGGACGAGCCGCTGAACACGATCATCGCCTTCCAGTTCGTGCCGCTGCTGTTCGTGATCGGCGTGATCGCGGCCTTCACCTATCGCCGGACCGGCGACTACGCGCCTGGCGCGGCCGTCTGCGCCTTGTTCGTGACCTGGTACATCGTCGCCGGCACGGCGATCTTCCCGGCGACGGCCAACGCGTTCGGCCCGCCCCGGCCAACCCCCGCCCGCGCCGCGTCGAGCGCGCCAGCCGCGGCGTCGATCAGTCCGCCGGCTTCCAGCCGCTGAACGCCGGCAGGCCGTCGCCGAAGCGAACCCAGGGGAGATCGTCGCCAGTCTGCGCGTGATAGGTCGGCGGAAAGGCGGCTGGGTCGTCGAGACTGCACGTGGTCACGTCGATCTCGTCGGGCCGCCCCTCGTGCGCGTAGGTCAACGGCGTCCCGCAGGCGGCGCAGAAACCGCGCCGGACAGGCGGCGAGGACGCGTGGGTCGCCGGCTGGCCGGTGGTGAAGGCGAAGGCGGCTCCGGGGAACGTCACCCACGCCACGCCCGGCGCCGCGGACGCGCGCCGGCACGAAGCGCAGTGGCAAATCATGCTGTGCAAGGGCGCCGCCGTCGCCCGGTAGCGCACCGCCCCGCAGGCGCAGCCGCCTTCGATGGCCACGACCGTCAGACCTGATCGAGCTCGTAGGCCGCGTGCAGGGCGCGCACGGCAAGCTCTGTATAGGCGGCGTCGATCAGGACGCTGATCTTGATCTCCGACGTCGAGATCACCTGGATGTTCACGCCCCGCTCGGCCAGCGCGGAGAACATCGTCTTGGCCACGCCGGCGTGGCTGCGCATGCCGACGCCGATGACCGAGATCTTGGCCACGTCCTCGTTGATGGCGAGGTCCTGAAAGCCGATCTCGGACTGCGCGCCGCGCATGATCTCCACCGCGCGGGCGGCGTCGCGCTTACCGACGGTGAACTCCATGTTGGCGGAGTCGCTGGAGCGGGCGCGCGACTGGACGATCATGTCGACATTGAGGTTGGCGTCGGCGAGGCGGGAGAAGATGGCCGACGACACGCCCGGATGGTCCGGCAGGCCGAAGAGGGTGATCTTGGCCTCGTCGCGGCTGTAAGCCACGCCTGAGACGATACGCTTTTCCATGATCTCCTCCTCGTCGCAGACGACGGTCCCTTGGTCAGGCGCCTCGCCCGGTTCAACGAAACTCGAAAGCACACGCAACGGCACCCGTTGGGCCATGGCCAGTTCGACCGACCGCAGGGCCAGCACCTTGGCGCCGAGCGAGGCCATTTCCAGCATCTCTTCGTAGGACACGCGAGGCAGCCGGCGCGCCCGCGATTCGATGCGCGGGTCGGTGGTGTAGACGCCATCGACGTCGGTATAGATGTCGCAGCGCGCCGCGCCGATGGCGGCGGCGACAGCCACGGCGCTGGTGTCGGATCCGCCGCGGCCCAGCGTCGCGACGCGCCCGTCGCGGGTCACGCCCTGATAGCCGGTGACCACGGCGATCTCACCGCTTTCGAGCGCCGCCAGCAGCCGCTCCGGCGGCACCTCGTCAATGCGCGCCCTGCCGTGGGCGTTGTCGGTGATCACCGGCACCTGCCAGCCCTGCCACGAGCGGGCGCGGTAGCCCATGTTGCGCAGGACCATGGCGAGCAGGCCGGCGGTCACCTGTTCGCCGGACGCGACCACGGTGTCGTATTCATCGTCGATCTGCTGGATGCCCTGCTTGGCCGCACCTGCCCCGTCGGTCCAGGCGACCAGTTCGTTGGTCTTGCCGGCCATGGCGGAAACGACCGCAGCGACCCTGAAGCCCGCATCGACCTCGGCCGCGACCAGCCGCGCGGCGCGGCGGATGCGTTCGAGGTCGGCCAGTGACGTGCCGCCGAATTTCATCACCAGCCGGGACAAGGGTTTGGCCGCTCCTCAAAGGTCGGCGCCTTCTAGCGATGGGGGCGACATTGGGCAAATGGCCGGCTTGCCAAAGGCGGCCGTCAGTGACTACCATATCCAACCTATCTAGTGAGGTACTCGGATGTCGCTAACTTCCGACCGCATGGCCGCCATCGCCGCGCCCTACGCAACGGTGTCCGACCGCATCCGCGCGCTGGCGGCGGCAGGGGCGCCGCGGGCTGACATCGCCCGCTTCCTCGGCAAGCGCTACCAGCATGTGCGCAACGTGCTCGAGGCTGACGCGCAGCGGGGCTACACGCTGGGCCGCGTCGAGCTGGGCGGCGGGTTGAAGGAAGAGTCGAGCCACTTCGGGCGCGAGGACGAAGACGCGTTGGTCGAGCGCCGCGGTTCAGGCGGGTTCTGGCTCACGGTGCGGCCGGACGGCAGTGTCTACCTGCCGCGAGAGGTCGCCGAGGCGCTGGGCGGATCGCCTGGGCGTCGGGTCTTCGCGAATCTCGCCGACGGAGAGCTCACCGTGATCAGCGCCGAACGCGCCATGGAGCAGGCGCGAGCGCTGGTGCGCAAGCACATCCCGGCCGGTGGAGATTTGGTGGAGAGCTTTCTGGCGGAACGCCCTGGCATGTGGTCGCGGGACCGACAGCATGGCCGCTGACACGGTGTTGGACGCCTCGGCGGTCCTGGCCGACATCTATGGCGAGACTGGCGGCGATGTGGCCCGCGCCGCTCTCGACGACGGGCGATTTTCCGCCGTGAACTTGGCCGAGGTGGTGACGAAGCTCATCGATGACGGCCTGCCGGCGAACGAGGTCGACTTCATCGCGCGTCGCCTGAGTTGCACGGTCGAGCCGGCCGACCGGGATCGAGCCGTGTTGAGCGGACTCTTGCAGCAACAGACACGTGGCTCCGGCATCTCGCTCGGCGACCGTTTCTGCCTCGCGCTGGCGCGGGAGCTGGGGCTGCCAGTGCTGACCGCCGATCGCCGATGGGCGGAGTTCGAACTCGGGGTCGAGGTGCGGCTGATCCGTTGACGCGCGCCGCAGGCAGGTTCAGCACGGCGGCCATGGCCGAAGCCGCCTCCAGCATCGACCCTGACGAGATCGCCCGCTTTGCCGCGATGGCGGCCGAGTGGTGGGATCCGCGCGGCACGTTTGCGCCGCTCCACAAGTTCAATCCCGTGCGGCTGGACTTCATTCGCGAGCAGGCGCTGGCGCGGTTTGGGCGCGACGCGGGCGCGCGGGCGCCGTTCGAGGGCCTCACGCTGCTGGACATCGGTTGCGGCGGCGGCTTGCTGAGCGAGCCGATGCGCAGGCTGGGGTTCGCGGTCACCGGAGTCGACGCCGGCCGGGACACGGTCGAGATCGCAGCCGCTCACGCCCGCGCGGGGGGCCTGGACATCGACTACCGCTGCACGACGGCCGAGGCGCTCACGGCCGACGCCGCCCGCTTCGACATGATCCTGAACATGGAGGTCGTCGAGCACGTGGCCGAGCCCGGCCAGTACCTGCGCGACTGCGCGTCCCTGCTCGCCCCCGGCGGATTGATGATCGTCGCCACGCTGAACCGAACGCTCAAGGCGCTGGCGCTGGCCAAGATCGGCGCGGAGTACGTGCTGCGCTGGCTGCCACCCGGCACCCACGACTGGCGAAAGTTCCCGAAGCCCGACGAGATCCGCGCCTTCCTCGCCGGCGGGGAGCTCACGATCGATGGTCCCTTCGGCGTCGCCTTCAACCCGCTGAGTGGCCGCTGGTCGCGTTCGACCAACGCCGATGTGAACTACATGATGACGGTCGCTCGCTCGACCGCTAGGTCGCCGGCCGACTCCGCCCCGGGCGGGCGAGATCGGCCGCCACGCGGGCGACCGGGGCGGTCCAGTCGCCCCGGCTCGGCTGCCGATAAAGCCTGACGCTGGGGTACCAGGGGCTGTCGTCGCGACCGAGCAGCCAGCGCCAGTCCGGCGCAAACGGCAGGAGCACGAACGTCGGCTGACCCAGCGCGCCCGCGAGATGAGCGACAGAGGTGTCGACGCTGACGACGGCGTCGAGCGTCGAGATGATGGCGGCCGTGTCTGCGAAGTCGCGGATCTCCGGCCCGAGGTTCACGAGCGGCGCCCCACCCCACCATCGGCCGGCCTGCGCCGCAGCGTCGCCGAGCTGCAGCGCGATCAGAGCTATGCGCTCCAACTGGCCAAGCGGGGCGAGTTGCTCGAGTGCGAGCGAGCGGTTGCGGTCATTGCCATGGGTTGGCCGACCGGCCCAGACCACGCCGATCCGCCGGGGCCCGCCAGCCGTCATCCTGTCGAGCTTCGAGCGCCAATGCGCCACCAGCGCCGCGTCCGGGCGAAGGTAGGCCCGATCGGCGGGGATGGTCGCCAGTTCGACGCCAAACAGGCGCGGCAGGCTAGAGAAGGCGGCGTAGGCGTCGAAGTCCGGCGCCTGGCTCCAGTTGTCGAACATCGGCGCATCGCCGGCGAGCGGCGCGACGATCGGCTTCATCAGCGAGCCACAGGCGATGGCCACGTTTGGGCAGAGGGACCGCGCGCGGGGCAGGAAACGCATGAACTGGATGACGTCGCCGTAGCCTTGGTCGGCGATCAGCAGCAGCCGACCGTCGCGCATGGGCGACCCGTCCCACGCCGGCGCTCGTGTCTGTGGCAGCAGCGGCTGGACGCCAGTGACGCGGAAACGCCACTCGTATTCCTCCCACCCGGCCTTGAAGTCGCCGCCGAGCAGCAGCGCCTCCGCCAGTTCGAAATGGGCGCCGGCATGGTCTGGCGCGAGCGCCAGCGCCCGGCGCAGCGCCGTGATCGAGGCGTCCAGCCGCAGCCGTTCCTGCTCGACGATGCCCAGATTGTACCAGGCGTTGGCGTCGTCCGGGCCGAGCGCAACCGCCCGCTGGCCGCAGGCCGCCGCTTCGTCGAGCCGGCCTTCGAGGCGGCACATCTCCGTAAGGTTGCTGAGGCAGAGCACGGCGCCCTCGGCTTCGCCCAGCGCCGCGGCCGCCCGCCGCAACAGGTCGGCCGCAACCGCCTGCGCGCCGGAGCGCCAGCTGACGATCCCCAGGAGGTGCAGCGCGTCGCCGTCACCGGGATCCCGCGCCAGCCGCGCCTCGGCGACCGCGCGCGCGGCGTCGATCCGCCCGGCCTCGAGATGGGCGAACCCCTCGGTCCTCATCTAGTCGATCGTGTAGCCAAGCCGCGCGATCGCTGGCTCCAGGATCGGGATCACCGGGGCGAGATGCTTCATGTACGCCCGATAGCGATAGCGGGAGCGGTCGTAGAGCTGTTCGGTCACCTGCGCGTAACTGGCGGTGCGCGCGTAGCGGCGGTTCTCGTGGAAGGCCAGGCAGCGGCGGTCGAAGGGCAGTCCGACAAAGGCCAGCATCTTGCGCACGCTGGCCTCCTGATCATCGACGATATCCTCGTAGCGGATCGGCAGATAGCGCAGGCTCATCTGGCCGCGGTAGTGCTCCACCAGATCCATCACCAGCACGTAGTGGCGGGCGATCGTCTCCAGGTCGTAGGCGCAATAGAAGCCGTGCGTCAGGTGGTTGGAGAAGACCGAAAGCACCACGTCGAGCGGGTGACGCAGCAGGTGGATGATGGGCGCCTCGGGGAAGATGAGGCCGATCAGCCCGAGGTGCGTCTCGTTGAGCGGCATCTTGTCGGTGAACAGGCTCGCGCCCTTCTGCGTGGCCCCCAGCTGGCGGGCCCGCTGCAGGTAGTAGTCGCGCAGGTTGTCCAGTCCCTCGGTCTGGTCGCCCAGCCAGAGGTCGGCGAACGCCTCAGGATAGGCCAGCGGACTATTGAGCATCCGCGGGATCAGGTTGGTCAGCTCGTTGATCGTCGGCAGCTCGTCGCCGGCCGAGACCTTCGGGTGCGCGGTGAGCGTCTGCTCGACCATCGTCGTTCCCGAGCGCGGGAAGCCGACGATGAAGAGCGGCTGGGCCACGTCGGCGCGCACGCCGGCGCGCGGCAGGATCGCTAGCCGGGCGGTGGTGAAGAAGGCCTTGAGCCGCTGCGCAAGGTCGGCCGCCGCTTCGGCCAAGTACGCCTGGCCGGTGGCTTCGCGGAGCGTTCGCTTCGCTTCGGTGAAGGCGGCGAAAGCTTCGTCCACGCGGCCCATGCGATCGAGCAGCAGGCCCTTTTCGCTCCATTCGACCGGACCGAGCCCGCCGCCGGTCCGCTCGAGCCCCTCGAGGATGCCGACGGCGGTTTCGTAGTCGCGGGTGCGCCCGCGAAGGATCGCGCGGCCGAGCGTGACGCTGGTCGCGCCGGGCTGCAGGGCGGCGGCGGCGTCGAGCAGCTGGTCAGCGCGATCGAAGTTGCGGTCGGTCTCCTCCATCTTCGCCCAGCCGAACTGGGTCTGGAACACGTCGGGCGCGAGCGCCACGCTCTCCTCGTAGAGGGCGCGGCTCTCGGCCATGCGGCCCTGGTTCTTCAGGTTCCAGGCAAGGTTGGCGAGCAGGATGGCGTCGCCGCGGCCGGCGAGCTCGATCACGCGACGATAGTGGTGCTCGCCCACCTGCGGCCGCTGGGCCTCGGTCATGATCATGCCCATCAGGTTGTGGGAGCGCGGATCGGTTGGCGCGAGACGCACCGCGTTGCGGGCATGCACCTCGGCCTCCGCCATGGCGCCGCGCTCAAACAGTATCAGCGCCAGCGCTTGCGTGCCGGCGAGGTCGTTCGGGTCGAGGGCGACGATGCGGGCGAGCAACGCCTCGGCCGCGGCGCGCTGGCCCTGCGCCCGCCGAAGCTCGAACAGGAGTCTCAGCGCGCCCGCGTGGCGCGGGTGGCGGTTGAGGAGCGGCACCAGCAGCGCTTCGGCCCGCGCAGCGTCGCCGGCAGCCAGCGCTTGCGCCGCCTCGTCGACCTCCGGCGTCGGCCTTGGCGCATCCGGCGGCGTCGACCAATCGAACGCGCAGCAGCGGTCAGCCCGCAGCCCGCTGCTGCAGGCGCACGGCCCCGCCCCCCCATCGACCGCCTCTTCCATCAGCACGCCCGCGCTCATGCGCGCCAACCTAGTCACCCGAGACGCACAGGCAAGACGCCCGACGGCGGCCAACTGTTGCGCCGGCGCCAACGGTCGATCTTTTACGACGTAAAGTTCTTCTTTGGATTTCAACTACTTCCGCGAGCATGACATGTTGGGCTGGCAGCGTGCGCGTTGGCTGGCGCTTGGGGGGGTCCGGTGATGCAGACGTTTGGTCGTGCGGGTTGCTGGTCGACGCTGCGGCGCTTGCGCACGGGGCTGCTGAGCAGCGCTTCGATGGGCGCCCTCGCCACCGTCTCGGCCGTGGCGGCGCTGGGCGTCGTCGCGCCGGCGCCGGCGGGCGCGACGACGGTCAACCCGGTTCAGACTACGACCTACGACATCCAGACAGGCAGCAACCCGATCACCTTCGGCGGCGCCACGAACATCAATACGATCGGCAACTACCAGCCGGCGGTGATCGGCAACCTGGCGACCAGCTGGACCGTCACCAACCAAGGTTCCCTCAAAGGCGACACCTACGGCGTGATCCTCGATACGCGCAGCACCGTCACGAACGCCGGCGTGATCTACGGCAACAGCAATGCAGCGCTATACCTGGTCGCCGGCGGCAACGTCACCAACACCTCGGCCGGCAGCATCACGACCGGCGGCGGCCTCTACGGCGTCAAGCTGGGCGGACCCGGCGGCGTCTCGAACGCGGGCACGATCGCTGGCGCCGACTTTGGCGTCTCGATCGTCGGCGTCGGTTCGGTCGTCAACACCGGCAACATCAGCGGCGCATCCGTGGGGGTCTATCTGCGTGCGGCCGCTGGGACGCTGACCAACTCCGGCAATGTGACGACGCAGGGCGCCGGGCACGCCGCGCAGCTGTCGAACGGCGGGATGATCAGCAATCAGGCAGGCGGCTATATGGGCGGCGGATCCGTCGGCGCGCTGATCCAGGGCGCGTCCGGCTCGGTCGTCAACCAGGGCAGCATCACCGGCTCGAACTACGGCGTCGGGCTGCAGGCCGGCGGCAACGTCACCAACCTCGCCGGCGGCAATATCGCGGGCTACTACGTGTTGGGCAACGCGACCTTTAACCAGGGCGGCGCGGCCGGCGTGTATGCCAAGACCGTCCCCGCGACGATCACGAACGCCGGCAACATCACGGGCGCGGGCTACGGCGTCTTCCTGGCCGCGGGCGGCAACGTCACCAACAGCGCCGGCGGCGCGATCACCGGTTCCGGCAAGTACGGGTTCGGTCCAGTGGGCTACAACAACGCCCACAACGGGGCGATCGGCGTGCTCGTCACCGGCGCCGCGGGGGCGGTGACCAACACGGGCGCGATCTACGGCTCTGGGTACGGGGTCAAGCTGGGCGCCGGCGGAACCGTGACCAACAATGCCGGCGGCAACATCTCCGGCAGCGAAGGCGTGCGCCTCTCCAACGGAGGGACCGTTGCAAACGCGGGCACGATCGTCGGCCTGGGCGGCAGCCCCTCAAACGCGTACGGAGTCGTCGCTTACAACGCACCAGCCCTGGTCACCAACAGCGGCAACATCTCCGGCTATAACCTGTACGCCGTCAGCCTGCACGCCGGCGGGACGGTGACGAACACGAAGACCGGCTACCTGGGCGGCGGGATCTACGTCACCAACGGCAACGGGAACGTCACCAACGACGGACGGATCGCTGGCTACCGCACAGGCGTGCGCTTCGGCGGCTATTCGAACGCGCCGATGACGGCGACGCTGACCAACAGCGGAACGATCACCGCCGGCGCCAGCTACGTCGGGGTCTGGGGCTACGGTAATGGCACAGCGGTTGCGGTCACAAACTCAGGCACGATCAGCGGAGGTTTGGTAGGCGCCTATCTGGAAGGCAACAGCACGGTCACCAACGCCGCCGGAGGGAACATCACCGGGACTAATGACGGCGTTCGCTTCGGGTCGAAGTACGGAGAGGCGATCACCGGCTCGGTAACCAACGCGGGCACGATCTCGGGCGCCGTCACCGGCGTCTCCGCCTTCAACGACGGCAACGTCACGCTCACCATCGACAATCAGGCCAGCGGGGTCATCAAAGGCGGCTCGTCGGGCGTGCGCGCGGCCGGCCCGACCACGATCACCAACGCGGGCCTGATCGCCGGCGCCAGCGCCAACGGCGTCAGAATCGACGCAGCCGGCCAGGTGACCAACACTGGCGGCAACATCAGCGGCGGCACGGGCGGGGTGCTGATCCTGGGCGCCGGCAACGTCACCAACACCGGCCTGATCACCGGCGCGAAGGCCGACGGCGTCGAGATCAACGCCGGCGGGACGGTGACCAACACTGGCGGCGCCATCAGCGGCGGCACGGGCGGGGTGCTGATCCTCGGCGGGCCCGGCAACGTCACCAACAGCGGCACGATCATCGGGGCCAACGCCAGCGGCGTCGAGCTCGTGCAGGGCGGCAGCGTCACCAGCACCGGCGGACTGATCCAGGGCCACCAGGCGGGGGTGGCGATCGACAATAAGGCCGGTTCGGTCGCCAACGCGGGGACCATCGTCGGACAAACCTTCGCCGGGGTGGCGCTGAACGACGGCGGCGACGTGACCAACCAGGCGGGCGGCAACATTACCGGCCACCTGAGCGGCGTGGGGCTCTACGCGCCAGGCGGCAACGTGACGAACGCGGGGACCATCATCGGGCAGACCTTCTCCGGCGTTTCGATCGAGAACACCACCGGCGCGACCGGCGCGGTCATGAACGCCTCGACCGGCCTGATCCAGGGCCACATCAGCGGGGTCGCGGTCTACGTCAACGCCGGCAACGTCACCAACGCCGGTACGCTCACCGGCGCAACGCTCGACGGCGTCGACCTGACAGCCGGCGGGCAGGTGACCAGCACAGGCGGCCTGATCCAGGGCGCGGCGAACGGGGTGGCGATCTATTCGCAGGCGGGAACGGTCACGAACGCCGGCAATATCGCCGGCGTGAACCACAACGGCGTGATGCTCACCCAGGGCGGCACCGTCACCAACGCCCTGGGCGCCTCGATCAGCGGGAACATCACCGGGGTGGCGATCTATACCCACGCCGGCGCGGTCACCAACGCCGGCGCCATCTCGGGCGCCCACGCCTACGGCGTCGAGCTGGCGGCGGGCGGGGTGGTGACGAACCTGGCGGCGGGCAACATCGGCGGCGACCAGTACGGCGTCTACATCGTCGGCAACGGCACGGTGACCAACGCCGCAGGCGGGACGATCGAGGCGACCGTGACTCACATCTCGATCCCGCACGGAGGCGCCGGCATCGCCGTCACCGGCGTCGGCGTGGTGAGCAACGCCGGCAACATCGCCGGCACGCCGAGCGGCCTCTTCGGCTATGGCGTCGTGCTGCGGCAGGGCGGAACGGTCACCAACACCGGCGCGATCCGCGGCGGGCTGAACGGCGTCTTCGCCGAGGGGCCAGGCGTGGTCACCAACGCGATCGGCGCGACGATCACCAGCGGCTCCGGCGATGCCGTGGTCATCGAGAGCGGCACGGTCACCAACGCCGGCCTGCTCACCGGCGCCGCCGGCGTATTCATCGCGGGGCCCGGCACGGTGGCCAACAGCGGCAACATCGCGGCCTACATCGCCGGCGTGCAGGTCTACGGCAACGCCTCGAACGGCGGCGGGGTCGTCACCAACTCCGGCAACATCACCTCGACCGCCGCGGTCGCACCGGGTGGCGTCGTCGGCGTCGAGATCCGCGGCCCGGGCGTCGCGACCAACTCCGGCGCGATCAGAGGCTTCGAGGTCGGCGTCTATCTGAACCAGGACTTCGTCGACTCCATCTCCGGCGGCAACGTGACCAACCTGGCCGGCGGGTCGATCAGCGGAACCTTCGATGGCGTCCTCGTCGTGGGCGCCGGCAATGTCACCAATGCGGGCGTGATCGCCACCGCCGGCAATGCGACGACGGCGAACGCCGCGGTGCTCGTCCAGGGCAACATCTCGGTGATCAACCAGGCCGGCGGCGCGCTCAGCGGCGGCAAATATGGCGTGCTGGGCACGATCGGCGCGACCAGCGTCACCAACGCGGGCACGATCACCGGCGGTGTGGCGTCGGTCGCGTTCACCGGCAAGGGCGCAAGCACGCTGACCTTGCAGACCGGCTCGGTGCTGAACGGTCCCGCGGTTGGTTCGACGGCGGCGGGCGCGACCAACGCGTTGGTGCTGACCGGCCATGGGGTCGCGAACAACGCGTTCGTGAACTTCCAGACGCTGGCGGTGAACGCGAGCGGGGTGTGGGCGTTGAACGGCTCCTCGGCGATCGGGGCGACCAGCATCAACAGTGGCGACCTGGAGGTCGGGGACGCCGGCCATCCCGGCGCGGTGCTGACCAGCGAGGTCACGGTCAACCCGGGCGGCGAGCTCTCTGGCCACGGAACGGTCGCGGGCGACGTCACCAACCTGGGCGGGACGGTGAGCCCGGGCGGGACGATCGGCACACTGACGATCAGCGGCAACCTGACGATGAACGGCGCCTCGACCACCGCTATCGAAGTGGCGCCGCCGTCATCGAGTTCGCTGCTCGTGGTGGGCGGGACGGCGAGCGTGGCCGGCGCGCTGGATTTGGAGACCGACCCTGGCGTCTACCGCAAGGGCTCGAGCTTCACCTTCCTTGACGCCGGCGCCATCACCGGGACGTTCAGCACGCTCACGGCGACCAACGGCCTGCCCTTCGAAGTGGTCGGCAACGGCACGAGCGAGACGGCGGTCTTCCTGGCCGGCAACTTCGCCGCCACGGGCGGCACGCCAAATCAGAACAGCATCGCCACGGCCTTCAACGACATCCCGGTCGGCGCCGGCGACTTCGATCCGGTGGCCAATGCGCTGATCGCGCTGGGGCCAGGCGCGGCGCAGAACCATGCGCTGGATACGCTGGGCGGCGAGATCTATGCGGACACGCTGACGGCTGGGCGCGACGCGAACCGCACCTTCCTCGGCATCCTCGACCAGCGCCTCACGGGCGCGGCCGGCGGGGCGTCGGCCAGCGGCAACCTGACCGGATCCGATCCGGCGGTCTGGGGCCAGGCGACCGGCCAGTTCGCGCAGGCGAGCGGCGACGGGAACGCGCACGGCTTCAACGGCTCGGCCGGCGGGGTGGCGTTCGGGGTGCAAGCCACCTGGGGCGCCGCGACGGCGGGCGCGGCGCTAAGCTGGGACCACGACGACCTTGGCCTGCGCAACCTGCCGCAATCGGCGAACCTGGACACCGTGCAGGGCGCGCTGTTCGGCGAGGCCAACTTCGCCGGCGTCGGCTTCGTCGACGCGGCCGGCTCGATCGGTTCGGTCACCGGGCACGGCGAGCGCAGCATCGTCTTCGCGGGCGTCAGCCGCCATGCCTCCGGAGACTTCAGCGGCACGCTCGGCGGGGTGATGCTGAACCTCGGCGCGCGGTTCCAGACCGGCGCGGGCTGGATCGTGGCGCCGAGCGCGGGGCTCCTCTACTCGAGCGTCGAGCAGGGGAGCGTGCGCGAGTCGGGCGCCGGCGGGGCGGACCTGAACGTGGCCGGCCGAACGCAGAGCTCGACCGCCAGCGTGCTGGCCGTGCGCTTTACGAACATGACGCCGCTCGCCGACGGCGCTCTGAACGCCGACGTCAGGCTGGCCTGGCGGCACGACTTCTCGGATCTGGCGCCGCGGGTCAGCGAGGGCTTCCCGATCACGCCAGGCGCGACCTTCATGCTGGTCGGCGACCAGGTGGGGCGCGACGCGGCGCTGATCTCCGGCGGCCTCTCCTACAAGGCCAGCGGCCAGCTCTCGATCTTCGGCGACTACAACGCCACGCTCTCCAATCGCGAAACCGACCAGGTCATCGATCTCGGCGTCCGGTTCCGCTGGTAGGCGGACCGCCGCCCGCCGCAAAACGGCCCCAACCGACCGCCAAGAAACCGCGCTGCTTGTTGCGCCGGCCGTGTTGCAATTGCGACATTCTGTCGCAACCCGATTCGCGTAGGTCGAGCGACGGCGCACCGGCGCCTCGCACGTGAACGTAAGCGTGGCTGGCGCGTTCGGTGCGGCGAAAACGGGATCGCGTTGCGGGGTGCGATGGAAGCCGGCTTTCTGAAGTTGCGCCTCTGGTTCGCACTGACCTGGCGCGCGTTGTTGATCGACCTCAACAACTTCTACCTCATGCAGCACCGCGACGTCGGTGCGTTCCTCATTTCGGGCAAGAACTCGGGCACCCACTGGCTGCGTCACATGCTGAGCTATGCGCTCGCGCATCGGCACGGCTTGCCCCTCCCGGTCCATTCGAGCGGGCGCGACTCCGAGGACTTCGTCGGTCGCCCGCGCAGGCCCCGCAAGCACGGGCAGATTCCGTTCATCGGCTCATCGCACACGCTTCCTTCGATCGCCTTCAGCTGGCTCTGGCTGAGACGCCTGCTGCGTCTCCCGCCGATCGTGGTGCTGGTGCGAGACCCGAAGGAGGCGATGGCCTCACACTTCGTGAAGTGGCGCGAACCGTTGAAGCTCAGCCTGAAAGACTATGTGCATCGCGCCTGGCCGCATCACGGACAGCTGGCCGACGCCTGGTGGTACATCGAATTCTTCAACCGCTGGGGGCGCATGGCGGCGCGAGCGCCGGAGCTTGTAATGGTCGTGCGCTACGAAGACCTCATCGCCAGCCCGGCTTACTGGCTGGGGCGCATATCCGCCCATCTCGGCCTCGGCCTTCGCGCCGCCGACGTCGATGCGGCGATCGCAGGCTCGACGCGCGCCGCCATCCGCGAGCGGCTCGATCCCGCCTATGGCGAGGCGATCGTGCCCGACGCGGCGACGCGCGCGGCGATGCGGTTCCCACCCAGCGAGGACGCCGTCCTGACCGGTCAGCTCGCTCGCTTTTTGCGCTACGACTTCGAGTACGGTCACGCGCGCCCGTCCAACCGGCCAGCGGGGGCCGCGGTGCGACCTGCGCTCACCTGGGCGCGCGCCGCGTTCATGGGCGCGGTCGTCTATGCGCTGTTCAACCAGTTTGGGCGGCCAGTGCTGCACCTGCCGCTCGGCGAGCCGTGGCATCGCGTCGAACTGACCGGGGCCTTCTCGGCGCTCGCCTTGCTCGGGCCGTTGTCGTTCCCGAAGCTCAAACTGACGCTGCCGGCGATCCTGTCCGTGGGCGGCGGCGCGATCGAACTCGCCCAACGGACGCGTATCGCGCCTGGGGTCGGCAGCCTGATGGACCTGACGGCCGAAATCTGCGGCGTCACCGCGGCGACGGGCTGTCTATTGCTGGCGGCGTCCGCGTCGCTGGCGCGGCGGCCGCGCACGGTCAGTGCGAGGTCTTCGGCGGCTCTGGCGGCAGCGGAGCGATCTGAACCCCGTCCTCGATGAGACCGGTGACCTCCTTCCGCGTCGCCTCGCCGTAGATGCCTCGCTCCTCGGCCGAGCCCTCATGGATCGCCCGCGCCTCGGTCGCAAACCGGTCGCCGACGTAGTCGAAATTGTCGATGACGTGGCGGCGCATGCGCCCCATCGCCTCCATCACCATCGTGCGTGTGCTTGCTTCCCCCGGCCCGCCCCGCGCCTTCGTGCCGGCCACCGACGGCGCCATGATCTGCTTGCGCACGTCGGACGAGCCGCAGAGCGGACAGCTGACCAGTCCGCGGCGGGCCTGGTCGTCATACTCGTCCGACGAGCCGAACCAGCCTTCGAATTGATGCTCGAACGCGCAGACCAGGGCGTACTTGATCACGCCGCCGGCCCCGCGAACGCGCGCTCGTTGGCCAAGGCCGGGATGGCGTTGCGCGCTTTGGCGACCGCCGCGAGATCGAGTTCGGCGGTAATCACGCCCGGCTCGTCGTCGGCGGCGGCCGCCAGCACCTCGCCCCAGGGGCCGACGATCATCGAGCGGCCCCAGGTGCCTCGGCCATCGGCGTGGCGGCCGCCCTGCGCCGGGGCGAGAACGAAAGCCCCGGCCTCGATGGCGCGGGCGCGCAGGAGGATCTCCCAATGCGCCTCGCCGGTCGGGCGGGTGAACGCCGACGGCACGGTCAGAATCTCGGCGCCAGCCTTGGCCAGCGCGCGATAGAGATAGGAGAAGCGGACGTCGTAGCAGACCGTCAGCCCAAGCTTGCCGAGCGGCGTTGCGACGACGACGGCCTCGGCTCCCGGCGTGTAGGCCTCGGATTCGCGCGCGGTCTCCCCGGTCGGCAGGTCGACGTCGAACATGTGGATCTTGTCGTACGTGGCGACGGTGCCGCCCTGCGGATCGATGAGCATCGAGCGGTTGGCCGCACCGCCATCCGGCCTCGCCACCAGCGCCGAGCCGATGAGCAGCCAGACGCCGAGTTCAGCCGCCAAGGCGCTCAGTCCGACGACACAGGGATCCTCGGACGCCGGCTTCAGCGCGTCGAACAGCTTGGCGCGGTCGCGTTGGAGGATATTGGTCGCCTCGGGCGTGGCGATGAGGCGCGCGCCCGCCGCCGCGGCGGCGCGCACGAGCGGCGCGGCGTGCGCCAGCGCCTCGCTCTGGTCGGCGGGCGTGCGAAGCTGGACTGCGGCGACCGGCGTCATGCGGCGAGCAGGGGATCGAGCTGGCCGGCGCGCTCGAGCGCCATCAGCTCGTCGCAGCCGCCCACATGGCGATCGCCGATAAAGATCTGCGGATAGGTGTATCGGCCGGAGCGCTCGATCATCTCGCGTCTGAGGACCGGATCGAATCCCGCCTCGATCTCGACGATCGGGACCTCCTTCGCCTTCAGCAGCCCAAGCGCCCGCGTGCAGTAGGGACAGAAGGGCTTGGTATAGACCGTCACGACCGGCATCGCCTTCATATAGCGAGGCTTTGGCCTTCGCGCACGCGGGCCACCACGGCGACGTCGACGGCCGACGCGCCAGCGGCGAGCAGGGCCCGCGCGCAGGCCTCCGCCGTGGCGCCCGTGGTGAGCACGTCGTCGACGAGCAGGATGCGGCGCCCGGCGACCCGCCTGGCCTGCGCCGGCCGCACCTTGAAGGCGCCGGCGACGTTGCGGCGGCGGGCGCCGCCTGACTTGCCGGCTTGGCTTTCGGTGCGGCGCGCGCGGACGAGCGCGTCGGCCATGTAGGCGATACGGTGCTGGCGAGCGAGCGGGCGGGCGATCTCGGCCGCTTGGTTGTAGCGCCGTGCGAGCAGGCGCGAGCCATGCATGGGCACCGGCGCAATGGCGTCGGCGTCGGCCAGTAGGTCCGCAGCGGCGCGACCGACCCAGGCGGCGAGCAGGCGCGCGAGGTCCGTCCGGTCGGCGTGTTTGAACTTCAGGATCAGGTCGCGGGAGGCGTCGTCGTAGAGAACCGCGGCGCGACCGCGAGCGAACGCCCTCGGCCGTGCGAGGCAGGCGGCGCAGCGTTCGCCCGCGTCGTACTCGAACGGCGCGCCGCAGCCGTCGCACAGCGGCTCGGCGATAAAGGCGACGCGGCTCCAGGCGTCGGCGGAAAGGCCGCCCGAGAGGGTCCGCTGAGCGCCGTCGAGCGTGGTCGGCGGGAAGACCGCATCGAGCAGCCCCCGGCCGGCCGCGCGCAGGCGCGGGCCCGGTTTCCATCGAAGGCCGATGCCGTCATGGTCCGCGCGCATGCCCGCCCCGCCTCGCCTCTTCGACCGCAACTTGCACCGCCGCCGCCTGGACCGCGCCGCGGCTGGGTTTGCGAGCGCACGGTTCCTGAAGGAACGCGCCGCCGCCGACCTCGCCGAACGCTTGGAGGCGATTGTGCGCGACTTCCCGTTGGCCGTCGACCTGGGCGCCCGCGATGGCGCCGTCGCCGAAGCGCTGGCGGCGAGCGCCGCCGCGGCGCGGGTCGGTCTGCTGATCGAGGCGGATCTGTCGGCTGCGATGCTGGCCGACCGCGCGGCGGTGCGCGTGCAACTGGACGAGGAGCGGCTCCCGTTCGGCGATGCGACCCTCGACCTGGTCGTCTCGGCGCTGTCCCTGCACTGGGTCAACGACCTGCCCGGCGTGTTGGCGCAGATCCGCCGCGCCCTGAAGCCGGATGGCCTCTTCATGGCCGCGCTGCTGGGCGGCGAGACGCTGAGCGAGTTGCGCGAGGTGCTGCTGGCGGCCGAAGCCGAGATGACCGGCGGCGCCAGCCCGCGCATCTCGCCGGTTTTGGACGGGCGCGACGGCGTCGGCCTGCTGCAGCGGGCCGGGTTCCGCTTTCCTGTCGCCGACGTCGATCGCGTTGTCGCGCGGTATCCGCATCCGCTGAAGCTGATGAAGGACCTCCGCGCCATGGGCGAGACGGCGACGTTCGCCGAGCGCGGCCAGCCGCTGACGCCGACGGCGCTCGCCCGGGCGTTCGAGCTTTATTCAGAGCGGTTCACCGACGCCGACGGACGCCTCTCCGCCACGTTCGAGATCGTGACGCTGACCGGCTGGGCGCCGGCCTGAGCCGCCTACATCGCCGAGCTGATCGCGGTCGAAATGGTGTTGTACATGTTCGTGGACTTGGTCCCGAACGCCGTCACCGAGGCCAGGATCACCAGGAAGATCAGCGAGACGATCAGGCCGTATTCGATCGCCGTCGCGCCGCGCCGGTCGGCGCAAAAGCGCCTCAGAGCAGATCGCGCAGCCACGCGACCAGCGGCGCGTCCGCGGGCGGCATCGGGTAATCCGCCATCCGGTTGGGCCTCACCCATGCGACCGCCTCGTGCTCCCTCGCCGTCACGACGCCTTCCCAGCGTCGGCACAGGTAAAGTGGCATGAGCAGGTGAAACGATTCGTAACCATGGCTGGTAAATGCAAATGGGGCCAGGCACGCCTGGACGACCTTAACGCCAAGCTCCTCGTCGAGCTCGCGGATCAAGCAGGCTTCCGGGGTTTCGCCTTCCTCAACCTTACCGCCCGGAAACTCCCACAGCCCTGCCAGCTGTTTACCTTGAGGCCTTTTGGCAATGAGCACGCGCCCGTCGACGTCGACCAGCGCCGCGGCGGCGACGAGCAGGAGCGGCGTTGCGGCGCTCAGCTGCGGTAGTCCCCGTTGATCTCGACGTAGCGTTTGGTGAGATCGCAGGTCCAGATGACGGCCGAGGCGCGGCCGACGCCCACGTCGACCGTGATCTCGAGTTCCGGCCGCTTCATGTAGGCGCTCATCTTCGCCTCGCTGTAGGTGGGCGAGACGACCCCGTCCTGCGCGGCGACCAGATCGCCAAAGCGGATCGAGACGCGGTCGCGGTTCATCGGCTCGTCGGCGCGGCCGACGGCCATGACGATGCGGCCCCAGTTGGCGTCTTCGCCGGCGATGGCGGTCTTCACCAGCGGCGACTCCGCCACGGTGCGGGCGATCTTGCGCGCCGAGGCGGCGCTCTCGGCCCCCTCGATGGTGATCTTGACGAACTTGGTCGCACCCTCGCCGTCGCGGACCAGCTGATGCGCGAGGTCGAGCATCACGCCCTCGAGCTTGGCGCGGAAGTCGGCCAGGCGGCGGTCGCCGGCGCGCGAGATGCGCGGATTTCCGGCCTGGCCCGAGGCGAACAGAAGGCAGGTGTCGTTGGTCGAGCGGTCGCCATCGACGGTGACCGCGTTGAAGGTCGAGCGGGTGTAGAGGCCGACCAGCGTCTGCAGCGCCGCCGGAGAGATCACCGCATCGGTGGCGACGAAGGCCAGCATGGTCGCCATGTCGGGCGCGATCATGCCCGAGCCCTTGGCGATGCCGGCGATGCGCACCGGCGCGCCATCGATCTCGGCCTCGGCGCATGCGCCCTTGGCGAAGGTGTCGGTGGTCATGATCGCGCGGGCCGCCGCGAGCCAGTTGTCCTCGGCGAGACGCGCCTCGAGCCCGGCCACGTGAGGGGTGACGCGGGCGTCGTCCAGGGCGACGCCGATCACGCCGGTCGAAGCCATGAGCACATCGCGCTGGCGACAATCGAGCCGCTTGGCGATCAGCGAGGCGACCCGCCGCGCGGCGTCAGCGCCGGGCCGGCCGGTGAAGGAGTTGGCGCAGCCGGCGTTGACGATCAGCGCCCGCACGCCCTCGCCCTGCGAGGCTTCGAGCTGGCGCTTGCACCAGTCGACCGGCGCGGAGCCCACGCCATGGCGCGTGAAGACGCCGGCGCAGGCCGTGCCCTCGGCGAAGCGCATGAGCAAGAGGTCGTCGCGCTCTTCCTTGTAGAAGCCGGCGCGCGCGGTCGCGAGCTCGACCCCGGGGATGGGCGTCATCTCAGGGAAAGGCACGGCGAGCGGCGAGACCTGGGCGCCCGGCGCGACCGCCGGTCCGGGCTTTTCGGGCCGTTTGCCGGTGGCGCGCTTGATGGCGCTGGCGAGCGGATCGAAGGCGCGCTCCAGCGTCTGGCCGACCAACTCGGCCGGCTTGGCGGTGATGCGGCGGGAGGCGGGTTTGTCGGTCATGGCGCTGTGATCACCGGAACGCTCGAGGCGGCGGGCGGCGCCGCCGAGATGACGATATGCGGCCGGGGCCGGGGGCGGACCTTGCGAACGACCGGCGCCGGCGCCGCCGACGCTGGCGCGGCTGAAGGCGGCGCGGCCGAAACCGGCGCGGGGGGCGGCGCCGTCGAGGCCGTCGCGGCCGATGCGGGCGCGGTCGGAGCCGACGCTGGCTCCGGCGCCGCCTCCTGCGCCGGAACGGCCGGGCCGATCAGCAGCTTGATCTTGTTGTCGTGGCGCAGCTGGCGCAGCAGGTCGCGCACCTTCTCGTAGGTGAGGAAGTTTACGATCTGCGGACGGGCGGCGTCGAGCGAGACCGGCGTCTCGGCGCGGCGCTCGTCGAGTTTCATCACCACCCAACCCGCGTCGGTGCGGAACGGGCCCACGACATCGCCCGGCTTTGCGCCCTTGAGCGCGTCCGCATAGGGCGGCGGCAACACGTCGGCTGTGAACCAGCCGAGGTCGCCTCCGTTCAACCGCGTCTGGGCGTCGATCGATTTCTGCGCCGCCATCGTCTCGAAGGCCTGCCCGCCCGCGAGCGCCTTCCTGACCGCGTCGGCGTCCGCCTGGGTCGTCGTGACGATCTGCTGGGCATGAAGCTCCTCGCCGGCCTGCGCCGACTTGAGCTCCTCGTCGTAGAGTCCGCGGATGGCGCTGTCGCTGACGGTGCTTTCGACGAGATGCTCGACCAACAGGTCGCCGAGGATCTTCTCCCGCGCCGCGGCCAGCCGGCGCAACGTCTCGGGATCATTCATCAGGTGTTGGCGCTCGGCCTCGACGGCGAGCAGCTTCTGGTCGATCAGATCGTCCAACGCCTGGTGGAAGAGCGGGTTCGACGCATCCAAAGGCTCGCCCTGGCCGATCAGGCCCTCGGCCACCGCCTCGCGCTTGACGTCCGAGGCCCAGACCGTCTGGCCGTTGATGGTCGCGACGGCGGCGTCGCCCGCCTCCGGCGGCCGGTTCGCGCCGCCCTGCCGGCCGCAGGCGCCCAGCGCGAGCAGGACCGCAAGGCCCGCGCCGACGCGGGCGCGCGCGTTTCCGACCTTGCCTGACGCTGCGTCCATCTGCTTCATCCGTGGGCGAAGCGCGGCCATACCCCCGAAGGGGCGACGTCGCCTAGCCCCAAGCCGAAAGGAATGGCGATGAAGCTCTACAACTCGATCGGGCCGAACCCGCGCGTGGTGAAAATGTTCATCGCCGAGAAGGGCATGGACATCCCCCGCGTCGAGGTCGACCTGATGGCGGGCGACAACCGCAAGGAGCCGCACCTGTCGCGCAACCCGGCCGGCCAGATGCCCGCGCTGGAGCTGGATGACGGGACCTGCATCGCCGAGATCCTGCCGATCTGCGAATACCTGGACGAGGTTCAGCCGAACCCGCCGCTGATCGGCACAAACGCCGAGGAACGGGCGGTCACACGCATGTGGACGCGGCGCATCGATCTGAACATCTGTGAGCCGATGGCGAACGGGTTCCGCTATTCAACCGGGCTTCGCCTGTTCGAAAACCGCATGCGCGTGATTCCGCAGGCGGCCGACGACCTGAAGGCGCTGGCGGCGGAGAAGCTGGCCTGGCTGGACGGCCTGATCGCCGGGCGCGCCTTCGTCGTCGGCGACCGCTTCACGCTGGCGGACATCCTGCTCTTCGTCTTCATCGAATTCGGGGCTCAGGTCGGCCAGCCGCTGGACGCGGCGAACAAGAACCTGACCGCCTGGAAAGCCCGCGTCGGCGAGCGGGCGAGCGCGGCCGCCAGCGCCTGACGAGAGACCGCCCGCGTCAATCAGACCGGGCCTCGCGTTGACTTCGAGGGGGGCGCTGCTTAAGTCTCGCCCGCGCCTCGAAAGCGGTTTTCGAGCGGTGGTCGGACCCCGCTCCTGAGCGGCGCGCCGCCAGGCTCATTTCGGATTTCCCGCCCGATGCTCGCCCTCGCCAAAAGACTCTTCGGCTCATCCAACGAGCGCAAGATCCGCGCGCTGGGCCCGAGGGTTGCGGCGATCAACGCACTGGAGCGCGAATATGAGCGGCTGTCGGACTCCGAGCTCGCAGCCAAGACCGAGACGTTCCGCGCCCGCCTGGCCAAGGGCGAGACCCTCGACGACCTGCTGATCGAAGCCTTCGCGGTCGTGCGCGAAGCCTCGAGGCGGACGACCGGCCTGCGCCACTTCGACGTGCAGCTGGTGGGCGGCGTCGTGCTGCATCGCGGCGGCATCGCTGAAATGCGCACGGGCGAAGGCAAGACGCTGGTCGCCACCTTGCCGCTCTATTTGAACGCGCTGGCCGGCAAGGGCGTGCACCTCGTCACCGTCAACGACTACCTGGCCCGGCGCGACGCCGAGTGGATGGGGCAGATCTACAAGTTCCTCGGCATGAGCGTCGGCGTGATCGTCAACGGTCTTTCGACCCCGGAGCGGCAGGCCGCCTACAACAGCGACATCACTTACGGCACCAACAACGAGTTCGGTTTCGACTACCTGCGCGACAACCTGGTCTATTCGACGGCCGAGATGTCGCAGCGCGGGCACAACTTCGCCATCGTCGACGAGGTCGACTCGATCCTGATCGACGAAGCGCGCACGCCGTTGATCATCTCCGGCCCGACCGAGGACCGGTCAGAGTTCTACCGCACGATGGACCGGGTGATCCGTGAGCTGATCGTGGACGAGGACACCTTCGACCACGACGAGAAGCAGAAGCAGGTCATGCTGACCGAGCTGGGCTCCGAGCGGGTCGAGGAGATCATCGAGCAGGGCGGCCACCTGACCAGCGACTCCGCCGGCCTCTACGATCCGGTCAACATCTCGATCCTGCACCACGTCAACCAGGCGCTGAGGGCCAACAAGCTCTACCAGCGTGACCGCGACTACATCGTCAAGGACGGCGAGATCATCCTGATCGACGAGTTCACCGGCCGCATGATGACAGGCCGGCGGCTGTCCGAAGGCCTGCACCAGGCGATCGAGGCCAAGGAGGGCGTCGACATTCAGCCCGAGAACCAGACGCTGGCCTCGGTGACGATCCAGAACTACTTCCGCCTCTACGACAAGCTCTCGGGCATGACCGGGACAGCGGCGACGGAAGCATCCGAATTCCACGACATCTACAAGATGGACGTGGGCGAGATTCCGACCAACCGGCCGGTGCGCCGGACCGACCACGACGACGAGGTCTACCGCACCGAAAAGGAAAAATACGGCGCGATCCTGAGCCAGATCGAGGACTGCTACCTGCGCGGCCAGCCGGTCCTGGTCGGCACGGTTTCGATCGAGAAGTCGGAAGCGCTGTCGAACCTTCTGCAGGAGCACAAGTTCGAGGAGAACGGGCGCAGGAAGACTGGCATCCCGCACCAGGTTCTGAACGCCCGCCATCACGAACAGGAGGCGCTGATCGTCGCCGACGCGGGCGTGCCCGGCTCGGTGACCATCGCCACCAACATGGCCGGCCGCGGCACCGACATTCAGCTGGGCGGCAACGTCGACATGCGCCTCGAGCGCTGGCGGTTCGAGCAGCAGGGGCTGGGGATCGAGGTCAGCCACGCCGCCGCGCTCGAGCAACGGGCCAGGATCGAGGCCGAGATCGCGACGAAGAAGCAGGCGGCCATCGACGCCGGCGGCCTCTACGTGCTGGGCACCGAGCGCCACGAGAGCCGTCGCATCGACAACCAGCTGCGCGGCCGCACCGGCCGCCAGGGCGACCCGGGCGTGTCGAAATTCTTCCTCTCGTGCGAGGACGACCTCCTGCGCATCTTCGCCGGCGAGCGGCTGGACGCGATCATGCGCACCTTCGGCGTGCAGGAGGGCGAGGCGATCACGCACCGTTGGCTGAACGGCGCCATCGCCACCGCCCAGCGCAAGGTCGAGCAGCGCAACTTCGAAATGCGCAAGAACGTCCTGAAATACGACGACGTCGTGAACGACCAGCGCAAGGTGGTGTTCGAACAGCGCCAGGAATTCATGGAGGCCGACGACCTGGGCGAGGTGGCGTTCGAGATGCGCCATGACGCGATCGCCGACATCATGCAGGCGCACGCGCCGCCGAAGACCTACGCCGAAAACTGGGACGTCGAGGGCCTGACCGAGAAGGTCAAGGACATGCTGGGCATGGACCTGCCGATCGCGGCCTGGGCGGAGGAGGACTCGATCAGCGCCGACGACATCGCCGAGCGCATCACGCGGGCCGCCGACGAGCGCGCCGCCGAACGCGAGGCGCAGATCGGCGCCGAGCAGTCGCGCAACCTGGAAAAGAGCTTCCTGCTCAACATGATCGACCTGCAGTGGCGCGAGCACCTGATGCACCTCGACCACCTGCGCAACGTGATCGGCCTGCGCGGCTACGGCCAGCGCGACCCGCTGAACGAGTACAAGACCGAGGCCTTCTCCCTGTTCGAGAAACTGCTGGCCGACCTTCGCCAGGGCGTGACCCGCTGGCTGATGACGGTCGAGTACCGCTTCGAGGAACCGCCGCCGGAGCCCGCGCCGCCGCCGCCCGCCAGCCTGGTCGAGATGCACATCGATCCGCTGACCGGCGAGAACGAGCGCGAGCCGGCCATGGCCGCCGCCGCGGTCGCCGCCGGCGGGCGCCAGGCGCTGCCGGCCTCGGCGATGCCGGACCGCTGGGAGCGCACCAGCCGTAACGCCCCCTGCCCCTGCGGCTCAGGCAAGAAGTTCAAGCACTGCCACGGCGCGCTGGCTTAGCGCGGCGACTGCTTCAGGCCACAGACCGTCGGCGGTTCCTCGGGGCAGAACAGCAAAAGGCGAAGGTCACCGAGACGGGAGTCGGTCTGATCCTTCAGGCAACTCGCCAGAATCATCTGCGTGATCGTACCCGCCCCGTAGCTCTCAACCGCGCACTCGCTGTCGCGGAACCTGATCCAGTCGCGCTCCGCCCGCCGGAGCACGGCCCGCCCCCCAGGGTCAGCCTCCGCCAAGACTTGCCGGTAAGCCTTGTTCAGGAGGACATCTTCGCGGTGGAACGCCGCGTCTTGCGGCCAACCGGTCGTTTTGCCCGGCGCCTGGGCGGTGGCGGACGCGCCCGTCAGCGCGCAAAGCGCGGCGACCGCCCCGAACAGTCTGCGATGCGTGACGGTCTGTCGATCGAGCGGCATGTTGACCTCCTTTCTCCACGCGAGAACATATCATGAACTCAGCGCGACAATCACGGAATTTCCGACCCCCGAAGACCGACGGGACTGCTACGGCCGGTCGAGCCGTAGAACATCTGCTGCTCGCCGGCTCGTCGTCGGACCAAGCCTCGACTGACGATCCATTGGCCATGGCCGACGTTGACGTGAACGTATCGGCTCAGATTGTTCGCGGCCCCGGCGTAGTCACCGCGGTTCAGAGCGCGAACCACCGACGAGTTCGCGAAGCCCTTGGTGTTAAAGGCGAACGACACCATCGCGTCGAATTGGCCCTGGTTGAGCGGAACGTGGACCTGCGCGTTGACCATGTTCTCGGCGGATCCAACATCCCTGCGTAGGAGCCTGAACCCCTCTTCTGGCGTGAGACTTCGCCCGAAAAAGTGCTCTCCCGACTCTATGAGATGGCCCCAGCCAATCGTCGGCGCATGGCCCTGATCATTGTAGACGGTGGGCGACCAACTCTCGAAGCCCTTGATGAAATTCAGACCGTCGTCACTGATCTTCATCCCGCCGTTCGGGGCGGTGGGCTCGGTTCGCGGTCGCGGTGCACGACCCGACGGAGACACAGGCGAGAGATCGGCCACCCTCGCTCCCATCCAGCTCGGCGTCGATGAGAGCGTTTGGCTGGCGTCCGCCGCCGCGTCACTGCTTTGGGGCAGCAGCAAGTCCGAAGCGTCATCGTTGCTTCCTGTGTCGACGCCAAGGGAGGAAGCGGCAATGAACGCTGGCGCGCCGGCAGCGCCCGTCGCTGCGGGCATCGCGCTGAAGTCAGGCGTGGCGTCAGCGTCGCTCGGCGGCCAGCCAGCGGCGTTGGCGCGGCCGGACTGGATGAGCTGGTCGAGGTCGTCCGCGTACGGACCCAAGGCTGCTCGGGCTCGCTGGACGAGATCGTCGAGGCCATCCGATGATCCGCCGTACGCATTAGCGCCGTTAGCGTCACCGGAATCGGCGCCGGAAATGGGAAAATACGCGGATGGGAAGATAGCATTCTCCAGCGCTCTCTGACCTCGCAGAGAGCCTACCATCCGACGGCATTGATCAGCGTCCCCCTTAGGCGCTCAGCCAGGGATCGGGCCGACGGGGCGCGCTAGCTTTTCGGGTCGATGCGTTCGAAGCCGGTGATGGCGAGCGGGCTCTCGCGCGGTGGGCCTAGCGCTTCAATGCCGATGGGGGCACCCACGCCGCCAGCGCGTTCGGTTGAGACGGTGCGGGCCTGTTGAGGAAGTCCCACGTCGCTTGGTCGGCCCAGCCTTGGGCCTGCTTCATATCGACCGGAAAGACCATGAAGTGGTCGGCCGGTAGATAGAGGCGAAGCAAGTTGGACAGCTGAGTTGGCTCAATACCGTCATCAACGTCATCTTCGTGATCGTTGATGACGGTATTGAGCCAACTCAGCTGTCCAACTTGCTTCGCCTCTATCTACCGGCCGAC
>DATGKF010000120.1:0-11322 GCA_035294785.1 Caulobacteraceae bacterium | reverse complement strand
CACGTGCTTCGTCGATGGCAGGTGCGGCCCGCGGCAGAGATCCTTCCAGGCGCCCTGGCGATAGACCGTGACCGGCTCGCCGGCCGGAATGCCTTCGATGATCTCGGCCTTGTAGACTTCGCCCATGGCCCTGAAGTCGGCGATGGCGGCGTCGCGGTCGACCACCTCGCGGACGATCTTCTCGTCGCGATCGACGATCTGGCGCATGCGCGCTTCGATAGCCGGGAGGTCGTCCAAGCTGAAGGGCTCGTTGCGGGCGAAGTCGTAGTAGAAGCCGTCCTCGACGTTCGGGCCGATCGTCACCTGGGTGCCGGGAAAGAGCTCCTGCACCGCCTCGGCCAGCACGTGGGCGGTGTCGTGACGGATGACCTCCAGCGCCTGGGGCGCCTCGCGGGTGACGATCTCGATCGCCCCGCCGCCCTCGAGCGGCCGGTCGAGATCCAGGAGCTTGCCGTCCAGCTTGACCAGCAGGGCGCGCTTCTCCAGCGAGGGGGAGATGGAAAGGGCGACGTCGCGGCCGCTCGATCCATCCGGGTACTGACGGCTCTGGCCGTCGGGAAAACGAAGCTCGATCATGGTCCTCTAGGTCCTTCGCGCCGGCGGTTGCGGCGCGGGCGGAACCGGGTCGTACCCCGATCCGCCCCAGGGATGGCATTTGCACAGTCGCTGGACGGCGAGCGTTCCGCCGCGCCAGGGACCGTGGCTGATCAGGGCCTCGCAGGCATAGTCCGAACAGGTCGGCAGATACCGGCACTGGCCGCCGATCAGCGGCGATAACGTCAGCTTGTAGGCGCGGTGCGCCCCTCTGACGGTGCGTTCGTAGAGGCTCATGCCGGCGCGATTCGCGAACGGATTATCGGCGTCGCTTATCGCACCCGCGAAAAGCGCCGATCAAGCCGCGCCGGCGCGGCTAGTTCGCGAGGTCTTCGCCTGGACGGCGGCGCGCGCGGCCTCGGCCGCCGCCTCGAACGCAAGCATCGTCGAGGCGTGCCGGGCCGGATAGTCTTTCACCGCCTCGAGCACGGAGAGCTCCGAAAATCGTCCTTCTGGCGCAGGGCCATTGGATTTCAGCATAGCACGCAACCCATCGCGGGCCATCTCGATCTCCTCGGGCGTCGCGCCGATGATGTGGGCGCCGAGCACCGCGGCCGCCGCCTGGCCGAGCGCGCAGGCCTTCACGTCCTGGGCGAAGTCGCTGACGCGGCCATCCTCGACGGTCACGTCGACGAGAATCCGCGAGCCGCAGAGCTTGGAGACCTTTTCCGACGAGGCGTCGGGCGCGGCCAGCCGCCCGGCGTGCGGGATGTTGGCCACCAGCGTCAGGATGCGTTTGGAATAGAGGTCGTCGATCATCGCGCGTCTAACGTGGCCCCGCCGCCCTGCGCGCGCCAGTGGGCCTCGGCGCGGTCGCGCACCGCCTCGCCCAGCGCTTCGAAGCCGGCGCGGAGGCTCGACCGGAGCTGGCGGGCGATGCGCGGGCCGAGCAGGCCGCGGAAAATCTCGCCGTTGGAGAAGATGCAGCCCGTCTCGCCCATCGCCTCGATCTCGAGGTAGCGGATGGTGCGGACGAGGCCGGCGAGAAGCGAGGTCTTCCAGTGGACGGCCTCGTTCGGCGACCAGTCGATCACGGTGGCGACCAGCTCCCGCTCCGCCTGGCCAGGCAGCGCCAGCTGCAGCTTGATCGTCCCGCCATAGCGGATCGCGCCGGCCACGCGCGTGTAGAGCGGGTTCCACTCCGGCCAGCGGTCGAGGTCGTAGACGATATCCCAAACCACCGAAGCCGGCGCTTGCACGCCGATCCTGTGCTCGACCTTCATCGCTTGCGCCACGTCGGCCCGTCGGGCCCATCCATCACGTCAACGCCCATGGCCGCGAGTTCGTCGCGCTTGGCGTCGGCCGTCGCCCAGTCCTTCGCCGCCCGCGCCCGGCCGCGCTCGTCGATCAGCACATCGACCCGCGCGCGAAACGCCGGATCGACGGCGCCCTGGAACCAGCTCTCTGGATCGGCCTTGAGGAAGCCGATCAGGCGCCCGGCGGCGAGGAGTTCGCCCTTCAGCTTCGGCCGCTCGCCGGCCTGCGCGTTCTCCAGCCGCTGCGCCAGCGCGAAGAGCTCGGCATAGGCCTTCGGCGTGTTCAGGTCGTCGGCCAGCGCCTGCAAGAACGCCTGGCCCGGCGCGGCCGGCGCCGCTTCCACGTCGCCGGCGCGAAGCAGCGCGCCGTAGATCCGGTCGAGCGCCGCCTTGGCGTGCTCGGGCGTCTCGTCGGTCCAGGCCAGCGGCTGGCGATAGTGGCTGGCGAGCAGCGCCCAGCGCAGCGCCTCGCCGGGGTAGCGGCTGACGAGGTCGTGGGCGAGGACGACATTGCCCAGGCTCTTCGACATCTTCTCCGAACCCATGTTCAGAAAGCCGTTGTGCATCCAGTAGGCGGCGTACTCCGCGTCGTGGGTGGCGCAGAGTCCCTGCGCCATCTCGTTTTCGTGGTGCGGGAAGATGAGGTCGTTGCCGCCGCCGTGGATGTCGATCGGCAGGCCCAGCGTCTTCTCGATCATCGCCGAGCATTCGATGTGCCAGCCCGGCCGGCCGGGCCCGAAGGGCGAGTCCCACACGGGCTCGCCCAGCTTGGACGGCTTCCAGAGCACGAAGTCGGCCGGGTTCTGCTTGTACGGCGCGACCTCGACGCGGGCGCCGGCGATCATGTCGTCCATCGAGCGCCGCGAGAGCTTGCCGTAATCGGAATAGGCCGCGGTGTTGAAGAGGACGTGGCCTTCGGCCTGATAGGCGGCGTTGTTGCGCACGAGCCGGCCGATCATGTCGACGATCTCGGCCATGGTCTCGGTGGCGCGCGGCTCGAACGTCGGGCGAAGCGCGCCCAGCACCGACATGTCGGCATGGTAGGCGTCGAGGTAGCGGCGGGTGATCACCTCGATCGGCACGCCCTCGTCGGCGGCCTTCTGATTGATCTTGTCGTCCACGTCGGTGACGTTGGCGGCGTAGAGCACGTGATCGTCGCCGTAGATGTGGCGAAGGACGCGGAAGAGCAGGTCGAAGACGACCACCGGCCGCGCGTTGCCGATGTGGGCGTAGTTGTAGACGGTCGGCCCGCACACATACATCGTCACCCGCGCGGGATCGTGCGGCTGGAACGGGCGCTTGGCGCGCGCCATGGTGTCATAAAGGGCGAGATTCATCGTCTAAGGAGGGAAGGAAACGGTTGTCGGGCCCCGGGCCGCTCCCATATAGCTGTGGGAATCGCGGGAGACCATGGGCGGCCGAACGGCCGCGTTAACCGGATATCTTCCGCCATCGTGAAGGGTGGCACGCGTCATTTCCGGGACCTTCGTCCCGGCGCAACTCAGCCCTGGGACCGATTTCATGGATGCCTTCGCCACGGACCGAGACGAGGTCGGCGCGCGCGAACTCGACCTGCACCCGATCGCCCGCCCGACGCGCGAGGAAGCGCTCGACGCGGTGCGGACGCTGATCGCCTGGGCCGGCGACGATCCCCGCCGCGAAGGCCTGATCGACACGCCGGAGCGCGTGATCAACGCCTACGGCGAGTGGTTCGAGGGCTACAGCCAGGACGCGGGCAAGGAGCTGGAGCGCATCTTCGAGGACGTGCAGGGCTACGACGACATCGTCATGCTGCGCGACATCGAAGTGGAGAGCCACTGCGAGCACCACATGGCGCCGTTCCTCGGCAAGGCCTACGTGGCCTACATGCCCACCAACAAGGTCGTCGGCATCTCCAAGCTGGCCCGCGTGGTCGAGATCTTTTCCCGCCGCCTGCAGACGCAGGAGACGCTGACCCAGCAGATCGCCGACGCGATCACCGACAACCTTAAGCCGGCCGGCGTCGCCGTGCTGGTCGACGCCAAGCACGAGTGCATGACCACCCGCGGCGTGCACCACCGGCATGTCTCGACGATCACCACGCAGTTCACCGGCGTCTTCAAGAGCGACCGGCAGCTGCAGGACCGCTTCATCACCTTCTGTAATCGGGGGTAGGTTTCCGCCCCTCGCGCTTGGCTTTGAGGGACGAGATGACCGACTTTCCGCCGCCCGGCGACGCTTCCGCCCTCGAACGCGGCGGCGTGCTCACCCCGAACTTCGACGCGAGCGGCCTCATCGCCGCCATCCTGCAGCATGCGCGCACCGGCGAGGTCCTGATGCTGGGCTGGATGAATGCCGAGGCGCTGCGGCGCAGCCTCGACACCGGCGAGGTCTGGTTCTTCAGCCGCTCGCGGCGGGCGCTCTGGCGCAAGGGCGACACCAGCGGCCAGATCCAGCGCGTAGTCGAGATGCGCATCGACTGCGACCAGGACGCGGTGCTGGTGCGCGTCGAGCCGCAAGGCGACGGCGGCGTCTGCCACACCGGCGCCCGCGCCTGCTTCTACCGCGTGGTCGAGAACGGCGCGCTGGTCGAACGGCCATGAGCGTCGTCACGGCGCTGGTCGCCTATCTGGCGGCGGCGAGCCTGCTCACCATCACGCCCGGCCTCGACACGGCGCTGGTGCTGCGGACGGCGGCGGTCGAAGGGCCGAGACGCGCGGCGCTGGCGGCGCTGGGCGTTGTCTGCGGCTGCCTCGCCTGGGGCGCGGCGGTCGCGCTGGGGCTGGGCGTGCTGCTGGCGGCCTCCGAGACCGCCTACACCGTGTTGAAGTGCGCGGGCGCGGCCTACCTTTTCTGGCTGGGGATCAACCTCATCCTCAAACCGCGGAGGCATCTCGATCTCGTCCAGCCCGCACGCGGCGGCGGCAACTGGTGGCTCAAGGGCCTGCTGACCAATCTGCTCAATCCGAAGGTGGGCGTCTTCTACGTCTCCTTCCTGCCGCAGTTCGTACCGGCGCACGTTGCGGCCGCGCCGTTCATCGGCCTCTTGGCCGCGATCCACGCCGTTCTCGGCCTCGCCTGGTTCGCCGGACTGATCCTGGCCACGGCGCCGCTACAGCGCTGGCTGCAGCGCCAGGCCGTCGTCCGCTGGCTCGACCGGCTGACCGGAGCGGTCTTCCTGGGCTTCGGCGTCAAGCTGGCGCTGGCGCGCCGATGAGCGGCGACGATGACGACGACCTCGTCCCGCTGCGCGTGACGCTGGCCGAGGCGGGCGGGCGGCTCGACAAGCGGCTGGCCGAGGCCGCGCCCGAGCTTTCCCGCGCGCGCATCCAGGCGCTGTTGGCCGACGGCCGCGTCGCCTTCGCGGGCTCAGCCGTCACCGACCCCGCCGGCAAGGCGTTGGCCGGCGACTACGACATCGACATCCCGCCGCCCGTCGCCGCGATCCCCGAACCGGAGGCGATCCCACTCAGCGTGCTGTTCGAGGACGCCCACCTCATCGTGGTCGACAAGCCGGCCGGCATGGCCGCCCACCCAGCGCCCGGATCGGAGCGCGGCACCCTGGTCAACGCCCTCATCGCCCACTGCGGCGCCAGCCTTTCCGGCATCGGCGGCGTCGCGCGACCAGGGATCGTCCACCGGCTGGACAAGGACACCTCCGGCGTCATGGTCTCGGCCAAGACCGACGCCGCCCACCGCGGCCTCGCCGCCCTCTTCGCCGCCCACGACATCGAGCGGGTCTACCTGGCGCTGACTCGCGGCGCGCCGGCCGCCCGGCGCGGAACGATCAAGGGCCGGATTGGCCGCTCACGCGGCGACCGCAAGAAGATGGCGCTGCTGCGCGCCGGCGGGCGGGAGGCGGTGACCCACTACGTTGTGGACCAGGCTTTCGGGCCGGCGACGCGGCCGCTCGCCGCCCGCCTCGCCTGCACGCTCGAGACCGGCCGCACGCACCAGATTCGCGTGCACCTGGCCTCGGTCGGCGCGCCGGTGCTGGGCGATCCGCTCTACGGCGCGGGCGCGCCGGCCGCGGCGGTGCGCGCGGCCATCGCCGCGGCGGACCTGCACCGCCAGGCGCTGCACGCATCGGTGCTGGGCTTTCGCCATCCGATCACCGGCAAGGTTCTGCGCTTCCAAACGCCGCCGCCCGCCGACATGGCGGCGCTTGAAGCGGCCCTCGCGGCCCTATAGGGCCGGAATCTGTCAGCATGGATCAATTTTAACACTGCTTAGTCTTTCAATGGACGCAACGTATCCCTATTTAAACGATTGTTCGGGGAGCTGTGCGCAAGTGCGCGCACTGTGCTGCCTCGACGCTTGAGAGGGGATTCTAATGGCCAACAGCCAATCGCTTGCCGTGATGACGCCTGAAGGCGGCCTTTCGCGCTACCTCAGCGACATCCGCAAGTTCCCCATGCTGACCCGCGACGAGGAGTTCATGCTCGCCAAGCGGTGGAAAGAGCATGCCGATCCGGAAGCCGCCCACAAGCTCGTCACCTCGCACCTGCGTCTGGTGGCGAAGATCGCCATGGGCTATCGCGGCTACGGGCTGCCGATCGTCGAGGTGATCTCCGAAGGCAACGTCGGTCTGATGCAGGCGGTTCGCAAGTTCGAGCCCGACAAGGGCTTCCGCCTGGCGACTTACGCCATGTGGTGGATCCGCGCCTCGATCCAGGAATACATCCTGCGCTCGTGGTCGCTGGTGAAGATGGGCACGACGGCGGCGCAGAAGAAGCTGTTCTTCAACCTCAGGAAGGCCAAGAGCGAGATCTCGGCGTTCGAGGAAGGCGATCTGCGCCCCGAGCAGGTCAGCCACATCGCCACCAAGCTCGGCGTCCTCAACGAGGAAGTCATCTCGATGAACCGGCGCCTGTCCGGGCCGGATGCGTCGCTGAACGCGCCGTTGCGCTCGGACGGCGAGAGCGAGTGGCAGGACTGGCTGGCCGACGACACCCAGGTGAGCCAGGAGACCCAGCTCGCCGAGGACGAGGAGCACACGATCCGCATGTCGCTTCTGGAAGAGGCGATGACCGAGCTCACCGACCGCGAGAAGCACATCCTCACCGAGCGGCGGCTGAAGGACAATCCGACCACGCTCGAGGAGCTGGCCGCCCAGTACGGCGTCAGCCGCGAACGCGTGCGCCAGATCGAGGTGCGGGCGTTCGAGAAGCTGCAAAAAGCCATGCGCGCCGCCGCCCACGAACGAAACCTCGACGCGGCCTAAGAGCGGGCGCTGGCGGCGGCCTGAGCTACCCCTCGAAGGGGTCGCGCATGACGATGACGTCCTGGCGGTCGGGGCCGGTGGTCACCTGCACCACCGGTGCGCCGATCAGCTCCTCGATGCGGCGCACGTAGATCACCGCCTCGGCCGGGAGGTCGCGCCAGGAGCGCGCGCCTTTGGTGGAGCCGGACCAGCCGGCGATGTCCTCGTAGATCGGCTCGACCGCCGCCTGGTCGCGCTGGCCGGCCGGCAGGTAGTCGAGCGTCTCGCCGTGCAGCCGGTAGCCGGTGCAGATCTTGAGCCGCTCCAGGCCGTCGAGCACGTCGAGCTTGGTCAGGACGACTCCCTCGATGCCCGCGACGGTGACCGACTGGCGCACCAGCACAGCGTCGAACCAGCCGCAGCGCCGGGGCCGCCCGGTCACGGTGCCGAACTCGTCGCCCCGCTCGCCCAGCCGCTGGCCGACAGCGTCGTTGAGCTCGGTGGGAAACGGCCCCTCGCCGACCCGGGTGGTGTAGGCCTTGACGATGCCGAGCACGTAGCCGCCCGCGGACGGCGGGACGCCCGCGCCCGCCGCCGCCTGTCCGGCCACCGTGTTCGACGAGGTCACGTACGGATAGGTGCCGTGATCCACGTCGAGCAGCGCCGCCTGCGCCCCCTCGAACAGCATCCGCTTTCCCGACTTCACCACCGCGTTCAGCACCCGCCAGGCTGGCTTGACGTAGGGGGCGACCTTCGGCGCCACCTCGCGCAGCGTGGCGAACAGCGCCTCGGCGGTGATCTCAGGCAAGTCGAGACCGCGCCGCAGCGGTTCGTGGTGCGCGAGCAGGCGCTCGATCTTGGCGCGCAGCGCGTCCTCGTCGTCCAGGTCGACGAAGCGGATGGCCCGGCGGCCGACCTTGTCCTCGTACGCCGGCCCGATGCCGCGCGCGGTGGTGCCGATGCGGTTCGCCCCCGCCCGTTCCTCGCGCGCCCGATCCAGGTCGGCGTGCAGCGGCAGGACGATGCAGGCATTGTCGGCGACCACCAGGATGTCGGGATTGATCGTCAGTCCCTGCTTCCGCACCCGCTCGATCTCCTCGAGCAGCGCCCATGGGTTCACCACCACCCCGTTGCCGATGACCGAAAGCTTGCCCTGCACGACGCCCGATGGCAGCAGCGAGAACTTGTAGACGTTGTTGCCCACCACGATGGTGTGGCCGGCGTTGTTGCCGCCTTGGAAGCGCACGACCACCTCGGCCCGGTTGGCCAGCCAGTCGATGACCTTGCCCTTGCCCTCATCGCCCCACTGGGCGCCGATCACGGTGACGTTGGCCATGGCTTGCGCGACCTCACCTGCCCGGTGAGTCTCGCTTGCCCCTTCGACAGGTGCTCGGCCAAGCAGACGGCGTCGGGGTCTTAAGGTCGGGCCCGTTTCGCGCCGGCGGGGTGCGTAGCCCCGCGGCCGGGCGGGGTCAAGCGCCGGCGGCGCGGCCGCTGTCGGGCGCTTGCCGCGCGGGGGCGTCCCTGGAATCTTGCGTGCGCATGGCCCCGTCCCCCGCCCCGAAGCGCCTCAAGGTCGCCGTCTACGCGATCTGTCTGAACGAAGAGCAGTTCGTCGACCGTTTCCTCGACGCGATCGGCGACGGGGCGGACGAGATCGTCATCGCCGACACCGGCTCGACCGACGGTACGGTCGCGGCGTTTCGCCGACGCGGCGTCGAGCCGCACGCCATCTCGATCAAGCCCTGGCGCTTCGACGTTGCGCGCAACGCCGCCCTGGCGCTGGTTCCGGACGACGTCGACGTCTGCGTTTCGCTCGACCTGGACGAGGTGATCATGCCCGGCTGGCGGCGCGTGATCGACCGCGGCTGGCGGCCGCCGATCAACCACTTCTACTACACGCACGTCTGGAGCGAGGACGTGACGGGCCTCTGGCACTCGCTGCTCGACAACCGCATCCACGCCCGCCATGGCTTCAGCTGGCGCTACCCCTGCCACGAGTGCGTGTTGCCCAACCCGGGCCAGGTCCAGCACATCGGCATCGTCCGCCACCTGAAGATCCAGCACCGGCCCGATCCGACCAAGGACAGAACCTCCTACCTGCCGCTCCTCGAAATGGCCGCGGCCGAGGATCCCGAAAGCCCGCGCCACGCCCTTTATCTCGGCCGTGAGTACGCCACGCAGGAGCGGTGGGAAGAGGCGCTGGCCGAGCTTCACCGGTGCCTGGCGTTGCCCCGCGGCGACCGCGGCGAGCGCTGTGCGACGATGCGCACCATCGCCCGCTGCCACGAGGCGCTGGGCGACATGCAGGCCGGCCTCGACGCTTGGCGCGCCGCCGTCGAGGACGCGCCCGGCGTGCGCGGCCCGCTTGTCGACTACGCCTGGGCCCTCTATCGGCGCGAGCAGTGGGCGGCTTGCTACGAGCAGGCGCTGAAGGCGCTGGCGATCCCCGAGGAGGTGATCGAGTACGGCTGCGACTCCGATTTCGGCGTGCTGGCCGAGGATATGGCGGCGATCTGCGGCTGGCGGCTGGGCCACCTCCAGCAGGCGCTGATCTACGGCCGCCAGGCCCTGGCGAAGGCGCCGGGCGTCGAGCGCATCCGCCTGAATGTCGAGCGAATGGAAAAAGCCCTGGGCGCCGCCCCGGCGCGGTAGGCCGGCGCCGACAAGGATACTTGACATTCGTGCCAACAGGGTGTCGTGTATACTTGTCATATTGACGGGGAAACATGACATGACATCGGACCAGGCAACGCCGGGCAAGCAGGGATCGACGGCCATGGCGGTCGCCATCAGCTTCTCGGCGATCGCCCTCTGCGGCGTGCTCGCGGTGGGTTTCGTTTTGGCGGTGGGCGTTCTGAAAGCACACCATGGCGGCCTCTGGAGCGTCCTCGCGGCCACTGCGGTCTTTGGGCTCGCCGTCCTGGCGATCGCGCTCGCCGCCGCGCGGCTCGGGCAGCGCGCGATGCGGATGACGCCGTCGCCCGCGGCCTCGCGCTACGCCCGTCGCTTCTCGGCCGCGATGGGGCTCTATGTGCTGGCTCTGCTCGCCGCCATCACCGCCGAGGTGCAGCTTCGCCCGGTCGGAGCGCTGGCCTACGCGCTCGCGGTCCTCCCAGCCCTGCCGCTGCTCGCGGCCATCGCGGCGATCGGTCTCTACCTGAGCGAGGAGACCGATGAGTTCCAGCGTGCGGTCCAGGTCGAGGCGGCTCTGTGGGCGACCGGCGGGGCGCTCGCCGTCGCCACCGTGTTCGGCTTCCTGCAGACGTTCGGCCTTGCGCCGATGGTCCCCGCCTGGGCGGTCTTCCCCTTGTGGTCCATGCTGTTGGGGCCGGCGCAGATGATCGCCCGCTGGCGCTACCGGTGAGGAACCGCCTCAAGGTTCTGCGCGCCGAGCGGGACTGGAGCCAGGCCGAGCTCGCCGACCGCCTCGGCGTGTCGCGCCAGAGCGTCAACGCCATCGAGACCGGCAAGTACGATCCCAGCCTGCCGCTCGCCTTCCGCATCGCCCGCCTGTTCGACCAGCCGATCGAAGCGATCTTCCAGGACGCCGGCGCCTGACGCCGCACGCGACTTCCCTCCCCGCCCGGCCTTCGTCTATCCTGGGAGCGCCCTTGCCGGGCGCGGGCGTAGTTCAGAGGTAGAACATCAGCTTCCCAAGCTGAGTGTCACGGGTTCGATTCCCGTCGCCCGCTCCAACACTTATCGGCCATGGGCGGGCCGGTTTGCACGCGGCGTTGCAAGAGGCGAGGCTTAGGCCGGGGTCGGCCGCGCGCCAGTCTTTGACGGCGCCGCGCGCTGGCCGCCGCGGAGGGCGAACCCCAAGAGCAGGGCGGCGCCGGCCACGATCCCTAAGACCAGTAGCGATCTGTCTCGCAGAAGGCCCTCCGCGCCGTCGAAGGCGTCCAGCGCTTTGTCGCGCGTTTGGCCATAAGCGTCTTTCGCCCGGCCGATCACGTCACGCAGCCGGCCGTTGGCTTCGGACTTCACGTCATCGGCGATCGCGCCCGCCGTATCCGCCACGCGGTCGAGGGTTCGTGCGGTCAAAGTATCGTTTTCTGTCAGGGTCATCGTTGCAGGTCCCGATCGCGGAGGCGCGACGACCAAACAACCCGTCAACCCCTCGGCTGTTCCACCGCTCTTCAGAAGGTGACCGGGGCAAAAGGTCTCATGGCAGGCGCCGCCGAACGTGCTTATCGGGCGGCGGCGTCGCCGGGGAACGGATGGAGCAGAGCGTCGTGGATCTCTATTGGCTGATTGGAGCGATTGTCGGATCGGGCCTGTTCATCT
>DATGKF010000119.1:0-18775 GCA_035294785.1 Caulobacteraceae bacterium | reverse complement strand
GAAGTCGACCAGCTCGCAGCCGGCCGCCGCCAGCGCGCGCTCCACCTTCCAGGGTTTGCCGACGCCGGCGAAGCCGAGCTGCGGCCCGGCGGGCGGCGGCGCCGCGGGCTCGAGGCGCGCGATCAGCACCGGCGTTTGGCCGAACAGCGCCACCAGCGCGGGGTCGGGCGCGGCCAGATCGGCCGGCAGCATCAGCACCACGGCGTCGGCGCGGGCGAGGCCGGCCGCCAGCGGCTCGCGCATCGGCCCGGCGGGGACGACGTCGCCGTCGCCGAACGGCCATTCGCCGTCGCGCGTCTCCCCGTCGACCACGACCAGCGACAGCGTCTTTTTCACCGCCGTGTTCTGGTGCCCGTCGTCCATCACGATGACGGCCGCGCCGTCGGCCGCCGCGGCCCTGGCGCCCGCCGCCCGGTCGCGCGCAATCCAGGCGGGGTAGGAGCGCGCGAGCAACAACGGCTCGTCGCCCACGTCGGCCGCGGTGTGCCGCGCCGGATCGACGCGCAGCGGCCCGGCCTCGCGCCCGCCGTAGCCGCGGCTGAGCACGGCGGCGGCCACGCCCCGCGCCGCCAGCCGATCCAGCACCGCCAGCACCACCGGCGTCTTGCCGGTCCCGCCCGCGGTGAGCCCGCCGACGCAGATCACCGGGACGCCCACGCCCGGCGGCCGGGCGCGGGCGATCCGTCGGGCGGTCACCGCGGTCCAGACGGCGGCCGCGGGCTTCAGCAGCAGCCGCGTCGCCGAGGCCCGCCGGCGTCCGCGCTCGTACCACCAGCGCGGCGTTCTCATGCCGGCGGCAAAAGCGGCTGGAGCATTTCCCAGCCCGCCTCGAAGGCCCCGGCCTGCGCCTGGGCGAAAGCGCGGGCTTTCGGCCCCAACCCCTTGGTCGCCGCCGGGGCGGCCAGGATGGCGGCCAGCGCCTCGCCGTCGGCGGCGATCGCCGCGGCGCCCCGCTCGGCCATCTGCAGGTAGACGTCGGCATGGTTGGCGACGTGCGGGCCGCTGATGACGCCGACCCCCAGCCGCGCCGCCTCCATCGGATTGTGCCCGCCGACGCCGGCCGCAAAGCCGCCGCCCATCACCGCGATGCTCGCCAGGCGATAGAAGAGGCCGATCTCGCCCAGCGTGTCGGCGATATAGGCGTCGATGTCGGCGAAGTCTTCCCGGCCGCCGACGCCCTGTTCGCTCCGCCGCGCCAACCTGAGGCCAAGCGCGCGCAGTTCGGCGGCGACGGCGCCGCCGCGCTCCGGGTGCCGGGGGACGACGATCAGCAGCGGCCGTTCGGCGAGGCCGCGGACGGCGGTGGCGACCATCGTCTCCTCGCCGGCATGCGTGCTCGCGGCCAGGATCACGCGGCGTTTGCCGATGGCGGCTTTCAGCCGTCGGAGTTCGCGCATGTCGGCGGCGAGCGGCGCGCCCATGCGTTTCAGGTTCAGCCGCCCGGTGACGTGCCCACCCAGCATGGCCAGGCGCGCGGCGGTGGCGTCGTCCTGCGGCAGGATGACGTCGAAGGCTTCGAGCACCGTGCGCGCCGCCGCCTTGCCGCGCGACCAGCCGCGCGCGCTGGCCGCGGTCATGCGCGCGGACACCAGCGCCAGCCGCACGTCGCGGGCGCGGGCGGCGAGGATCAGGTTCGGCCAAAGTTCGCTCTCGACGAAGAGGCCGAGGTTGGGCCGCCAGTGGTCGAGGAAGCGGCCGACGGCGCGGGGCGTGTCGATCGGGGCGAAACGGTGCAGGGCGCCTTGCGGCAGCCGCTTGGCCATCAGGGCGGCGGCGGTGCGCGTGCCGCTGGTGACCAGGATGGCCAGATCCGGCCGCTCGCTGCGCAGCCGCTCGATGAGCGGCATCAGCGACACGCCCTCGCCGACGCTGACCCCGTGCAGCCAGACCAGCGGTCCGGGCGGCCGCTCGCCGCCGCCCTTTCCCAGCCGCTCGTTCAGGCGGGCGCGCTCCTCCTTGCCGCGCAGCGCGCGGGCGCCCAGCACCAGCGGCGCCGCCGGCTCGATCAGCCCGGTCACGAGCTTGTAGGCCAGGAGCGAGAGCGGCGGGCTCATGCGGCGTCCAGCATCGCTTCGGCGCGGGCGTTCAGCGCCGCCAGCCGCTGTTGCCACTCGACGCGCACCGCTTCCAGCGCCGCGCGATCCGCATCGACCGGCGCCCGCAGCGGCCCGTCGAACAGGGCGCAGCCGCGTGAAAACGGCAGCGGCAGGCGGGTCCGGTCCCAGCTCTTCAGCCGGATCACCGGCCGCGCCGCCGAGGCGATCAGATAGACGCGGGTCTTCGCCCGCTTGGCCAGCATCACCGGGCCGGCCTGCAACACCTCCGCCGGTCCGCGCGGCCCGTCGGGCGTGATGATCACCCCGTCGCCGCGGGCGATGTCGCCCAGCGCCTCCATGAAGGCGGCGGCGCCGCCCTTGCCCTGCTGGCCGGCGTGGCGCTGGGCGGAGCCGCGGATGGCTGGAAACCCGAGCCGCGCCGCTGCTTTGGTCACGAACTCCCCGTCGGGCGAGAGCGAGATCATCACGCGGAACTTCCGTCGGCGGACGACGCGGCGGCAGGCGGCCACCAGCCCGATCTGACCGTGCCAGAAGAACAGCATGCCGCCCTCGGGCATCGTCAGCTCGCCGTCGATCAGGTCCGCGCCCTGCATGCGCCACCGCATCGTCGCGCCGACGAAGCCGAGATAGGCGGCGAGCAGAAAAGCCAGCGTCGACTGGACGGCCGCCAGCCGGAACAGGCGCTTCACTCGGCCGCCTCCGGCGTGAAGTCCAGGTCCTGTTGCCGCGCCAGCCGGGCGTAGAGGCCGCGAGCGCGCGCCAGTTCGGCGTGGTCGCCGGTCTCGACCACACGGCCGTCGGCGATGACGTAGATGCGGTCGGCGTTCTTCACCGTCGACAGGCGGTGGGCGATCAGCAGCGTCATCCGCCCCGCCATCAGCCGCGCCAGCGCGACCTGCACCAGGCGCTCGCTCTCGGTGTCGAGGGCGCTCGTGGCCTCGTCGAGCAGCAGGATCGGGGCGTTCTTCAGAAACGCGCGGGCGATGGCGATGCGCTGGCGCTGGCCGCCGGAGAGCCGCGCCCCGGCCTCGCCGACGGTGGTGTCGTAGCCCTTCTCGAAGGTGGTGATGAAATCGTGCGCGGCGGCCTCGGCTGCGGCGGCTTCGATCTCGGCCATCGAGGCGTCGGGGCGGGCGTAGGCGATGTTGGCCTTGATCGTGTCGTCGAACAGGAAGGGCTCCTGGGTGACCAGCGCGACCTGGTCGCGCAGCGAGGCCAGCGTCATCGTGCGGATGTCGCGCCCGTCCAGGGTGATCGCGCCGCTGGTCACGTCGTAGAGACGCGGGATCAGGTTCAGGATGGTGGTCTTGCCGCCGCCGGACGGGCCGACCAGGGCCACGGTCTCGCCGAGGTTCGCCTCCAGCGTCACCGCGTCCAGGGCCACGGCCGCGTCGCCGTAGGCGAACGAGACGGCCTCGAACCTGAGGCGTTTTGGCGAGGCGGCGATCGGCGTCGCGTCCGGCGCGTCGTCCACCTCGCGCTCGATGTCCATGGCCTCGAACATGCGCTGGGCCGCGGCCAGCCCCTCGGCGAACACCGGCGGCAGGTTGGCCAGCTGGCGAAGCGATTGCGCCGCGGCGGCGAACGCCAGCAGGTACGACATGAAGACGCCGGCGTAGACGATGCTCCCGTGCGCGCGCCACCAGGCGTAGACGAGGACCCCGGAGAGCACGAAGGCCATCATCATCTCGACCACGGGCGATGAGGCCGCGCCGATGTTCGCGCCGCGGATGATGAAGCGCTGGCGGCGGTCGACGGCGGCGGCGACTCTGGCTTGCTCGTAGGCCTCGCGGTTGTCGATCTTGACCACCTTGACCCCGTCGATGCCCTCCATGATCGCCGTCGAGAGGCTGGAGGTCTCTTTCATCGCGCCGACGGCGGCCGCTCTCGACCAGCGTGTGAACCGCTCCATCAGGACGCCGACGATGGGCCCGACCAGCATGATGGCCAGCGTCAGCACCCAGTCGCGCAGGAACATCACCACCAGGAGGCCCGCGACCATCACCGCGTTCTGGAAGTAGGTCAGCAGCGCGCTGGTCGCCGCGTTTCTGAGGAGGCTGGCGTCGTAGAGCATCGCCGAGACGAAGCTCCCCGAATGGGCGGCGCGCAGGCGCGCGAGATCGGAGTGGATCACGCGACCAAACAGGTCGACCTGCACCCGCCCGACGATGCGGTGGCCCACCGTGTTCATCATCCAGCTCTGCACGATCTGCGCGCCGGCGCGCACGACCGCGAGGCCGACCAGCGCCAAGGCGAGCCGGATCACCGGGGCGGGGTTCGGGTTGCGCAGCAGGTCGTTGACCGCCGGCCCGATCAGCCAGGCGACCATCGAGGTCGAGCCGGCCACCAGCAGCGCCGCGACGACCGCCAGCGCCACGCGCCCGGCGAAGGGCTTGAGGTAGCTGCGCGCAACGCGCAGAGCCACGCTGGCCATCCCCAGCCGAGGCGTCTTGGAGGTTGCGTCGGTCATCGCTTCGCCGGTTTGCTCCGTCGCCGCCGCGCCATCGCCGGCGGCCCGTGCATCTTCAATTCATCACGCCCAGCGTCTATCTGGGGCCAGCTAACCCGAATCCCCAACGCGCGCAGCTTATTTTGACCCACTTCGATCTCAGCAATCCGCGCGGTCGCGTCCTGACGCGCCTCGACTTCCTGTGGAACGACCATTCGTACTTCCGGCTGGTCTACCAGAACGACCATTGGCTGAGCGACGAGCTGGTGCGCACCAGCCAACCCTGGCCGTTCCAGCTCAAGCAGTGGCGCGACCGCAAGGGGATCAAGACGGTCATCAACCTGCGCGGCGGGTTCGACGCGAGCTTCTTCGCACTCGAGAAGCACGCCTGCGAACAGCTGGGCCTGACGCTGGTCAACCACACCGCCACCTCGCGCGACGTGCCCAGCGCCGAGCAGGTGATCGCCGCGCGCGACATGTTCGACAGCATCGAATATCCGGCGTTGATGCACTGCAAGTCGGGCGCGGACCGCGCAGGGATCATGAGCGTGCTCTATTGCCACTTCCGCCTGGGTCAGCCGATCCGCCAGGCCGTGAAGCAGCTCTCGCCCTTCTATCTGCACACCAAGGCCGGCAAGACTGGCGTGCTCGACTACATCTTCGAACGCTACCTGACCGAGGCGGAGCCTGAGGGAATCAGCTTCTTCGATTGGACCCAGTCCCCCGAGTACGACCCGGTCAAGATCAAGGCCGACTTCAAGGCGCAGTGGTGGGGCACCGCTCTCACCGAAGGTTTGCTGCGCCGGGAGTAGCCAGAACCGCCCTTCGCCCATACGCGATCGCCGCGAGGCCAAGGCCCGCCAGCGCCGCCAGCCGCCCCGATTGCACCGCCAGGCCGAGAAAGAGCGCGAGGCCGCCAATCTCGCCGGGACGCCGCAGCCAGCGCTGAAGCCGGGCTGAGCGGCGCGCCAGCACGCTCACGACAACGCCCGCGCCCTCGATCGCGAGGCCGGCGGCCAGGATCATGGCCGAGGGCGGCAGCAGGCGGCCGTAGAGGCCGGGAACCGGGACGACCGTCAGGACGAAGGCGGCGGCGATCAGCGTCGGATGCAGAAAGGCCGGCGGGTCCGGCGGCGCGCCGAGCTTGCGCGTGACGAAGGTCCAGTAGACGCCGAAGAGCAGCGCCACCAGGACCCCGGGCGCCATGGTCGTCTGCACGTCGCGGAACGCCCGCGCATAGGCCGCCCCGGTCGCCGCCGGCCCGTCGCGCAGCAGCCAGGCGCCGCCGACCCCGGCCAGCCAGCCGACCAGAATCACGAGCGCGATCAGCGCCAGTTGCGTCGCGGTTCTGCGCACCGCCGGCTAGTCCGCCGCCGCGAGCGGTCGCCGTGCGTCCGGCGCGCCCGACGGTCCGCGCCCGCGGATCAGCACAAACCCGAGCACCGCACCGGCGAGGCAGGCGGCCGCGCAGGCGAGCACGGCGACGTGCACGCCGGCCGTCAGCGCCGCGCCGCGACGCGCCAGCACCCCGCCGAGCAACGCCGTGGCGACGAGCCCGCCGGCGCGCGCGACCGCGCTGTTCAAGCCGGACGCAGACCCGGTGTGGCGCGCGTCGACCGAACTCAGCACGGCGGTGGTCAGCGGCGCGGCGACGCCGGACATGCCGATGGCGATGACGACCAGCGCCGGCAGGACGTTCGTCCAGACGTCGAAGTCCGGCCCGATCCGCAGCGCCAGCAAGAGGCCCGCGGCGATGACGAGCGACCCGGCGGCGAGGGGGATGCGCGCGCCGATGCGCCCGGCGACCGCGCCCAGAAACGGGGCGCCGACCGCCATCAGGATGGGGAAGGGCAACAGCGCCGCCCCGGCCGCGGTTGCGCCATAGCCGCCGGCGCCGATCAGTTCGTAGGGAATGAGGACCAGCAGCCCGCCGAGCGCGCCGTAGTCCAGGAGCGTCAATAAGGTCAGCCCGAGAAACTCCCGCGAGGCGAACATGGCGAGCGGCATCATCGCCGCCTCGCCTTTGCGATGCTGGACGACCCCGAAGGCGACCAGAAGGCCTGCGCCCGCCCCCAGGAGCGCGACGGGGGTCAGCGACCATCCGCCAGGTCCCGAACCCTCGGTCAGGCCCCATGCCAGCGCGCCCAGGCCGAGGGTGGCGAGCGCGGCGCCCAGCCAGTCGAGCGGCGCACGCGCGTCATCGCGGGTCTCCGGCACGGCTGCGATCGACAGGAGGATCGCGCCCGCGGCGATCGGCAGATTGATCAGGAAGATCGCCCGCCAACCTGTGGTGTCGATCAGCCAGCCGCCCAGCACCGGGCCGATCGCGCCGGCCATCGCGCCGACCGCCGCCCACACCCCGACCGCCCGGCCGCGCGCTTCGCCCGAGAAGGCGCCGCCGAGGATCGCCAGGCTGTTGGGCAACAACAGCGCAGCGCCCGCCCCTTGCGCCCCGCGCGCCAGCAGCAGCGCCGGCAGGCTTTGCGCCGCCGCGCAGGCCGCCGAAGCGAGCCCGAAGACGACGATGCCGATCACCAGCAGCCGCCGCCGGCCGAAGCGGTCGCCCGCCGCGCCGCCGAACAGCAGAAGCGCGCTGAGCGGCAGCAGGTAGGCGTTCACCACCCACGGCAGCGCATCGCCGCCGACGTGCAGGCTGCGGCCGACCGCGGGCAGGCCGACGTTGACGACCGACCCGTCGATGAAGGCGAGGCTCGAGGCCAGGATGGTGGCGGCGAGCAGCAGCCGCGGGCGGGCCGTTTGCCCGCCGGAACAGGCCAGGATGCCGGCCCGGTCGCACGCCGCGGCAAGCACGCTCATCGGCGCATCAGGTGATCAGTGGCCGTGGTCGTCGTGCCCGTCCTCGTGCGGGTCGAGCAGCCTGTGGGCGTGGATGATGAAGTAGCGCGTCAGCGCGTTGTCCACCGTCGCTTGCGCCTTCGCCTTCCAGGCCTGTCGGGCGCTGGCGTAGTCGGGAAAGGCGCCGACGAAATCGACCCGGCTCAGGTCGCGGAACTCGTTGCCGCCCAGCGCCTTCAGTTCGCCGCCGATGACCAAGTGCAGCAGTTGGTGATCGGGCATGGGCGCCCTCCTTCAGCGGCCGGCGATGGCCACGGCGTCGGTCATCAGCGACGGCGAATTGGCCGCGCCGCGGATCTCCAGGTCCGAGCCCACGACCAGCTTGCCGTAGATTGTCGGCAGGTTGCCGGCGATGGTGATCTCCGAGACCGGGTAGGCGATCTCGCCGCCCTCGAACCAGAATCCCGAGACGCCCACCGACCAGTCGCCGTTGTTGGGGTTCAGGGACGGGCCGAACATCGAGGTGACCAGGAGGCCGCGGCCGGCGTCCTTCATCAGGCCGTCCAGGTCCCGCTCGCCCGGCTCGAGCGTCAGGTTGGTGGTCGAAACGCCCGGCGGCCCGGCGAGGCCGCGCGTGGCGTGGCCGGTCGTCTCCAGGCCCAGCTGCCGCGCCGCCGACGAGTTCAGCAGCCAAGTGGTGAGGACGCCGTCGGCGACGATTTCGCGCCGCATGCCGGCCACGCCTTCGTCGTCGAAGGGCGTCGAGCCCAGCCGGCGGGGCAGGGTGGGGTCGTCGACGATGGTCAGGCCCTTGGGGAAGATCTGCTCGCCGAGCTTGTCCTTCAGGAACGAGACCCCGCGCGCCACCGCCAGCCCTGAGATCGCGCCGACCAGCGGCGACAGCACCGAGGCCGCCAACCGGTTTTCGACGATCACCGGCGCGAAGGTCGAGTCGAGCTTGCGCGGGTTCAGCTTCTGCACGGCCCGGCGGCCGGCCTCGGCGCCGATGCTCTCGGGCGAGGGCAGGTCGGCCTGCCAGCGCTGGTTGCGGCCGTCGCCGCCGCGCTCCATGCCGGCGCCTTCGCCGGCGATGGCCGACGCAGAAATCGAGAAAGACGAAGCCGCGTGCGTTCCCGAGAAGCCGCCGCTGGTGACGAACCGCCAGCGCGAGGCCGCCCAGCCGCCGGTGCCGCCGTCGCTGTTGGTGACGCCGGGAACCGCGCGGGCGGCGTCTTCCGCCGCCTTGGCCCGCTCCTCCAGCGCCGCCGCCGACGGCTCGGTCGGGTCGAAGAGATCGAGGTCGGGATGCGGACCCTTGGCCAGCCGTTCCGCCGGGGCGAAGCCGGCATAGGGGTCGGCGGGGGCGAGCCTCGCCATCGCCACCGCCCTCTCGATCAGCCGCGCGCGAGCGTCCGCCGAGAGGTCCGAACCGGACACGCTGGCCTGCTGCTGGCCGATGAAGACGCGCAGGCCCAGGTCCCGCGCCTCCTCGCGCTCGACCTCCTCCAGCTTGCCGGTCCGCACCGTGACCGACAGCGCCTGCCGCTCGGCCAGCACCGCTTCCGCCGCATCCGCGCCTGCGTTCAGCGCCGCGGCGACCATGTCGTCCAGAAGGTTCTCGTCCATGCCGCGGGTTATGGCCACGCGCGATGGCGCCTGCAACCGGGGCAGGGGTCGCCCCACGAAATTCCGTCATCGCCCGGCTTGTCCGGGCGACCCATGATCACCGTGATGCGTGAATGTTCATGGGTCCAACGCATTTCGCTGCGTGTCTGCTTCGCAGCCGCTTCGCTACAGCGGGGGATGACGGGCTTGGGTTGGCTCAGCTGGGCAAACCCAGCTTCGGCCACATCGCGGTGACGGTCTCCACCACGGCCGGGTCCATGGCGATCGGGCGGCCCCACTCGCGCTTGCTTTCCGGCGGCCATTTGTCGGTGGCGTCGAGCCCGATCTTCGACCCCAGCCCCGACTCCGGCGAGGCGAAGTCCAGATAGTCGATCGGGGTGTTCTCGATGACGGTGATGTCGCGCGCCGGGTCCATGCGGGTGGAGATGGCCCACATGACGTCCTTCCAGTCGCGGGCGTTGATCTCGGCGTCCACGACGATGACCCACTTGGTGTACATGAACTGGCGCAAATACGACCAGACGCCCAGCATCACCCGCTTGGCGTGGCCCGGATAGGCCTTCCTGATCGACACCACCGCGATCCGATAGCTGCACCCTTCCGGCGGCAGCCAGAAGTCGACGATCTCGGGAAACTGCTGCTGAAACAAGGGAATGAAGACCTCGTTCAGCGCCTCGCCGAGCACGCTGGGCTCGTCCGGCGGCCGGCCGGTGTAGGTGGTCGGATAGATCGGCTCCCGGCGCATGGTGATGGCGCTGACCTGGAAGATCGGGAACCGCTCGACGGCGTTGTAGTAGCCGGTGTGGTCGCCGTAAGGCCCTTCGTCCGCATACTGATCGAGCAGGACGTGTCCCTCGATCACGATCTCCGCTTCGGCGGGCACCAGCAGCGGCACGGTCTTGGCGCGCACCAGATCGACCTTGGCGCCGCGCAGGAGGCCGGCGAACTGGTATTCCGAGAGCGTGTCAGGGACCGGCGTCACGGCCGCGAGGATCGTCCCCGGATCGGCGCCCAGCACGGCGCAGGCGGGCAGCGGCTCCCGCTTGCCGGCCTCCTTCCAGCGGCGGTGGTGCTGCGCCCCGCCGCGGTGCGCCAGCCAGCGCATGATCGTCCGGTCGCGGGCGATCGGTTGCATGCGATAGATGCCGAGGTTGTGGTCGTCCTCGCGGCGCTCGCCCGGTCCCTTGGTGACCACCAGCGGCCAGGTGATCAGCGGCGCCGGCTCGCCCGGCCAGCAGGTCTGGATCGGCAGCTTGAAGAGGTCGATGTCGGCGCCGGTGAGCACCACCTCCTGCACCGGCGCGCGCTTCACCGTCTTTGGCCGCATGCTCATCACGGTGCGGGCCAGCGGCAACAGCTCCAGGGCGTCCTTCATCCCGCGCGGCGGCTCCGGCTGGCGCAGATAGGCGAGCAGTTCTCCGACCTGGCGCAGCTCGGCCGCCGTCGTCTTCTCCGCCCCGCCCAGTGTCACGCCCATGGCCACGCGCTTGACCGTCCCGAACAGGTTGGCCAGGCAGGGGATGGAGGAAATCTCGCCGTCGGCGCGGATCGGCCGCTCGAACAGCACCGCCGGTCCGCCGGCCTTGACCAGCCGGTCGCAGATCTCTGTCATCTCCAGCACGGTCGACACCGGCTCGGCCACGCGCACCAGCTCGCCCGCGGCCTCCAGCCGTTCGATGAAGTCGCGCAGGGATCGATACGCCATGGGCCGGCGAAGCTAGGCGGCGGGGGCTGGCCTGTCACGCCCTGGAGGCTCTAAGCTCGCGCCATGCTGTACGAGATCGATGCGAGCGAGGCCGGCGAACGCTTCGCCGAACTGATGCAGACCATCGCCGCCGGCTACGGCGTGCTGATCAAGGACGGCGACGCCGTCATCGCCCGCCTGGTCCCCGAATCCGCCTTCCACGACGAGCCCGGCAAGGACGACGGCCTCACCCCCGAAGAGCGCGACGCGAAAGAAACCTTCGAACACTTCCAGGCGGATATCGAAGATAGCTTTTAGAGTTCCTCTCCCCGCGTGCGGGGAGAGGGCAGGGTGAGGGGCTCGCCGCCGCAGGCGGCGAGGATGGCATCGCAGACGCCATCAAGGCTCATCTCGGTCTCACCGTTCCAAACCGGAGCAAGTGGCGGCCGAGACCTTCGAGAGGGGTGCGACGCACCTCGGCGCGAGTCTGGTCGAAGCGCATGTTCTCGCTCGTCCGGTCAGCGCGCTGCGCGGCATCAACGGCCCCCTCACCCTAGCCCTCTCCCCCGCGCGCGGGGGAGAGGGGAACTTCGTCCATTTCACCCCGCCTGCGCGGCGTCCCATTCCTTGATGAGCTTCTTCGGGGCGATCTTGCGCCAGCGGCGGTCGAGGAAGTTCCTCAAGGAGCCGGGGTGCAGTGTGGCGATGCGCGCCAGCACCGAGGGGTAGTCCTTGTAGTGGGCGGTGAAGAAGAAGGTCTCCGGCTCCGCCTCCATCAGCATCTCGCGCTCGTCGAAGGAGAACTCGAGCAGCACCAGCGCCTGCTCGGCCGTGCGCAGACGGGTGAAGAACTTCTTGTTCACGAGAAACGAGGGCGAGCCGTACGAGCGCCCCTCCGAGACGCCGGGAAAGCTCAGGACGATCTCGCGCATCTCGTCTTCGGTCATGGCGGCGCCGAGCCTACCGCTCAGGCCGGAAACGTCCAGACCGCGGTCTTCTTCACCTCGGCGTCCTCGAGTTCGCGGGTGGTTGGCACGCCGTATTCGGCCAGCTTTACGAGGCCGGTGCGCGGGAAGAAGCTGCGGCCGGGATCGCCCATCAGCACGCGGGCGCCGGCCGCCTTGGCGGCTCGCAGCCACGGCAGCACCCGCTCGGCCAGCGGCTGCTCGTAGAAGACGTCGCCGGCGCAGATGATGTCGACGGCGGGCGGCGGCGCCTCGAACGGGTCGCGGCGGGCGAAGCCGACCTCGACGCCGTTGGCGCGGGCGTTCAGCGCCACGGCGGCGGCGCAGAAGCCGTCGATGTCGACGCCGTAGGCGCTCTTGGCGCCCGCCTTCATCGCCGCGATGGCGACGAGGCCGGAGCCCGAGCCCACGTCGAACACGCGCTTGCCGCGCACCTCCATCGGGTGGTCGAGCAGGTAGCGCGCCAGCGCCTGGCCGCCCGCCCAGGCGAAAGCCCAGAACGGCGGCGGCAGGCCGATCTCGCCCAGCTCCTCCTCGGTCATGCGCCAGATCGGCGTCACCTCGTCGGCGAGGTAGAGGCAGAGCTCCGGCGTGTGCGGCGGGCTCACGAGCGACGTGTTGGCGAGGATGAAGCCGTGCGGATCGGCGATCGCGCCCAGGCTCACGCGGCGGACGCGGCCTGGAGCACCGCCGGATAGCCCGGCGCGATCAGCATGCGCGGAAGGACGCCCTTCTTGCCCAGCATCCGGTGCACGGTCGGCAGCCGGTAGCAGGGCACGTGCATGAACATGTGATGTTCGCAGTGGTAGTTCACGTAGTAGGGCGCGATCAGCGCCCGCTCGATGAGGTTCGCCTTGGTCGTCCGCGCGTGGCGAAAGGGGTCGGGCTCGTCCTTGGCCACCAGCGCGTGCTCGGCGATGTTGCGGAAGCGCGTCACCATCTGGAACCACGTCGCCCGCGGCAGCAGCCAGAGGGCGAACCAGCCCCACCACCAGTCCCGCCCGACCAGCATCCCGGCCACTCCGAAGCCGACGATGGCGACGAGGTTGGTCAGATAGAAGCGGCGCTGGCGGACCAGGTCGGCCCAGATGATGGGAAGGACGGGCGCCCCCTTCGGCCGTTGCTTCAGATTGTACTGCAAGAGGCCGAAGCGCTGCTTGATCCAGGTCTGGCCGGTGAGGTCGCGGACGATCTTGCGGCGCAGCGAGGCCCTGGTGATCGGGAAGGGCGCCGAGAGACCCAAATCCGGATCCTCGGTCTGCTGGGCGTACTTGTGGTGCTGCAGGTGGTACTTGCGATAGCGCTCGACGCCGCCGCCGCAGAGCCACTCGCCGACCCAGAGGTTCACCTTCGGATCGACGTGCAGGGCGCTGTGCGCCGCGTCGTGCTGGAGGATGCCGAGCCCGAGCTGGCGGGCGCCGATGATCATCACCGCCAGTGGGATCGTGAACGGCCAGATGAGGCCCATGGCGACCGCAAGGCCGATCACCGCCCAGCAGTGGGCGACGAGCAGCAAGCCCTTCCACGACGAGCGTTCGGCCAGCGGGGCCCATTCCTCGGCGGTGAAGACGTCTTTCGGATTGACGCGGGCGGCGACGGCCATGGCGTATGTTCGGCTCCGACCTATAAGATGGGCTGAACGCGCCCGCGAAGCAACCGAAGGGGAAGGGGATGCCGGAAGTCGTCGTCTACGCCGCCAAGGGCCGCAACGCCCAGCAGAAGAAGGCGCTTTGCCAGGACATCACCCAGGCGGTGGTGAAGAACTTCGGCGCGCCCGCCGAGGCGGTCGTGGTGCAGATCGTGGAGATCGAGCTCGACGCCAAATCCAAGGGCGGCGTGATGTTCTCCGAGCGCTAGGGCCGGGGAGGTGCCTCCGTGCACGCTCGTCATCGCTGCGATCTGCCTTTCGTGGACCGCGTCTACCGCCGGGATTGACGCTTCATCGATTGGGCACGTGGTCAGTGTCGACTACGGGCACGCGCGGGTTGAAATCTGGCACGACAGCGATGACGTCTGGGACGGGCCTTGGTCATCAGCGGCGAGGACCTGCGGCCTGCGAGGCTGCATCGAATACCGCCGATCCGACAGCCGATCCGACTCTGGTGCGGCCACGACGTTTCTAATCAGGCGGGCCGACTGTGACATCGCCGAGCGCGTCGTCGTGCGGTCAAACACGCCGGCCGGCCGCGACGTACTCATCTCGGAACTCGCGGTAATCCCGGCGCATAGTAGCCCGGACGCCGCGATCCCGTTGTCAAGACTCGCCGTTGTGTCGGCGCCACTGACGCGCGAGCAACGCCTCTCGCCTCCGACGTCGCCCCGGCGCTGGGACTGCACCGATTGATGAGGCTGCCTTTGCGCGGCGCCTAGCCGAGCGCGGCCCTCCACGCGCCGGCGGCGATGGCGGCCAGCAGGATCAGGCCGGCCTCGCGGTTGGACCTGAACAGCGTGAGCGCCAGGGCCGGGTCGTCGACCTTGACCCGCACCGCCTGCACCATCAGCTGCACGCCGAAGAAGGCGGCGAAGGCGAGGAAGCCTGGGCCTAGCCCGGCGGTGATCCCGGCGGCGAAGGCGAGCGCGGTGGCGGCCGCGTAGACGATGAGGACCGCGGTCGGCGCGGCGCGGCCGAGGCGCCGTGCAGAGGACTTGACCCCGGCCAGGGCGTCGTCTTCCAGATCCTGCAGCGCGTAGATGGTGTCATAGCCGAGCGTCCAGAAAACGCCCGAGGCGTAGAGCAGCACCGCGGGCGCTCCGAGGCGCCCGGCGACGGCGGCGAAGCCCAGGAGCGCGCCCCAGTTGAAGGTCAGACCCAGCCACGCCTGCGGCCACCAGGTGATCCGCTTCATGAACGGATACGCCGCGACGAGCACGAGCGAGGCCGCGCCCAGCGCGACCGCGAAGAGGTTCATCGTCAGCAGCACGGCGAGCCCGATCAGGCTGAGGGCCGCCGCGAACGCGAGCGCCTGGCGGACGCTGATCTGGCCCGACGCGACCGGCCGCCCCGCCGTCCGCGCCACCTTGGCGTCGACGTCACGGTCGATGACGTCGTTGTAGGCGCAGCCGGCCGCGCGCATCGCCGCCGCGCCGATGAGAAAGGCGATGGGCAGCCAGGCGTCCGGCCAGCGGCGCGCGCTCGCCGCCGCCAGCGCGATCCCCTGCCAGCCAGGGATGAGCAACAGCCAGATCCCCGCTGGCCGGTCGAACCGCCCAAGCTTCAACCACGGCCGCAAGCCCGCCGGCGCGAACCGGTCCACCCAGTTGTCCGCCGCGGCGTCAGGAAGCGGGGCCGTCATGGGGGCCTGCATATCCGTCATCCCCCGCCGGAGCGAAGCGGAATGCGAGGACTCGGGGTTGCCCATGCGCCAGCCTTGCCCTTGGGCGTGGGCGGGGTAAGGCTTGGGGCCATGACCCAGGACCTTCTCGACGCCGCCACGTTCGCCAACGGCCACCCGCACGCCCTCTACGCCGAGCTGCGCGAGACCGCGCCGGTGCACTTCAATCCGGAGAAGGGCGGCCCGGGCTTTTGGGCGCTGACCCGCTACGACGACGTCTACGCCGTCGACCACGACTTCCAGACCTACTCGTCCGGGCCGACGATCATGATCCCCGATCCCGGCCCCGGTCAGGGCGGCGCGCTCGGCGAAGCGACGATGATGCTGATGATGGACCCGCCGCAGCACACGGCGTTCCGCAAGCTCATCCGCGCCGAGTTCACGCGGCCGGCGGCGAACGAGCGCGGCACGCGGCTGAACGATCTCGCCCGCCAGATCGTCGATGCGGTGATCGAGAAGGGCGAGTGCGATTTCGTCGCCGACGTGGCCGGCGAGATGCCCTCCTATGTCATCGCCGAACTCATGGGCCTGCCGCTGGACGACGGGCGTGAACTCTACAAGCTGACCGAGATCATCCACTCGGCGCCCGAAAGCCTGCCGCCCGGCGCTGGCGGCGAGGCGGTCGGCAAGATGTTCGCGTACGGCATGGGCGTCATCGCCGAAAAGCGCGCGCGACCGGCCGACGATCTGGCCACCCGCCTGCTCACCGTCGAGGTCGACGGGCGGCGGCTGACCGACTCCGAGTTCCTGCTCTTCTTCCTGCTGCTCATCGACGCCGGCGGCGACACCACGCGCAACCTGCTGGCCGGCGGCCTCGTGGCGCTGAAGGAGAACCCCGACCAGCTCGCCTGGCTGATGGCCGACCTGCCGGGCCGCCTCGCCTCGGCGCGCGAGGAGCTGCTGCGCTACACCAGCCCCGTCATCTACATGCGCCGCACCGCCAAGAAGGACGCCCGCATCGGCGATGTCGCCATCGAAGAGGGCGACAAGGTCGTGATGTACTTCGGCGCCGCCAATCGCGACCCGGCCAAGTTCGAGCGGCCCGACGCGCTCGACCTTTCCCGCGACCCCAACGAGCACATCGCCTTTGGCGGCGGCCCGCACGTCTGCCTCGGCCAGCATCTGGCGCGCATCGAGATCGACGCCATCCTCGGCGAGGTGCTGACGCGGATGCGGGATCTCGAGATCGTCGGCCCGCCCGAGTGGCTGGCCTCGACGTTCATCTCCGGCCCGAAGAGTCTGCCGGTGCGGTTCCGTCCGGGACCGCGGAGCGCGTGAAGCGCTGGCTCCTTGTCGCGGCGGCCGGCCTCGCCACGCTCACGCTCTGCGGCTGCTACGTCTCCGACTCGCTGCTGCTCAACCCTGACGCCGCCGCCCACCCCATCGACGACGGCGTCTACGAGCGCCCCGGGCAGCACGAGGACCGCGCCCAGGTCAGCCTGCGCCCGGACGGCTGGTACGACGTCTCCAACTTCAATCCGAACGGCTCGATCGGCGACACCCAGCGCATCCTGATGAACGAGGCCGATGTCGGCGGGCGGCCCGGCTACGTGTTCGCCGAGGCGGAAGAGGACGGCGGCTACCAGTACGGCGTCGCCTTCGTCGAGCAGGGGCGTGTCTATTTGGCGACACCCGACTGCAACGACCCCGAAGACCGCGAAGACGCCATTGACCACGGCGGCGAAGCGCAGGACGATCAGGGCATGACCCATACCTGCCTTTTCAGATCGCGGGCCGCGCTTGTCGCGGCGCTTTCCGCGTTCGCTGGGCACGCTGTCTTCGGCGAGCCCTACCAAAGGCATTAACTCACTAGGCTCGCACGGGGCTTCGGCCTGATCCGTGACCGGGTCAGGGAACCGAGGCGATGAGCGAAGTTTTCGACGAAGACACCGGTGAATTTCGGAAGCGAACGCTTTCGAACGGCCAGGTGCTGCTCTTCATCAGTCAGTACTGGATGCGACGGAAGTGGGCCTTCTTCGGCACCATCGCCGCGATCCTGCTCGCCATCGCGTTCGAGACGCAGATGCCTCGAGCGACCAAGGCCCTGACCGACGCGACGCTCTACCAGCCTCCGACCGCCGCGATCGCCTGGGCTGCCTGGGCGTTCTTCGTCGGCGTATTCGCGGCCTACCAGACGATCCGCAACCTGGCGATGCGCTGGATCTGGAACCCGTTCGCCGCCGCCAACATGGAGGAGATGACCAACGAGGCCTTCCAGCGCGTACAGGCCTTCTCCGCCGACTGGCACGCCGACACCTTCGCCGGCGCCACCGTGCGGCGGATCTCGCGCGCCATGTGGGGCTACGACATGGTCTCCGACGCGGTCATCGTCTGGATCGGCCCGGCGCTGATCGTGCTCGTGGTCCTCTCGGTGCAGATGATGCTGCGCTGGCCGCTGATCGGCGGCTTCTCGCTCGTGATGGTCGCGGCCTACATCCTCTTCAACATCCTCTTTGCGAACCTCTACGTGATGAAGGCCAACCGCCGGTCGGTGGCGCTCGACTCGCGGATCGGCGCGGCGCTGGCGGACTCCATCTCGTCCAATCCGGTGGTCAAGGGCTTCGGCGCCGAGACGCGGGAAGAGGCGCGCTTCGCCAAGGTCACGCGCGAGTGGCGCAGCGCCACCGTCGTCACCTGGGGCCGCTACACCGACGTCTGGCTGACGATGAACCTCTTGCTCGCCGTGCTCGCCGCGGGCCTGACCGGCATCCTCATCGTCAGCTGGCTGCACGGCAAGGCGAGCGCTGGCGACGTCGCGTTCGTGGTCACCACCTTCATGATCATGAGCGGCTACCTGCGAAACATGGGCGACAACATCCGCATGCTGCAGCGGGCCCTGGCCGACTGCGAGGACGTGGCCGGCTACGCCCAGATCACCCCGCAGGTGCCGGACGCCGCTGACGCGCAACCGTTCGTCGGCCACGTCGGCGAGGTGGTCTTCGATCGGGTGACGTTCCGCTACAAGAACGCCGCGAGCCCGCTCTACGAGCGCTTCTCCCTGGTCATCCAGCCGGGCGAGCGGATCGCGCTCGTCGGGCCGACGGGGTCAGGCAAGTCGACCTTCGTCAAGCTGGTGCAGCGCCTCTACGACCTCGACGCCGGCGAGATCCGCATCGACGGGCAGAACATTGCCCGCGTGCAGCAGGGCTCGCTCCGCCGCGCCGTGGCGGTGGTGCCGCAGGATCCGGCCCTGTTCCACCGCACGATCGCGGAGAACATCGGCTACGCCCGCCCCGGCGCGACCGAGGACGAGATCGCGCTGGCCGCCAAGCGGGCGCGCGCCCACGACTTCATCGCCAAGCTGCCGAACGGCTACGATACGCTGGTCGGCGAGCGGGGCGTGAAGCTCTCGGGCGGCGAGCGTCAGCGGGTGGCGATCGCGCGGGCGTTCCTCGCCGATGCGCCGATCCTCGTCTTGGACGAGGCGACGAGCTCGCTCGACGTCGAGACCGAGCGCGAGGTGCAGCTGGCGACCGAGGCCCTGATGCGCGGGCGAACGACCATCGTCATCGCCCACCGGCTCTCCACCATCCGCCACGCCGACCGCATCCTGGTCTTCCAGGACGGCCGCGTGGTCGAGGAAGGCCGCCATCAGGACCTGGTCGCCAAAGCCGGCGTCTACGCCCGCCTGAACGCCGTCGCCGAAGGGACGGTGTAGCCGCTCAAGAACCCTCTCCCCGCTCTCGCGGGGAGAGGGCAGGGTGAGGGGCCGCGCCGCCGCAGGCGGCGAGGATGGCGTCGCAGACGCCATCCAGGTTCACCTTGGTCTCTAACCCAACGCCCGTCGCAGGTTGGCGGCCAGGTCGCCGCGGTCGGTGATGTGGACGTCGGCGAGGCCGAGCCACGCGGCGGCGATGGCGAGTTCG
>DATGKF010000118.1:0-60759 GCA_035294785.1 Caulobacteraceae bacterium | reverse complement strand
CTCGCAGACGACGCCCATCTCGGTCTGGGTCGGCTACGACTACACCAACCTGCACGTCGGCGGCGGCTTCGGCTCGATCACCGGCAACGCCGTTTCGGTGGGCCTGAAGTACTACTTCGGCGGCATGCCCGCGCCGCTCGTCGATCGTCAGCGCAGCGGCGTCGACGACTTCGGCGTCAGGACGCTCAACTTCATCACCTTCTGAGCCCTGTAGCGTTCGGCCCCTCGAAGGGCCCCGCGGCTTCCCGCCCGCCTCTTGGCCTCGGCTTGACCGGAGCCTAGAAGGCGGGCGGGAAGGTCCGCGCATGATCCTGGTCATCGATAACTACGACAGCTTCACCTACAACCTCGTCCACTACCTGAACGAGCTTGGGGCTGAGACGCTTGTCTGGCGCAACGACGCCATCAGCGTCCAGGACGCGCTGGGCCTGAAGCCGGAAGCCGTGGTGCTCTCGCCCGGCCCGTGCACCCCCAACGAGGCCGGCATCTGCCTGGCCCTGATCCGCGGCGCGCCCGAGACCTTGCCGGTGCTGGGCGTCTGCCTCGGCCACCAAGCCATCGGCCAGGCGCTGGGCGGCGAGGTGATCCGCGCCAAGAGCCTGATGCACGGCAAGGTGAGCCCCATCCATCATCTCGGCGAGGGCGTCTTCGCCGGCTTGCCCAACCCGTTCACCGCCACGCGCTACCACAGCCTCTCGGTGCCGCGCGAAAGCATGCCCGACGTGCTGGAGGTGACCGCCTGGACGGACGACGGCGAGGTGATGGGCCTTCGCCACCGCACGCGCCCGATCTTCGGGGTGCAGTTCCACCCGGAGTCGATCGCCACCGAAGGCGGCCACCAGCTGCTCGCCAACTTCCTCGATCTGGCCGGCGTCGAGCGCGCCGCGCTGGTCTAGGGCCGCATTTCCCGATGTCGGACGCCTTCAAGCCGCTGCTGGCGCGCCTCGCCGACGGCGCCACCCTGTCCGACGCCGATGCCGACGCCTTCTTCGCCGCCGTCTTCCGCGGCGAGCCGACGCCGGCGCAGATCGCCGCGGCGGTCACCGCCATGCGGCTGCGCGGCGAGACCGTCGGCGAGATCGTCGCCTGCGCCCGGGCCATGCGCGCTCAGGCCACGATGCTCGAACAGCCCTACGAGGTGATCGACGTCTGTGGCACCGGCGGCGACGGGCTGCACACGCTCAACATTTCGACCGCGGTCGCCTTCGTCGCCGCCGGCGCCGGCGTGAAGGTCGCCAAGCACGGCACGCGGGCGATCTCCTCGAAGTCCGGCTCGTCGGACGTGCTGACCGCGCTCGGCGTCAACGTCCAGGCGGGCCCGGCGCAGCAGCGGCAAGCCCTCGACGAAGCCGGCGTCTGCTTCCTGTTCGCGCCGACGCACCACGCCGCCATGCGCCACGTGCTGCCGGTCCGGCAGGAGCTGGGGTTCCGCACCATCTTCAACCTGCTCGGCCCCTTGACCAATCCGGCCGGCGCCCGCAGGCAGGTGGTCGGCGTCGCGGCCGCCCGCTTCGTCGAGCCGCTGGCGCGGGCGCTCGGCGCGCTGGGCGCGATCCGCGCCTGGACCGTGCACGGCGACGGCATGGACGAGCTGAGCACAACGGGCGAGACCGAGGTGGCCGAATGGCGGGACGGCGACATCCGCCTCTTCCGCGTGACTCCTGAGGCTGTCGGCCTGCCGCGTGCGCGCCTCGAGCAGCTGCGCGGCGGCGAGCCGGCCGAGAACGCCGCGGCGCTTCGCGCCGTGCTGGGCGGTCGCACGGGCGCCTATCGCGACATGGTGCTGCTGAACACGGCCGCCGCCCTCCTCGTCGCCGACAAGGTGGAGACGCTGAGCGCGGGCGCAACGCTGGCGGCGGGCGTCATCGACGACGGCCGCGCGCTCGCCGCGCTCGACAAGCTCGTTCAGGCCACCAACCCATGAGCGACACGCTGGCCCGCATCGCCGCCTACAAGCGCGAGGAGGTCGCCGCCCGCGTGGCCGCGCGCCCGCAGCGCGAGATCGAGCGCGACGCGGCGCGCGCGTCGCCGCCGCGGGGCTTCGCCGCGGCCTTGGCCCGCGCCCATGCGCCGGGCCGCCTCGCGCTGATCGCCGAGATCAAGAAGGCCTCGCCGTCGAAGGGGCTGATCCGCGCCGACTTCGATGCGCCGGCGCTGGCGCGCGCGTACGAGGCCGGCGGCGCGGCCTGCCTTTCGGTGCTGACGGACGCGCCGAGCTTCCAGGGCCGCGACGCCGACCTCGCGGACGCCCGCGCCGCCGTCGCCCTCCCTTGCCTGCGCAAGGAATTCCTTCTCGATCCCTGGCAGGTCGCCGAATCGCGCGCGCTGGGCGCCGACGCCATCCTGGTGATTCTCGCCATGGTCGACGATTCGCTCGCCGCCGCCCTGATGCGCGAGGCTGAGCGGTTCGGCATGGACGTCCTGGTTGAAGCGCACGACGCCGCCGAACTGGCCCGCGCCGGCGGCCTCGGCGCGACCCTGATCGGGGTCAACAACCGCGACCTGAAGACCTTCGTCACCGACCTCGCCGTCACCGAGCAACTCGCGGCCGCAGCGCCCGCAAACGCTTTTCTGGTCACCGAAAGCGGCATCTTCACGCCCGCCGACGCCGCCCGGCTCGAGGCGGCGGGCGCCAGGGCCATGCTGGTGGGCGAGAGCCTGATGCGTCAGGACGACGTTCAGGCGGCAGTGGTAGCGCTTGTTGGGGGCTAGACCCCCATTATCTTGACATTAACGAAGAACACCTAGAGAACACCGTCGACGTTGTCGCTTTGTTCCGCGAGGTTTTTCGAGGGCCGCCATGCTCACCCGCAAGCAGCACGAACTGCTCATGTTCATTCACGAGCGCATCAAGGAAACCGGGGTCTCGCCGTCCTTCGACGAGATGAAGGAGGCGCTGGATCTGGCGTCGAAGTCCGGCATTCACCGACTGATCACGGCGCTCGAGGAGCGCGGTTTCCTCCGCCGGCTGCCGCACCGGGCCCGCGCGCTCGAGGTGGTCAAGCTGCCGCAGCAGGCGACCCCAACCGCGCCGCCGCAGGGCCGCCACGCCTTCCGGCCGCAGATCGTCGAGTCGGGCCAGGGCTTCTCGCCTTCCATCGCGGCCAACGACGCCCGCGAACTGCCGGTGCTCGGCCGCATCGCCGCCGGCACGCCGATCGAGGCGATCCAGCAGGAGCGCGACCGGATGATCGTGCCGGAGTCGATGCTGGGCGCCGGCGAGCACTTCGTCCTCGAGGTGCAGGGCGACTCGATGATCGACGCCGGCATCTACGACGGCGACTACGTCATCATTCGCCGCGGCTCGGCCGCCAATTCCGGCGAGATCGTCGTCGCGCTCGTCATGGGCGAGGAAGCGACGCTGAAGCGCCTGCGCAAGAAGGGCCAGTCGATCGCGCTCGAGGCCGCCAACGCCGCCTACGAGACGCGCATCTTCGGCCCAGACCAGATCCAGGTGCAGGGCAAGCTCGTCGGCCTCATCCGTCGCTACCACTGAACCGGCTCCAGGGCCGTTCGCCCCGGAAGGGCTGCGACCACAACAGCCGGTAGCCGCCGGGCGCCGCGTAGAGTTCGGCCGCCCCGCCCCGGGCGAAATCGTCTGGTCCAAGCACCAGCAGCCGCGCGCAAGACTCCGGCAGCGGAACGTCGGCGCGGATCACCAGCACGCGCGCGTCGGCGCAGAGCGCATCGAGCTGGTCCGGCTTTGGCTTGCGCCGCGTCCACCAGGCGGCGATGGCGGGCGAGGTTCCGCTCTTCGGCGTGCACGACGCACGGTCGCAGTCGAACAGGGCCGCCTGGGCCGCGGCCGGATCGGCCGGAAGCGCAAAGCCGCGCCGCTGCGCCCAGAGCTGCGTCGCGTAGGCGCGGATCGCCGGCTTCATGGCGATCTCCTGTCCGTTCACGACGATCGCCGCGTCGTCGCCGTCTGAGGCGACCCACGCGACCGGCGCCGGCGGCCGCGGCCAGAGCGCGACAGCGGCGGCGAACGGCAGGCCCAGCCAGCGCAGCCGGCCGCGCCAGAGGCAGGCGAAGACGATGCCGAGATAGGCGATCACCAGCGCCGCCACCGGAGCGCTGGGAAGGGCGAGCCCGCTCGACGGCGCATGCGCGAAGACGTCGGCCAGCGCCGTGATCGCACGCGCGCCCCAACCGGCGACGAAGAGCGGCGGGTCGGTGAACGCATGCCCAAGGCCCAGCGCCTCGGCCGCGACGCCGAGCGCGAGCGCCGGCATCATCACGACGCTCGCCACCAAGTCGGCGGTCAGATTCGCCGGCACACCGTAGTTGGCGACGCGATTGAAGTGCTGGATGGCGAACGGGCCGGTGGCGGTGCCGGCGACGAAGCTCACCATCAACGCGGCGACGATCCAGTCGCGCGCCGTCTGCAGGAAGGCAAGCGGCCAGGGCAGTCCGACGGCCGGCGTCCGCACCGGCCACATCTCGGCCAGCGCGACCAGGGCGGCTGTGGCGCAGAACGACATCTGAAAGCCGGGTTCAGCCACGGCTTCCGGCTGCAACACCAGGATCAGCAACGCCGCCAGCGACAGCGAATGCAGGCTGATCGCACGCCGGTCGAAGAGGATGGCCAGGAACGCCACCGCCGCGGTGATCGCCGCGCGCCGCGCGGGCGGGTGGGCGCCGGATAGCGTCAGGTACGCCATGACCACGATCAGCCCGCCGGCGGCCGCGACCTTCTTGCTCGAAACCCGAAGCGCCAGCCATGGCCACGCCGCGACGCCGAACCGCAGCGCGAAAAAGGCGAAGCCGGCCACCGCCGCCATGTGCAGCCCCGCGATCGCCAGCATGTGGGCGAGGCCCGAGGCGCGCAGATCGTCGCGCGCGTTGGCCGGCAGCCAGTCTTCGTGGCTGGTGGCGACGGTCACCGCGAGGCCGGTCGCGCCGCCGTCGCTCGCGCCCATCAGCCGGTGCAGGTCGGCCGCGAGCCGCTCGGCCAGCGACCAGCGCATCGCGTTGACCGCCATGGCCAGCTGCAACCGCCAGGGCGGATCGGCGAGGCTGATCGCCTCCGGCGGCTTCATCGCCAGGCCGACCCCGCCGAGCCCCTCGAACCAGGCGTCGCGGGCGAAGTCGAAGGCGCCTGGCGCGGCCGGGCCTGGCGGCGGGTCGAGCAGCGTCTGCACACGGATCGCCGCGCCTGGCCCAAGAACGCTGCCGGCGGGCACCACAATGCGCACGCGGAACGGCAGCCGCTCCGGAGCGAGGCCGGAGATGCGGACCGGCGCCACGACCACGCGCTCGCCGCTGTCGCTCGGGTTGGCGACATCCATCACCCAGCCGTCGACGGTCACGACGCCAATGCCTGCCGGAACGATCGGAGCGGCGACCTGGTCGCTGCGCAGTTTTCCGTCGAGCGCGCCGCAGGCGCAGACGGCGACGAGCGCCGCCAGCGCCGACAGCCAGCGGCGGCGGATCAGGCCGCGCACGCCGATCGCAACCGCGACGGCGGCGGCGGCCGCCAGCAGGAGCGACCAGAGCGGCGGCTCCCGTTTCAGGCCCAGATAGAGCGCCGCGCCGATCCCGAATGCGACGGGCGTCCAGAGCATGAGCCGGTCCAGCTGCGCGGCGGCCTCGTCCTTGAGGCCGCTCGCCAGGGCCGGCGCGCTAGGAAGCCGCCAAAGCCGCGTGCTAAGACCCCGCGCTTTTCCGCCCGGAGCCGCGATGCCCGACTCAGCCTCCCCCGTCGTCACCCGTATCGCCCCCTCGCCGACCGGTCAGATGCACATTGGCAACGCGCGGGCCGCGCTTTTCAACTGGCTTTATGCACGCCATACGGGCGGCGCCTTCCTGTTGCGCATCGAAGACACCGACCGCGAGCGCTCGACCGAAGATGCCGTGCAGGTGATCTTCGACAGCCTGAGCTGGCTGGGACTCCAGTGGGACGGCGAGCCGGTCTTCCAATTCGCGCGCGCGCCGCTGCACAAGGCGGCCGTCGACCGGCTGCTCGCGTCCGGTCACGCCTTTCGCTGCTACATGAGCGTGGAGGAGTCGAACGCCGCTCGCGAAGCCGCGCGCGCCGCCGGCCATGCTCTCCGCTCGCCTTGGCGCGACCGTGAACCAACCCTTGGTCAGCACAACGCCCCGCACGTGGTTCGATTCCGCACGCCGTCGGACGGGGACACGGTGGTCGAAGACATCGTGCGCGGCACGGTGCGCTTTCCGAACAAGGACCTGGAGGACTTCGTCCTCCTGCGCACCGACGGGACGACCATCTACAACCTCGCTGTCACGGTCGACGATCACGACATGGGCATAACCCACGTCATCCGCGGCGAGGAGCATCTGAGCAATGCCGGCCGCCAGAGCCTGCTCTATCGCGCGCTCGGTTGGGAGCTTCCGATCTTCGCCCACCTGCCGCTCATCCTCGGCAACGACGGCGCCAAGCTTTCAAAGCGGCACGGCGCCCAGTCGGTCGGCGAGTTCCAGGCCATGGGCTACCTGCCCGAGGCCCTGCGCAACTACCTGGCGAAGCTCGGCTGGGGCCATGGCGACGATGAGATCTTCAGCGACGAGCAAGCGATCGACTGGTTCGACCTCGCCGACGTGGTCAAGGCCCCGGCCCGGCTCGATTGGGACAAGCTCGCGCACATCAACAACCACTATCTTCGCAACACCGACGACGCCCGCCTGGTGGCGCTGGCGACGGAGGCGCACCTGGGCCGCGGCGTCGCCATCGACGATGCGGGCCGCGCGGCGCTCGCCCGCGCCGTTCCGCTGGTCAAGGAGGGGGCGAAGACCATCCTAGAGCTCGCCGATCTGACCGTCTTCGTTCTCGAGCGCCGGCCGCTGACGCTGACGGAGAAGACGCTGGCCCTGCTCGACCAGACCACGCGGGACCGGCTCCAGCGCCTCTGCGTCTGGCTGGCGGGCACGCCCGACTGGAGCCATTCGGGGTTGGCCGCGGCGCTGGCCGCCTTCGCCGCCGACGAGGGCGTCGGCCTCGGGAAATTCGGCCCCGCGCTGCGCGGCGCGCTGGCCGGCGGGGCGAGCGCCCCCGACCTCGCCAGCGCGCTCTCGGCGCTTGGATCAGACGAGGCCCTGGGCCGGATCGCGGATGCTCTTTCGCACGTGCAGTAAGAGGCTATAAGGCGTCTCGAACGGTCGTTAGAAGCCCTCACGCAAAGGGAATACGCATGGCGGAAAGCGCAACGCTGATCATCGACAACAAGAGCTACGAGCTCCAGATGATCAAAGGCACTGACGGCCCCGACGTCATCGACGTCCGCTCCCTCTACGGGCAGGCCGATGTCTTCACCTTCGACCCGGGCTTCACGTCGACGGCCAGTTGCGAAAGCCGCATCACCTACATCGACGGCGACAAGGGCATTTTGCTGCACCGCGGCTACAACATCGAGGACCTGGCGGCGAAGTCGAGCTTCATCGAGGTCTGCTACCTCTTGCTCTACGGCGAGCTCCCGACCGCGGCCGGATTCGCCGATTTCGAGCACACCATCACCTACCACACGATGCTGCACGCGCAGTTCGACCGGTTCTTTTCCGGCTTCCGCTCCGACGCCCACCCGATGGCGATCATGACCGGCGCGGTCGGCGCGCTGTCGGCCTTCTATCACGACAGCATCAACGTCGATGACCCGAAGCAGCGGGAGATTTCCGCCCATCGCCTGATCGCCAAGATGCCGACGATCGCCGCGCGCGCGTACAAGTACTCCATCGGCCAGCCGTTCGTGTCGCCGCGCAACGACCTGAGCTTCGCCGAGAACTTCCTGCGCATGTGCTTCAGCGTGCCGGCCGAGGATTGGGAGCCGAACCCGGTGCTGACGCGGGCCATGGACCGCATCTTCATCCTGCACGCCGACCACGAGCAGAACGCCTCGACCTCCACGGTCCGTCTGGCCGGTTCGTCCGGCGCGAACCCGTTCGCCTGCATCGCCGCCGGCATCGCCTGCCTTTGGGGACCTGCTCACGGCGGCGCGAACGAGGAAGCGCTGAACATGCTGCGGGAGATCGGTACGGTCGACCGCATCCCGGAGTACGTCGAAGGCGTGAAGAATCGCCAGTACCGGCTGATGGGCTTCGGCCACCGCGTCTACAAGAACTACGATCCGCGGGCGACGGTGATGCAGAAGACCTGCCACGAGGTCCTCGACGAGATCGGCGACCAGGACGATCCGCTGCTGAAGGTCGCTCTGGAACTCGAGAAGATCGCGCTGAACGATCCCTACTTCGTCGAGCGCAAGCTCTATCCGAACGTCGACTTCTATTCGGGCATCACACTGAAGGCGCTGGGCTTTCCGTCCGAGATGTTCACGGTGCTGTTCGCCGTCGCCCGCACGGTCGGCTGGATCAGCCAGTGGAAGGAGATGTTCGAGGACCCGCAGCGCAAGATCGGCCGCCCGCGCCAGCTCTACACCGGCCCGACGGCGCGCGACTTCACCCCGATCGACCGACGCGGCTAGCCCGCAGCATCTCGATCACAACGTCGGCCGCCCGCTCTGCAGGGTCGGGGCCGCCGCGGCCCATCGTCTGGAGCGCGGCGTTCTGGGCCGCGATCTGGCGCGCGCGCAGGGCGGGATCGTCCAGCCGCGCCGCGAGCGCCGCCGCGATTTTCGGGCCGGTGCAGTCGTGCTGCAGCAACTCCGGCGCGACCGCTTCGCCGGCGGCGATGTTGATCAGCGTAATGTACTTCTGCCGCAGCAGCGCCCAGGCCACCTGGTAGGTCACTTCGGCCAGGCGATAGGCGACGACCATCGGGCAGCCGGCCATGGCCAGCTCGCTGGTCACGGTCCCGCTGCAGGCGATCGCAACCGTCGCGGCCTTCATGGCGTCGAACTTCAGCGTCTGGCCTTCGACGACGTCGACGCGGGTTCGCCAGGTCGCCAGCTTGCTCTTCACGAGCTCGGCCACGGTGTCGGCGGCCGGCGCGACGACGCGCAAGGTCGGCCGATCGGCGACCAGGCGGCTGACGGCGTCTTCGAATGGCGGTGAAAGGCGCTTGATCTCGCCCGGCCGGCTCCCCAGCAGAACGAGCAGGATGGGCTCATCCGGCCCTGCCCCGATCGCGCCGCGCAGCCGCATGGGATCGGCGCCTGCAAAGTCGAGCGCCAGTGACGAATTGCCGACGAAGGTGGTGGGCAGCCCGGCGGCCTCGAAGTACGGGACGTCGAAGCTGTGGATGGCCAGCAGCCGATCCACGGTCCTCGCCAGTGTCTTCGCCCGGCCCGGACGCATCGCCCAGACCTGCGGTCCTACGTACTTCAGGAGCGGCAGCGCCGGGTTCTGGCGGCGCAGCCGCCGCGCAACGCGCAGCGTAAAGCCCCACGAGTCGATGAGGACGGCGATATCGGGTTTCTCCACCGCCGCCAGGCGGGCGGTGTCGTCGGCCCGGCGCACAACGCGCGGATAGGCCGCCAGCCCTTCGATGAGGCCCGCGACCGACGTCTCGGCGATGTCGAACGCGCTCTGCAGGCCTTCGCGCGCCATGGCCTGGCCGCCGACACCCACGAAGCGGACGCCATCGTCGCCCAACCGGGCGCGGAGCACGTGCGCCAGCCGCGCGCCGAGGGCGTCGCCCGACGCTTCGCCGGCGACCAGCATGACCGTGAGCGGCGGGCTCAAGACTCCGCCGCCACGCCCAGGACAAAGAGGCCGAGATCGTCCGCCAGCTGAGTGACAGCGCCGCGGTCGACGACCATCAGCGAGCCCGCCTCCCCGACGATGCCGGCAAGGCCGGCGCGCGCGGCGCCCATCACCGTCGCCGGCCCGATCGTGGGCAGATCGACGCGCCGGTCCTGGATCGGCTTGACCGCCTTGGCCAGCACTCCGGTCGCACCGCCGTCGGGGCGCAGCACCGCAGCCGGCAGCGCGGCGCAGCGGGCCAGCATGGCGTCCGTGCCCTCCTGCGCCTCGACCGCGAGCACCACGCCACCCGCGACCACCACCGCCTGCCCGATGTCGAGGGCGCCGAGACCGCGGGCCGCCCGCATCGCCTGGTCGATATCGGCCTGGTGCCGCTCGGTGGGCTCGACCCGGCCCAGTGGACCTTCACCGATCGTCAGTCCACCGATGACTTCGCCGACCCCTTCGACGATGAAGCCTTCCTGTTCGAATTCCAGCATCACCTGGCGCATCAGCGCGTCGTCGCCCTTGCGCGCCGCCGCGACCACGCGCGGCAGCGCCGCCAGCGCGCGGAAGTCGGGCTTGAGCTGGGCGAAGTCCGGCCGCGGGACGCCGCCGACAAAGCAGATGTGCGCGCACCCCTCGCGCCGCAGCGCGGCGAACATCTTGCCCCACTCGGCGAGGCCGACATCGATGCCCGGCGCCTGCTTCAGCGCCGGATCGGCCAACCCCAACAGGCGCAACACGAACACCGGCCGTTCGGCCGCGCGGCAGGCGCGAAGGATCTCGAGCGGCAGGCCGCCCGCGCCGGCGATCAGGCCAAGCTTCTCCATCGCGCGCTCAAGCCTCGCGGGCCGGCATGCACAGCGGCCGGCTGCCACCGCCGCGGATGAAGTCCACCACCTCCATCACCTCCGGCATGTCGGCGTAGGTTTCGGCGGTCTGCGCGACGCGGTCCCTGAACGCGCCTTTGTCTGCGAAGAGAACCTGATAGGCGCCGCGCAGGGTCCTGATCTGCTCGCGGGAGAAGCCACGGCGCTTCAGACCCACCAGATTGAGGCCTTCGAGGTGGGCGTGGTTTCCCCAGGCGATTCCGTACGGGATCACGTCGGCGACCACGGCGGCGAGCCCGCCAACAAAGGCGTAGCGTCCGACGCGCCCATTCTGGTGCACCGCCGCCAGGCCGGCCACGATCGCGTGGTCGCCCAGCCTGACATGGCCGCCCAGCGTCGCCTGATTGACCATCAGCACGTGGTCGCCGAGCGTGCAGTCGTGCGCCACGTGCGCGCCGGCGTAGAAGGTGCAGTCGGAACCAACCGTCGTGACCCCGAGGCCGAGGCTCGAGCCCACGTTCATGGTCACGTTTTCCCGGACCAGGTTGCGGTCGCCGATGACGAGACGGGTCGCGTCCCCCTTGTGGCCGGCGTGCTGCGGCGGGCCGCCGATCACGGCGAACGGGTGGAAGGCGCAATCGGCGCCGATCTCGGTGCGGCCTTCGATGTTGACGTGCGACTGCAGTCGCGTGCGCGGGCCGATGACGACGTCCGGTCCGACCGTGCAGTAAGGACCGATCTCGACGTCGTCGCCAAGGCGCGCGGCCGGATCGACCAACGCAGTTGCGTGCACGCGGGCCATCAGTCGCGCTCGACAACCACCGCGGTGAACTCGAGCTCGGCGGCGAGCTTGTCGCCAACCAGCGCGCGGCCCTTGAACCGCGCCACCTCCGGCCGCGCCCGGAGCACCTCGACCGGCATGCGCAGCACATCGCCCGGCCGCACCGGCAGGCGGAAACGGCAATTGTCCACCGAGGTGAAAAGGATGCCCTTGCGCTCAAGGTTCAGGGCCATCGACTTCGACATCAAGACGCCGCCGGTCTGGGCGATCGCCTCGACGATCATCACGCCCGGCATGACCGGATATCCGGGGAAATGGCCGATGAAGAACGGGTCGTTCATCGTGACGTTCTTGACCCCGATCAACGAGCGGAAGGGCTGGAAGTGCTCGCCGCGGTCGATCATCAGGAATGGCGGCCGGTGTGGAATCAGCGCCAGGATCTCATCGATGCTGATGTCGACGTCGGTCTCGGCGTCCGCGACCTGATCGTTCACGGCCTGCCCCTGCGCGTGGTCTTCGCGCCGTCCATGCGATTGACGAAGGCCACCTGCCGCCAGAACTGCCGCCGGGGCACCGCCGGGGCGCCGCCCCAGACCTCGCCGGCCGGAATGTCGTGCATGACGCCCGAGGCGGCCATGATCTGCGCGCCCGAGCCGATGGTGACGTGGTCCGAGATGCCGGCCTTGGCGCCGAACATCACGCCATCGCCGACGACGGTCGATCCGGAGACGCCGACCTGGCCGGCCAGAACGCAACTGCGCCCCAGCCGGACGCCGTGGCCGATCTGCACCTGATTGTCGATCTTGGTGTTCTCGCCGACGACCGTGTCCTCCCAAGCCCCTCGATCGATACAGCTATTGGCGCCGACCGTCACGCCGTCTTGCAGGATCACACGGCCAAGCTGCGGCAGGTCCACTGCGCCCGTCCGGCCGCCGCCAACGCCGAATCCGGCCTCGCCGATGACGGCGCCCGCGTAGATGCGCACACGATCGCCGATCAGGGAAAAGCCGATGGTGACGTTCGGCCCAACGATGCAGTCGCGTCCGATGGCGACGCCAGGCCCGACGACGGCGTTCGCGCCGATCGTGCTGCCGGCCCCAATGCGCGCGCCCGGCCCGACAACGGCGCCCGGGCCGAGCGCAACGCCGGCCTCGAGCTCCGCGGTCGGATCCACCGCCGCCGGGCCAGACGCGCCAAGACGCGCGCGGTGCAGGCGCAGCGCCGCTTTGGCGTAGGCGATCTGCGGCTCGGGGGTGACGAGCGCGATCGATCCCGCGGGCGCGCGGTCGGCATGGGCCTCGCGCAGGAAGATGGCGCCGGCCTTGGTCGCCTTCAGGTCGTCGGCGTAGCGCGGGTCGGAGAAGAAGCCCACGTCGGCCGGCCCGGCGCGGTCGAGCGGGGCGACGCCGGCTATGGCCAGGTCGGCGTCCTCGGGCGGCGCCCCGGCGCCAACGATCTCGGCGAGCTCTTGGAGCCCGACAGGCCCGAGATCTTCGTAGAAGCGCGAATCAGGCACGGCGCCCGCAACCCGGCCCGGCGTCAGCCGCCGACGCTACCGGCTCGCGGCGGCCTGGTCGGCGCGCTCGCGCTCAAACGGGAACTGGGTGATCTTGCTGTTCAGGCCCTGGACCACCTGGGGCGTGATGTCCATCGACGGCGCCACAGCCAGCACGCTGCGCCCGTCGACGAGGATCGCGCAGTTGTGCGCCTGGAAGGCGTCCTGCATCAGCGTCTGCGCCTCTGTGAACACGCGCCCGAACGCCTTTTGCTGGGTCGCCTGCATCTCTTGGTTCCGCTGATTGACGAGCTGTTCGAAATCGTTGCGGCGCTGAAGAAACGCGTTCGCGCGTTGGGCGTACTGATCCTGGGAAAGGCTGGCCTTCTGCGCCTCGAGCGCCTTGGCGTCGCTCTCGAGCGTGGTTTGCTGCGCGGAGAGTTCGCTGCGGACCTGCTGACCGAGCTGGGTCAGCCGGTTCACCACGTACTTGCCGACGGTCGAGGTCGCGATCAGCTCGTCCTGCGAGAACATGCAGAGGCCAGAGATCGGCGCCCCGTACCTGAGCGCGGGGGCGGCCGCCCCCGTCTGCGCTTGCGCCGCCGGAGCCAGCGCGGCCAGAGCCATGGCGCCGGCAAGCGCCGCGCCGGTCAGTTGCTTCATCATAATCATCAGAACCTGGTTGAAGTGGAGAAGTTGAAGACCTGGGTCTTGTCGTAGCGGGTCTTGGCCAGTGGGGCCGCGAGGTCGATGCGCAGCGGGCCAAGGGGTGACTTCCAGTAGATGCTGATGCCCGCCGAAGCGCGCAGCGCGAGGTCGTCCTTCACGAACGGATTGTTGACCAGGCTGCCCGGCGAGCGCTTGTCGGCGTTGTCCAGCAGCCCCAGGGTCCCGACCTGCGTGAACAGCGAGGTGTGGATCCCGTACTGTTCGGGCAGGCCGTTGGGGAACGTCTCCTCGACGCTGCCGACGATATAGAGCTTCCCGCCCAGCGCTTCCGCCCCGAGACCTGGCGTCGTGTCGCGCGGCCCGATGCCGGCCACCTGGAAGCCGCGGAAGATGGCGCCGCCGCCGTTGCCGCCGCCGGCGAAGAACCGGTCGTTGATGCGCACGTCGTCGCCACCCCAGCCGCCGACGTAGCCGGCCTGCCCGGTGAGGCTCAAAATGAAGTCGGCGTTGAACCCGTGGTACCAGCCGCCCTCCATCGAAGTCTTGACGTACCGCACGCTGCCGCCGACCCCGGCCAGATCCTGCGACAGCGAGAGGTCGAACCCGCGGGTCGGGTTGATCGGGTCGTTCCGATGGTCCCAGCGCAGGGTGTAGCCGGGCGCGGCGGTGTAGGTCGTCCCTTGCTGGTTGCAGATCAGGGTGGACAGGGTCGGCGTCGGGCCGCACTGGGACGAGCCGACCGAGACGCTGTCGGCGTGGACGGCGTAGCGCACCTGCATGCTGAGGTACGGACTCAGCGGGAAACCCAAGTGCACGTCGCCGCCTATCGAAGCGGTCGTGTAGCCGGCGTACTGGGTGAAGTCGTATCGATAGGCGTAGAGGTCCCAGCCGGCGCTCAGGTCGCGGCCGAGGAAGCGCGGTTCGGTGAAGGCCAGGCTGAGCTGCTGGCGGATCGAGCCCACCGAAAGCTCGGCGCGTGCGTCTTCCCCGCGGCCGCGGAAGTTCCGCTGGGTGACGCCGATATCCGCCACCAGCTTGTCGACGGTCGAATAGCCGGCGCTGAACGAAAGCTCTCCCGTGGGCTGCTCCGTCACCTTGACCTGCAGCACGGTGCGGTCGGGCGCGGAGCCGGGCGTCTGGGTGATGTCGACGTCCTTGAAGAAGCCCAGCGCCTTCACCTGGTTCTTCGAGCGGTCGACGAGAACGCGGTTGTAGGCGTCGCCTTCGGAGAGCAGCAGCTCGCGGCGGATGACGTAGTCGAGCGTCTCCTCGTTGCCGACGACGTTGATCCGCTCGACATAGACGCGCGGGCCTTCCTTCACGTCGAACGTGATGTCGACCGTGTGGTTGACGCGGTTTTCCTTGAAGCGCGGCTCCACTTCGACGAAGGCGAACCCGGCCGCGCCGGCGGCGAACGTCAGCGCATCCGTCGCCTGCTCGATCTTGTCGTCCTGGAACAGCTGGCCCTGACGGATCGGCAGCAGCTGGCGCAGCACGCCCCCGTTGAGCTTCTTCAGCTCGGTGTTCACGGTCAGCTTGCCGAACCGGTACCGTTGGCCCTCGTCGATCGTATAGGTGATGACGAAGCCGTTCTTGTCGGGCGCCAGCTCGGCCACGGCGTTGACGATGCGGAAATCGTAGTAGCCGCGGTTCCTATAGAACTTGCGCAGCAGCTCCTGGTCGTAGTCGACCTGGTCGGGGTCATAGACCGCCTTCGTGCTCAGAAAGCGATAGATGCGCGACTCCTTGGTGGAGATCACGCCGCGAAGCTCGTTGGCGGAGAACTTCTTCGCCCCCAGGAACTCGATCCGCTCGACGCCGCTCTTCGCACCCTCGACGATGTGGAAGATGAGATCGACGCGCTTTTGCGGCAGCGCCACGATCTGGGGCGTCACCGTCGCCGCGATGCGGCCGGAGCGGCGATAGAGCTCGACGATCCGCTGCACGTCGGACTCGACCTTGGCCTTCGTATAAATGCCGCGCGGGCGGACGGTGACTTCGTCGCGCAGCTTGTCGTCCTTGATGTTGGTGTTCCCCTCGAACACCACCTGATTGATGATCGGGTTCTCAACCACGCGCACCACCAGGTCGCCGTCGGGCGTCAGCGCCACCGCGACATCCGCGAACAGATCGGTGGCGAACAGCGCCTTGATGGCGGCGTCGATCTGGGCGGAGCCGATGGTGTCGCCAATCTGCATCGGCAGGTAGGCGAGGATCGTCTCGTTCTCGATCCGCTCGTTACCCTGAATGACGATGCGCCGGACGACGCCGGTCGCGGGGACGACAGGCCCCGCCGGCGCGGCCGCGGCGGGCGTCGAGGTGGGCGGCGGAGGCGGCTGGACGGTCGACCCAGCCGTCGGCGCCTGCGCAAGCACGCCGGTGGCGAGCGCCGTGCTGGCGAGCAGCATCGCAGCGCCCGCGCCGGCGCGTGCGTAGGCCCAGGGTCGGCGGGCGGTGGAGCGATCCATCGGTTCGGCCATCGTCATGGGGCGGGGCTCACGAGAACGGACCGCCGAGGAAGTGGAAGAAGTTGATGCGCAGCAAGTCGTTGGTCGTCGCGAACAACATCAAACCGACCAGCAAGGCAAGCCCTACCCTGTAGCTCGCCATCTGCACCGCCGCGGCCACCGGCCGGCGCGCCACCGCCTCGTACGCGTAGAACAACAGATGCCCGCCATCGAGCACGGGGATCGGCATCAGGTTGGCGAAGCCGATCGACACCGAGAGCACCGCCGCCATGTTGATCAGGTTCACGAACCCCCAGAGCGACTGCGCGCCCAGACCGTGCTCGCCGCGGGCGCCTTCGACCACCACCTGGTGGGAGGCCTGGGCGATTCCGATGAAGCTGCGAAGCTCGCGCGCGCTCTGTTTCCCTTCGACCAGGCGCGTCAGGTAGGTCACGGTGGTCGAGATGACGTCCCAGGTGCGCGCGGCGCCGGCGCCGACCGCCTCGAGCGGCCCATAGCGGTGGTGGATGAGGTCGGCCGGGCTGGTCGACGGGCGAATGCCGATCTGGCCCTGCGGTTCGCTGCCGGCGATCGGGTCGTCGACCACGACGCTGCGCGGCGCCGCCGTCAACGCCAGTGTGCGTCCGGCGCGGCTGACCGTGAAAGCGATCGGCTCGCCGGCGCGGAAGGCGACCAGGTCGTGCAGCTGCTCGAAGCTGCTCACGCCGCGTCCATCGGCCGAGAGCACGAGATCGCCGGCCTGAAAGCCGGCCGCCGCCGCCGGAGAGCCGGGCACCACGGAGCCGATCCGCGGCAAGATCTGCATTTCGCCCAGCGTCGCGAAGAGGACTGAGAAGATGGCGATGGCGAGCAGGAAGTTCGCGCCCGGCCCGGCCGCCGCGACGATGGCCCGCTGCCAGAGCGGCTTGAACGGCAAGTACTTGCGCTCCGCGCCGGGCCCCTCGCGGGCGCGAATGTCGGCCTTAAGCGCATCGAGGTCATTCTGGTCGGGCACGCTGGCGATATTCTCGTCGCCGGCGAACATCACGTAACCGCCGAGCGGGATCCAGCCCACCCGCCACTCGACGCCCGAGCGGTCGCGGTGCTTGAAGATGGCGCGGCCGAAGCCCACCGAAAACCGCTCGATCGCCACCTTGAACACGCGCGCGGCGGTGAAGTGCCCGAGCTCGTGCACGGTCACGACCAGGAGCAGCACGAACAGAAACGGCGCGACGTAGCTGAGCGCGGACAGCACGGGGGCGAACATGGACGGTTCGTCTACCTTTTGCGGTTAGAGCGAGGGTTGGAAGTCGGCGAGCACGTCGGCGGCGACGCGACGCGCGGATCGGTCGGCAGCCATGGCGATCTCCAGTGCGCCGTCAGCATTCGCCCCCGCGTGCAGACCCTCGTCGCGATCGAGCCGGGCGAGCGTCTCAGCCACCGTGGCGGCAATATCGAGAAAGCCGATCCGCCGGTCAAGGAAAGCCGCGACGGCGGTTTCGTTGGCGGCGCTCATGACCGCCGGGGCCGAGCCGCCGGCGTTCATCGCCGCGCGCGCCAGCCCGATCGCCGGGAACCGCTCCGCATCGGGCGCGGCGAAGGTGAGCGCGCCGACCGCGGCCAGATCGAGCTTCGGCGCCGGCCAGGGCAGGCGGTCCGGCCAGGCGAAGGCGCAGGCGATCGGCGTCTTCATGTCGGGCGGTCCCAGCTGCGCCAGCGTCGAGCCGTCCTGGTACTCCACCAGGCTGTGGATCACCTGCTCGGGATGAATCAGGACTTCGATCGTCTCCGGCGGCATGGCGAACAGGTAAGACGCCTCGATCATCTCGAGGCCCTTGTTCATCATCGTGGCGGAGTCGACCGAGATCTTCGCGCCCATGCGGAAGTTGGGGTGAGCCGTGGCCTGTTCAGGCGTCGCGCGCGCCATGGCTTTCTGGCTCCAGTCGCGGAACGGACCGCCGGAGGCGGTGATCATCAGCCGCCTGACGCGGGCCCGAAGCGCCGGATCGAGCACCTGGAAGATGGCCGAATGTTCGGAGTCGACCGGGATCACAACGCCCCCGGCCCGCCGCGCCGTCTCGAGCAGCGCCGGGCCGGCGCAGACGAGGCTCTCCTTGTTGGCAAGCGCGATCGTGGCGCCGGTGCGTGCAGCGGCCAGCGTCGGGCCGAGCCCCGCCGCGCCGACGATCGCCGACATCACCCACTCGGCGCCCATCGCCGCGGCCTCACGCACCGCGGTCACGCCGCCCGCGACCGCGACGCCGGAGCCGTCGAGGCGCGCGCGCAAGGCGCCCAGGCCCCGCTCGTCGGCCAGCACTGCGACCTTTGGCCGCCAGCGAAGCGCCTGCTCGGCGAGCAATTCAACGTTGCCGCCGGCCGTCAGCGCCACGACCTCGATCTCCGCGGACCCATGCGCGGTCGCCTGGGCGAGCAGGTCGAGGGTCGAGACCCCGACCGATCCGGTCGAACCGAGGATGGTTACGGTGCGGGGCATGACGCCTTAGTGGACCCAGCCGGACTGATGGATGTAACGCGCGCCGGCAATGGCGAGCACGGCCACCATCAGCCCGTCGACGCGGTCGAACAGGCCGCCGTGGCCGGGGATCAAGTCGCCGGAGTCCTTCACGCCGAAACCGCGCTTCAGGACCGATTCCAGCAGGTCGCCGGCCATGGTGGCGAGACCCCCTGCCAGTCCGATCAGCGCCGCGGCGAGCAGGCTGAGCTTCGCCGTCGACAGTTCAGCCGTCAGCATGCCCGCTCCCATGGCGCCAAGACATCCGCCTATGAACCCCGACCACGTCTTGTTGGGTGAATAACGCGGCCAGAGTTTAGGCCCTTTCAGGGCATTGCCGACCAAAAACGCGCAGATGTCGGCCGACCACACGACAGCGAACAGGAAGATGGTCCAGCTGATGGGGTTGGGGGTGGCCCTGATCCAGCTCAGCGCCAGACAGGGCGCGCCGATGTAGATGACGCCGAACGCCGCATCGTCGGCCCGCGAACCGATCGCCCGCGCCACCACCGCCGTCGCCCCCGCCCCGGCCGGCAACAGCGCCCAGGCAAGCGGGAAGAAGTGCAGATAGGCGCAGAAGACAGGCCCGAGCACGGCAATGGTCACCGCGAGGGAGAGCCGAAACGGCGAGCGGGCGCTGCTCATCTCGCCCCACTCGAAGGCGAGGAGCGCCACCGCGACGGTGATCATCACGAAAAACAGCGGCTCGACGAACACCGCGACCAGCACGACGCCGATAAGGACGGTCGCCGAGACCGCCCGCAAACCCAGGTTCCGCCAGTCGAAGCTCCGACTAGCCGACGGCAAGGGCGTCATCGACGGCCACGCCGCCATAGCGGCGTTCGCGCCGGCGGAACTCCTCCACCGCGGCGGCGAGGTGGGCCGGTCCGTAGTCTGGCCAGAGGACATCCTGGAAGACCAGTTCGGCGTACGCCGCCTCCCAGAGAAGGAAGTTGGACAGCCGCTGCTCGCCCGACGTGCGGATGATGAGGTCGGGGGCTGCGGCCGTCGACAGCATCGCCTCGAACGCCGCCTCGTCGATCGTGTCCGGGTCGAGTTCGCCATCCCGCGCGGCGACGGCGAGCTTGCGCGCCGCATCGGCGATGTCCGCGCGGCCGCCATAGTTGAACGCGACCTGCAGCAGGAAGCGGTCGTTGTGGGCGGTGCGCGTCTCCGCGCGTTCGATGATGGCGAGGATATCCGGCTTCAGGCCCTGGCGGCGCCCGACCACCCGGACGCGCACGCCTTCGCGCTCGAGCCGCGGCAGGTCGCTCTCGACATAGAGTTTCAACAACCCCATGAGCTCGGAGATTTCGTCAGCCGGCCTTCGCCAGTTCTCGGTCGAAAAGCCGAACACCGTCAGCCGGTCGACGCCCAGGTCGGGCGCGGCCTCGACCGTGCGCTTCAGGGCGTTGACCCCGGAGCGATGGCCAAGCGAACGCGGCAGCCCACGCGCCTTCGCCCAGCGCCCGTTGCCGTCCATGATGATGGCGACATGCAGCGGCGGGGCGGCCGGGTCAGCGTCCGCTCGGGCGCTTGATCGCGAGAGCGGCGACCTCGACGGCATGGGCGTATCCTTTGATCAGAGGGGGGATGGAACGGCTGGCGGCTGGCTGGGCCCGATTAAACCTGCATGATCTCATGCTCTTTGGTTTTCAAGGTTTCGTCGACGCGCCGGACCGCCTCGTCGGTCAGCTTCTGCACTTCGCTCTCCATCCGCTTCAGCTCGTCCTGATTGATCACGCCGTCCTTTTCCGCCTTCTTAAGGTCGTCGTTGGCCTCGCGGCGGACGTTGCGCACCGCCACGCGCTGTTGTTCGGCATAGCGGCCGGCGAGCTTGGCCAGATCCTTGCGCCGCTCCTCGGTCAGGGGCGGGATGGGCACGCGCAGGTTCTGGCCCTCGACGACCGGGTTCAGCCCCAGCCCGGCGTTGCGGATCGCCTTCTCGGCGGAGATCACCAGGCCCCGGTCCCAGACGCTGACCGTGATCGAGCGCGGATCGGGCACGCTGATCGAGCCGACCTGGCTCAGCGGCATCGTCGCGCCGTAGGCTTCGACCATCACCTGCTCCAGCAGGCCGGCTGAGGCGCGGCCGGTGCGCAGGCCCGCGAACTCTTCCCTGAGCGCTGCGACGGCCTTGTCCATGCGCTCGCGATAGCGGGCGAGCACCGGCTTTTCGGCGGTGGCCATGACGTTCCTCTCTCCGCTAGCTCGAGCTCTCCGGTCCGATGATCGTATGCAGGCCTTCGCCCGCCAGCACGTTCAGAAACGCGCCGCGCTTACGGATCGAGAAGACGACGATCGGAATGGCGTTGTCGCGCATCAGGCTGATCGACGACGCGTCCATCACACGCAGGTCCCGCGCCAGCACCTCGGTGTAGCTCAGCCGGTCGAAGCGCTGGGCGTTGGGGTCCTTCTTCGGATCGGCGGTGTAGACCCCATCGACGCTGGTGCCCTTGAACAGGGCCTCGCAGCCCATTTCGGCGGCGCGCAGAGCCGCACCTGTGTCGGTGGTGAAGAACGGCGCGCCGAGGCCAGCGGCGAAGATCACCACCCGTCCCTGCTCCAGGTGCCTGAGCGCCCGACGGCGGATATAGGGCTCGCAAACCGCGTCCATCGGGATCGCCGACTGCACGCGCGTGTCGACGCCGATCTTCTCCAGCGCGCTCTGCAGCGCCAGCGCATTCATCACCGTGGCCAGCATGCCCATATAGTCGGCGCTCGCCCGCTCCATCCCGCGGCTCGCCATCGACAGCCCGCGGAAGATGTTGCCGCCGCCGATCACCAGACAGAGCTCGACCCCCTGAGCGGTCACCTCGGCGATGTCGGCCGCGACGGCGTCGAGCGTGGCCAGGTCGATGCCGAAAGGCTGTTCGCCCATCAGCACTTCGCCGGAAACCTTCAACAGCACCCGGCGGTAGTGGGGCGCAGCCGGGCCGGCCTGATCGAGCGAGCGGGGCTGAACGGACGTCATGCGGCTGGACCTAGCGCGAAACGAGTCGGAACGCACCATACCCGCCCCCAGGGCGTGGCGCGATTCCTGCCGCCCCCCTCTCGTCCAAGACCAGATTGGGACGCGATCTCGATGGCCGAGCCAGCCCCAGCCGAAGCTCATGCGGCGCCGGCGTCTTATCCCACCCAGATCACGCCGCTGATCGGCCTGCGCTTCTTCGCGCTCGCGTGGGTCATTTTGAACCAGTTCCGCTTCCACCTGGATCTGCACGCGGGCGACCGCAGCGGGATCGTGTTCAAGGGCTACCTGGGGGCGGCCCTCTTTTTCGTCCTCACCGGCTTTCTGACGGCGCACCTCTTCACGACCGACAGAGCCGACGGCCGCTTTCGCTATGGCGCGTCGCTGTGGGCGAAGCTCGCCGGGTTCTACCCGCTGCACCTCGCCGCCATCGCGGCCATGGGCGGGCTCCTGATCGCCGGCCACGCCATCGGCGCGCCGCCGCCGCAGGGGCTGTTCGACGCCAAGAGCATCGCCGCCAACCTCGGCCTCGTGCAGGCCTGGGGCGTCATGCCGACGGTCAGCTGGAACTTCCCTTCGTGGCTGATCTCGGCGGAGTGGTTCGCCGCCCTCGCCTTCCCGCTGACCGCCTGGATCGCGCTTGGCCGCATCAATCCGGTGGCGGTGATCGCGGTCGCCCTGGCGAGCTTCGCCACGATGTTCGAGATCGCCGACTACCACCACGTCCTCTTCACGGACATGACCGCCCAGATCGGCGCGCTGCAGACGGTTCCAGCCTTCCTCTTCGGCGCGGGCCTCTATGCGTTCGGCCGCCGCGCCAGCCTTCCCGGCGGTTGGGCAAAACCGCTGGCCGCGCTCGCCGCCGCCTGGATCGTCGCCGCCGCGCTGATGCGCCTCTCGGACCTCGCGATCTGGCCGGTGTTCGGCGTGCTCGTCTTCGCGCTCGCCGAGACTTCGAAGACGCCAAAGCCGGCGTTGAGCCAGCCCGCCGTCCTCTACCTGGGCGCGGCGGCGATGAGCCTCTATCTCGTCTACCTGCCGGTCGACATCGCCTATTTCCACGGCGTCGAACGGCTGGTCGGAACGCCCACCGGCGCCCGCGCCTGGGCCGTCTGGGCCGGCGTCTTCCCCGTGATCCTGGCGGTCGGCCTCGTCGCCTACCAGCTCATCACTCGCCCTGCCGCCGCCTGGCTGGAAGCCCACTCGCCATTCGCGCTGCTGGCCCGCCGGATCGCCCGGCCGGCCGAGACGCCGGCGACATAGCAAGAACGCACCTTGCCGCCGCCCCACCGCGAACGCCCGACCGCGCCTATGTCGAGGAGAGCGCCACGCGTACCGCTTTCAGCTGTCAGTCCACTTCGTGGCCTGCCACCCGAAGCCGAAGGCGTAGGGGTGGCGGTGACGGAGGGATTCGAACCCTCGATACGGCTTTTGACCGTATAACGGTTTAGCAAACCGCCGCCTTCAGCCACTCGGCCACGTCACCCTTGGAGCGCGACCGGATAGCCTTTTCGCAAAGGGCTGGCAACGCGAGCGCCGTTAACGCGGGGCCAACCGGCGACTGGCATGGTTGATGCGTCGCCGCGCCCTGAAACGACCGCATGTCCCTCGCTTACGATCCACGCCCAAATCCCGAGTGGGAGGAGGGGCCGCCGCCGGCCAACGCCGAGGCGCCCGCCGTGCGTCCGACGCCGGTGGCCGCCGCGCGCCGCCTGGACCGGCGCGGGCCGCTGCGTCCCGGCCAGCTGATCTCCAGCCGCGCGCGGATGAACGGCGAAGTGCTGGCGCACACGTTCCGCTTCGTCGATGGCGCCGCGGTCGTGGCGCTGAGCTGGTTCGCCTGCGATCTCGTCAACCCCGCCGGGCTCTGGGCGAGCTCGGTCGGCCGCGTCGCGCCCTTCGCGTTCGGCGCGACGCTGCTTCTGCTCGCCATGCAGGCGGCTGGAGCGCACGGCTTTCGTCCGCGGGAGTCGCTGGCGCTGCATCTGGGGCGCATCGCCGGGGCGTTCGCGCTCACCGGCGGCCTGCTGGCGATCGCGCTCGGCGCAGCGCACGAGCCGCGGGCGGTGTGGGAGGGGCACGGCGTGCTGCTTTGCCTCGCTTTCGCCAGCCTCTATCTGCTGCACATCTGCTGGTGGTTCGCGGTCCGGCGCCTCCGCCGCTCGGGCCACCTGACGCCGAACGTGGTCGTGGTCGGCGCCACGCCGAACGCCGAGACGCTGATCGACAAGGCGCTGAAGAGCCGCGAGGTCGCGGTGCTGGGCGTGTTCGACGACCGCAAAGGCCGCGCGCCAGACGCCGTGCGCGGCGTGCCCTTGCTCGGCGACACTCGGGCGCTGATCGGCCACCGCATCATGCCCTACGTCGACCGGGTGGTGATCACCGTCACCGCCTCGGCGCAGACGCGCGTGCGCGGCCTGGTGGAAAAGCTGCGCGTGCTGCCCAACGAGATCACCCTCTTCGTCGACTTCGGCGCCGACGCCGCCTCCGGCGCGGCCCTTTGGCGGCTGGCCGACATGCCGCTGGCGCGGCTCTCCGGCGCGAAGGCCGACGCGCGCCGCGCCTTCGTCAAGCGCATCCAGGACCTGGCGATCGGCGCCGCCGGCCTCGTCGCCGTCGCTCCGATCATGGCGCTGGTGGCGCTGGCCATCCGCCTCGACAGCCCTGGCCCGATCTTCTTCCGCCAGCGCCGGCACGGCTTCAACAACGAGGACATCATCGTCTGGAAGTTCCGCTCGATGCGCCACGAGATGCGCGACGAGCACGCGTCCAGGCAGGTGTGCGCCGGCGATCCGCGCGTCACCCGCGTCGGCGCCTTCATCCGCAAGACGAGCCTCGATGAGCTGCCGCAGCTGATCAACGTGCTGAAGGGCGAGATGTCGCTGGTGGGCCCGCGCCCGCACGCCCCGGGCATGAAGACCGGCGACGTCGAGTCCGCGCGGCTGGTCGCCGAATACGCCCACCGTCACCGGATGAAGCCAGGCATGACCGGCTGGGCGGCGATCAAGGGCAGCCGCGGGCCGGTCGACACGCCCGAGCAGGTGCGCCGGCGGGTCGCCCTCGACATCGAATACATCGAGCGTCAGTCCTTCTGGCTGGACCTCTTCATCATCGCCGTCACCCTCCCCGTCCTGCTCGGCGACCGCCGGGCGGCGCGCTAGGAGCGCGACGCGGCATGTTCTGGCGCGGCGTCCTGGGCTACCTGCCGGTGAACGTGGTGCAGGGCGTGACCGGGCTCTTGGCCATCGTCGTCTTCACCCGCGTGCTGTCGCCGGCCGACTACGGCGCCTATGCCCTGGCGTTCTCGGTGATGAGTCTCGTCCACACGCTGACCTTCACCTGGCTCGAGGCCGCCATGGCGCGCTTCTACGCCGCCGAGGCGGAAGCGAAGGCGCTGCCCGACCATTTCGCCACCCTCTATCGCGGCTTCGGACTGCTGGCGCTGGCGCTGCCCGCCCCCGTGGCGCTGGCGCTGATGGCGTGGCCGATGCCGGTCGCGCTCAAGATCGCCATCGGCGCGGGACTGGCCAGCATCCTGGTGCGCAGTCTGGCGAAGCTCGCGCAGGAGCGCCGACGCGCGGCCGGCGACGTGCGCGGCGCGGGCCTGCTCGACATCAGCATGAGCGGCGGCGGGTTCCTCGCCGGCGCGGGCCTCGCGCTGGCCGGCGCCGGCGGCGCCGCGCCGCTGGCCGGCGCGGGCGCGGCGGCGGCGATCTGCCTGATCTGGGCCCTGCCGGCCGAATTGAAGCAGCTGAAAGGCGGCCACTTTCAGCGGCCCCTCGCCAGTCGCTATCTGGCCTATGGCGTCCCCGTCTCCCTGTCGCTGATCCTGGCGCTGGCGATCGCCACCACCGACCGCTTCGTGCTCGCGGCCGACCTCGGCGAGACCAGCGTCGGGGTCTACCAGGCCGGCTACAGCCTCGCGAGCCGCACGCTGGACGTGATGTTCATCTGGCTGGGCATGGCCGGCGGGCCGGCCGCGGTGGCGGCGCTGGAACGCGGTGGCAAGCAGGCCTTGCACGCCGTCGCCGGCGAGCAGTCGGCGTTCATGGTCGCCATCACGCTGCCGGCCGCGGTGGGGCTGGCGTTGGTGGCGCGGCCCTTGGCCGATGTCATGGTCGGACCGGCGCTGAGGGCCGGCGCCGCCCACGTGACGCCCTGGATCGCCGTCAGCGCGCTCTTCTCCGGGCTGACGACCTACTACCTGCACACCGCCTTCACCCTCGGGCGCCGGACGCGGCTTTTGCTCGCCGCGATGGCCGTTCCGGCGCTGGCGAACCTGGCGCTGACGCTGGTTCTCATCCCGCGCTTCGGCATTGCCGGCGCCATGTGGGCGACCGCCGCGAGCTATGCGATGGGCGCACTGAGTTCCTATGCGCTGGGCCGCCGCGCCATGCCGCTGCCGCTCCCGTGGGCGACGCTGGCAAAGGCCGGCGCCGCCGCACTCGTCATGGCGGGCGCCGTGCTCCTGGTCCCGGCGTTCGGCGGCCCGATCGAGCTCTTCCTCAAGGCCGGCGTCGGCGCCTTCGCCTACGGCGCCTTGGCGCTGGCGCTCGACATCTCCGGTGCGCGCAGCCGCGGCCTGAAGCTCTTCCGCGCCATGCAGGTGCGCCTCGCATGAGCGGTGAAACACACTTCGAGAACGCCGCCTGGGCGGGCGCAGAGCCGATGCTGTCTGTGCTGATCCCCTATCTGCGCGACGACCCGAGCGCGCTGGTCGCCAACCTCGGCCGCGAGACCCTGGCCGGCGAGGTGGAAGTCATCGCCTACGACGATGGAACCGGCGATGCGGCGCTGGCGGGCCGGGTCGAAGCGGCGGTGCGGGCGATCCCGCTCCCGGGGCTGGCGGTCGGGGCGAGCCGGAACCTCGGTCGCGCCAAGGGGCGCAATCGCCTGGCCCGCTTCGCGCGCGGGCGCTGGCTGCTGTTCCTCGACGCCGACATGGCGCCCGACAGCTCGACCTTTCTGCGAGCCTGGCTCGACCTGATCGCGGCCCAGGCCCCGGCGGTCGCCTTCGGCGGCTTTTCGCTGGCGCAGGCGCCCCAGCGCGCCGACCACGCGCTGCATCGGCGCATGGCGCTCGCCTCCGACTGCGCGCCGGCCGCCGTGCGGGCGCGGACGCCGGAGAAATCGGTCTTCACCTCCAACCTGCTCGTTCGCCGCGACGTGTTCGAAGCCAACGGCTTCGACGAAAGCTTCACCGGCTGGGGCTGGGAGGACGTCGAGTGGGCGATGCGCGTCGCCGCCCGCCACCCGATCCGCCACGTCGACAACACCGCGACCCATCTCGGCCTCGACGCCGCCGCGACCATCGCCGCGAAATTCGAGCAGTCGGCCGGCAACTTCGCCCGCGTCGCCGCCCAGCATCGCGAGATCGTCGAACGGTACCCCAGCTATCGCGCCGCACGGCTGCTCAAGCGCGTGCCCTTCCGCCCGGCCTGGCGGCCGGCGCTGAAGGCGGTGGCGCTCGCCGAGGCCGCGCCGCTGAGCGCGCGGGCGTTCGCGATGCGGCTTTATCGCGCGGCCCTCTATGCGGAGGCGGTCTGATGGACGGCGTCTATTCGGCGGATCGGTCGATCAAGGGCAAGCTGCGCCGGCGCCTCGTGCGCCTGGCCGAGCGTAGGCCGGCCGCACGCGGTCCGGCGCGCCCCATGGTCTCTTTCACCTTCGACGATGCGCCGGCGAGCGCCGTTGCGGCCGGGCGCGCCGCGCTGGAGGCGCGTGGGCAGAAGGGCGCCTACTTCGTCGCCGCCGGCCTCGCCGGTCAGGACGGGCCGATGGGCCGGTACGCCGACGCCGACGAGATGCGCGGGGCGCTCGAAGCCGGTCACGAACTCGCCTGTCACACCTTCTCGCACCTGGACTGCGGGCGCGCCGCCCGTCGGGCCATCGAGGCGGACGTCGACCGCAACGCCGCCGCGCTGGCCGCGCTGGGCGCGCCGCCGGCGGCCACCTTCGCCTTTCCCTATGGCGACGTCAGCCTCAGCGCCAAGCAAGCTCTTGGTGACCGCTACGCGCTGCTCCGCGCCCTGCACCACGGGCTGATCGACGCCGGCGTCGACCTGAACCAGGCGCCGGCGGTGGGCATCGAGGGGCCGGACGGCGAAGAGGTCGCGCGGCGCTGGATCGCCCGCGCCATCGACCGTTGCGCGTGGCTGATCCTTTACACGCACGATGTGGCCGAAACGCCCTCGCCGTTCGGCTGCACGCCCGACGCGCTGAAGCGGCTGCTCGATGAGGCGCTGGAGAGCGGGGCCGAGATCGTCACCGCCGCCGAAGGCGCCCGCCGCCTTGCGGCCTAGCCGGCCGCCTCGTCCCGCAGTGCGAGGCGGATGGAGAAGGCGACGAAGATCACCCAGCGCAGGTCGTTGTAACTGACGGCGACGCTCTCGGTCAGGGTCATGACCGTGTAGACCGCGATGAACGGCAGGGCGACCAGCGCGCCATCGGAACGGAACATCGCACCGATCCCGCGCGCGAGCGTGGTCAGATAATAGAGCGACCAGGCGCCGAGGCCCCAGTAGCCCATGCCCAGCCACTGCTCGAGCCAGCTGTTGTGCGAGTGTTCCGGTCTGAAGCCAGCCTGCTTGACGATCCATGCAAGCGGGCCCCAGCCCGTGTCTTCGCTCCAGACCGCGCCATAGCCGTAGCCGAGCCACGGGCGCTCCTGGATCTGCCGCAGGACGGCGGCCCAGATCTTCGTCCGCCCGGTCAGCGTGGCGTCCTTGCCGAGCAGGTCGAGAAAGACGTCGGGCGCGAAGAGGATGCCGGCGCCCAGCCCCAGCAACCCGACCACGGCGGCGTAGATGGCGATCACGGCCATCGACCGGCCCCGGCGCACGACGAGCGCGAGAGCGAAGACGGCCAGACCGAGCATCAGCGCCACCAGCGACGTCTTCGAGGTCGAGGCGATCGTCAGGCCGAACGCGGCGACCGCCAGCGCGAACCAGAGGACCCGCCGCTGGGGCTTCAGCACGCCAGCCGCGGCGAAGATCAGCAGCGCAAACGCCATCTCGCCGCCGAAGGTGTTCTTCTCCAGCCACAGTCCCCGCCACGAGCCTGGGAAGGTCGTCGCCATCCGCCCGACCGCCGGAAAGAAAACCCCGGCGATCAGCGAGCCAACCAGCAGGACGGCGAAGGTTGCGCCGACCGTCTCGGTCAGTCCGCTCCAGCGCCAACGGGCGCCGATGGCGACGCCGCCGACCGTCGTCAGCGTGACGGCGATCGAGCGTCGGAGCGTCTGGTCGGGCGAGACCGACCAGAGGACCGAGGCGGCGGCGATGCCGAGCAGGACGACCAGGAACGGCTGGCCGCCAAGGCCGCGCAGCGACGCCGCCGGCTTCAGCGCCAGCAGCGCCAGCCCGATCGCATAGGCGGGGACGTAGAGTGTGCGGACGAGGCTGGAGTCGGCCGCTTCGATCGTCTCGCCGAACACTGGCACCAGCCAGGCCTGGCTGTAGATGAGCAGCGCGACGATGGCGGCCGCCCAGGCGATGAGGTCGGTCAGCGACGCCGGCCGCTCGCGGGCCGGTGCGCGCGGCTCCAGGCGCGCCGCCTGGGTGGTCACGGCATGAGGCCGCGCAGGAAGGCCGGCGCCTCGGCGCTGGCGCGGTTGAACACCAGCCCGGCGCAGCGGCCGCCCGCCTTGGCGATGGCGTCTCTCAGCGCCGCGGGCGCGTCGGTATCCGGTGAGTCGGCGGCGACGACGATGACCGTGGAGTCCATGCACGGGGCCAGCGTGACGGCGCTGGCGGCGCGGTCAGGGGCTGGCGAGTCGACCACGATCAGCTCGGCGAAGCGTTTCAGCGCCGCCCAGTAGGCTTCCGTCGGCAGGATGTGCGGCGCCTGGTCCGCTGAAAGCGCCTCGCGCCGGAAGCGGGTGACCCAGAGCTTGGAGCCGCCCACCGGGTGCGCCGCGAGGAACCGCCCGTCGGGCCACGGCTGCCCGTCCGGCGCGCGGGTTGGCGGCTGGACGGTGAAGAAGGCCGATCCGTCGGGCGAGGCGGCGCTCTGTCGCCCGAGCAGGCCGTAACGGCCGGGATCGGCGGCGACGGCGCGATGCTGCGGCGCGTTCATCAGGTCGACGTCGACCAGCCAGACGCCGCGGCGGGCGCGGCGCGACGCGAAGAAGGCGAACTCGCGCGCCACGGTCGAGGCGCCCTCCCCCGTCGTCGCGGCGACGAACTGAATCGCCTTCGGCCCGCCCAGGGACGGGGCGCCGAGCGCCGTCCAGAGCTGCGACATTTCCTGGCTGAGATCGACCATCAGACGCGAATCGGGCGCCCGCCTCTGGGCGCGAGGGAGACTTAGCACACCGCCCGGGGCCGGCGCGCCGGCTTCAGGCCTTGACGCCCGCGCTCGCCAGCACCGGCAGATCGAGCGTGCGACCGGCCGCCTCCGGCGTCGCAAAACCCGGCCGCGCCAGGCCGCGCGCCAGGCCGAACGACAGGGCCGTGAAGGCGGCGAGCAGGAGGCTGATGATCGCCACCGGCTTCTTCAGGCTTTTGCCCTGGGTCGGCGTGACCGCGCGCTGGATGATCGCGATGTTGTCGTTGCTCTCTCGCGCGATGGCGTCGGCGGCCTGGGTCTCCTGCTCCTTGACGGTGAAGTCGCGGACGTTGTTCGCCAGCACGTCGCGGTCGCGCGCCAGATCCTGGTAGCGGGGCTCGAGCTGGGCCAGGCGAAGCTGGCGCTCCGTCACCTGCTGGATCTGCTGGCCGAGCGTGTCAGACGACTGCTTCAGCGCCGCGACTTCGGCGGCGAGCTGGATGCGGTCTGTCTGCACCGTCTGGTAGACCGGATTCACCCCGACGCGGCGCGAGCCGTCGCCCTGCACCCGGTTCTCCGCGACCGCGCGTTCGAGCGATGCGATCTGAACGTCCAGCTCATGCACCGGCTGCGAATCGGGGCGGTAGCGGCTGAGCAGGTCCTCGCGCTGGACCTTCAGCTGCGAAAGCTTGTCCTGGGCGGTATGGTCGACGTCGCGATAGAGGCCGATCTCGGCCGGCAAGCCGGACGCCTCAGCGTCGAGTTCGGCCAGGCGCCCCTGACGATCGTTGAGCTGGTTGTCGGCGGCGTACTTCTGCTGCTGCAGGCTCGCGGCGAGCTGCGCCAGCGACGTCTTCTCGGATTCGAAGTCGCCGATGTTGTTCGAGTTCAGGAACGACTCGTAGGCCTCGTCCGCCTCGGCGAGGCGCGCCTCGAACGCCTTGCGCTGCTCCTCCAGCGGCAGGGTGGGATCAAGCAGGATGGAGCGGCGATAGACCAGATACTCGTCGAGCAGCGTGTTCAGGACCTCCGCCGCCATCTGCGGGTCTTCGTGCTCGTACACCAGCCGCACGACCGGCGCGCCGGGGGCGGTGACCACCTTCAGGCTGTGCTCCATGGCCGAGACCGCCTTGCCCATGCGCAGGCGTCGCTCGTCCGGCGAGGCCGTGTCGTAGCCGCGCCCGAGCGCCGGAAAGACGCGCGCCAGCCCGATCTTGTCGAGCACGCGCTCCTTCACCTGGGCGCTCGACATGATCTCGACTTCCGACTGCAGCACCTGGTCGGGCTCCGGCACCGCGCCCCGGGCCGCGTCGCCCGCGGCCGGCTGGTACACGTACTCCTGCCCGAGCCGCACCAGCACGCTCGATTGCGCCGGGTAGGTCGTCTTCATCGTCAGCGCCAGGGCCATGCCGAGCGCCAGCACGACGAGGAACACCACGGCCATCGAAAGGCGCTCGCGCCAAAGCATGGCGACGAAGTCGTTCGCGCCGTAGCGCGGCCGAAGACGCGCGCCCGGCCGGCGCGGCGAAGGCGCACCCTCAGCTCCTGGCCAGGCGCTTTCGGACATCCGACTCCTTTTTCGATCCCTCGGCCTCTGCTGAGGGACCGTCGCCCGGCGCGATTAACGCTTGGTTACCCATTTTCGTTAACCGTTCGGCTCAATGTCGCTTTCGCGTTCGGGAGCCCAAATGCCCCTCTCCGCCGCCGCCCTCCGCGCCGCCGCCCTTGGCGCCGTGCTGGCGACCGCCGCCTGCGCGGACGGTCCGGAGCCTTTGACTCCGCCAGCGCGAACGAGCGCCGACTTCGCGAACATCGGCTACGCCACGTGGACCGACGCCGAGCCGCCATACCGCCTCTTTCCGGGCGACGAGGTCGATCTGGCGGTGGCGTCCGCGCCCGAACTGAACAAGACGCTGGTCGTCCAGCCGGACGGGCGGCTGAACCTGGCCCTGGCCGGGCCCGTGATGGTCGCCGACCGCACGATCGTCGACGCCGAGGCGGCGGTCGACCGCGCCTACGCAAGCCAGCTCCTTCGACCGGAGGCGACGCTGACCGTCCGCGCGGCGGCGCTCAAGGTGTTCGTCGGCGGCGAGGTCGACAAGCCGGGCGTCTACGACATGCCTGGCGACATCAATGCGCTGCAGGCCGTCATCATGGCCGGCGGCTTCAAAGCCACCAGCAAGCGCACCCAGGTCGTGATCATCCGCCGCGGCCCGGACGGGCGCGCGATGATGCGGACGGTGGATTTGCGGGATGGAATGACGAACCCGGCGGCGGACCTCGTGCCGCTGCGCCGGTTCGATATCGTCTATGTGCCGCGCTCGACGGTCGCCGAGGCGGGCCTCTTCGTTCAGCAGTACTTCCGCGACATCTCGCCGGTGCAGCTGGGCTTCCAATACTCGGTGGGCCCCACGGTGCTGACCGGCGTCAAATGATCAGCCGTGTGAAAGCCACTCCCGCGCCGCGCGCTGCGCCTCGGCCACGTCGGCCGAGTCCATCTCCTGGCTGATCTCCTTGCGGTAGATCTTGGCTTCAAGCGAGCCGCGCATGGCGGCCAGGTTGAACAGCATGTGCGCGGAAACGTAGTCGAGCGGCGCGCCGCCCTGACCGGTGGAATACAACAGCCCCATCTTGAACAGCTCGTCGCCCGTCGAGTCCGACCGCGGCAACGGCAGTTGCCCCTCGGACTCTGGCGCGACGGGTCTTGCCCGATCTGCCAACATCACTTCGCTCCCCCATTTCGGAGGGTTAGACCGCCATCACGACGAAAGGCGTTCTCGCCCTGACGATCAGGAAAGAGCCGGCTAGCTAAACATATAGTTAAGCCGTGCGTTACCTATGCGAACCTTAAGGCTAACCGGCCTAAAATCGCTGGATTGTTGGGCGGATTCAGGTGTGGCGGCGCGACACCTTGTCGCCGTCGTTAAGCACGCGCCCTTTGGCCGAAGAGAACTTTGCGCGCCTCCTGCGCCGCCCGATCCTGCCCCTGCAGGCCGGCGCCCGGACGCACCTGCGCAGCGGCTTCCAGCGCCCGCTTCACCGCCGGCCGTTCGCCGATCCGCGCATGCCAGGCTTTGATGTGCGGGAAGTCGTCGATCATGATCCCCTGTCCATCGCGGGCGAACACCCACGGCCACGAGATCATGTCCGCGATCGTGTAGTCGCCGGTGATGAAATCGCGCCCCTCGAGCTGCTTGTTGAGGACGCCATAGATGCGGCTGACCTCATTGGTGTAGCGGATCGCGCCGTAAGCCACTTGCCGCTGGTCGAGGATGAAGCTCGGCGCATAGTTGCGGAAGTGGTTCCGCTGGCCGGCGTTGGGGCCCAGGTTGGCCATCTGCCAGTGCACCCATTCGTCCACCTTCACCCGTGCGCGCTCGTCGGACGGATAGAACTGGCCAGTCTTGCGCCCGAGGTACTGCAGGATGGCGCCGGACTCGAAGATGGCGATCGGCTCTCCGCCCGGCCCCGCCGGGTCGATGATGGCCGGCATGCGGTTGTTGGGGCTGATGGCCAGGAAGTCGGGCTTGAACTGGTCGCCGCGGCCAATGTTCACCGGCGTGATCTTGTAGGGGAGGCCCATCTCCTCGAGCGCGATGGTGACCTTGTGGCCGTTCGGGGTTGGCCAATAGTGGACTTCGATGGGCTCTTGGTTGGCCATGGACGTTTCGCTCCTCGCACGGTTCGGGCGAGCATGACCGCGCCGGCGCGTGGGCGGCAAGACGGAATCAAGGCGGCCGGCGCGTTCAGTCCTCATTCAGCGGCCAGCGGCATGGTTGCGGCCGCAAGGAGAACGACGTTGCGACGGATCGGCCGCGTTCGGACCGCGGCGAAGATAGGGACGCTGCTGGCGATGCTGCTGGGCGCCGCGGTGGTCTGGGCGGCGCCGCCGCACGACTGGGGCGACGGCCCTTTCGGTTGGCCGAGCTGGCCGCCTGGGCCGTATCCGCACGAGCTTCGCGCCGGACCGCCGCCGCGCTACGAGCCGCTCCCGCCGCCGCCGCCACGCGGGCTCTACGGCCACGACTATCATCCGCACTACGGCCGCTGGGCGCCGGGCGAGATCCTGCCGCCGGATGCGCCGGCGACGGTCATCGACAACCCGGAGGCCTTCCATCTTCGCCGTCCGCCGCGCGGCTACCTCTGGCTGTCCTGCGACGGCGACTTCATTCTGGCGTCGGCGACCACCGGCGTCATCTTCGAGGTGATCCCGGGTGCGGGCTTCTAGCCGCGACGGGCCCTTACTCGATGTCCAGCTTCGCTTTCAGGATGGCGTTCACGGCCGCGGGGTTCGCCTTGCCGCCGGTCTCGCGCATCACCTGGCCGACAAACCAGCCGATGGCCTGTGGCCGCGTCTTCACCGCCTCGGCCTGACCGGGGTTGGCGGCGATCAGCGCGTCGATCGTGGCCTCGAGCGCGCCGGAGTCGGTCACCTGCGTCAGGCCCCGCGCCTCGACGATCGCCGCCGGGTCGCCCTCGCCATCCCACATGTGGTCGAACACCACGCGCGCGATCTTCGACGAGATGACCCCGTCCTCGATCAGCTTGACCAGCGCGGCGATGTCGCCGGCCGAGATCGGGCTCTGCTCGATATCGAGGTTCGCCTCCGAGAGCCGGGCCATGAGGTTGTTGGTGGTCCAGTTCGCCACCAGCTTGGCGTCGCGGCCCTTGGCCGCCGCCTCGAAGAAGTCCGCCTTGGCCGCCTCTGAGACCAGCACGCCGGCGTCGTAAGCCGTGAGGCCATAGTCCGCCTGCAGCCGCGCCCGCTTGGCGTCCGGGAGTTCAGGGAGCCCGGCGCGCAGAGCCTCGATCCAGGCCGGGTCGAGCTCGAGCGGCAGGAGGTCCGGGTCAGGGAAGTAGCGGTAGTCGTCCGCATTTTCCTTCGAGCGCATCGGGCGCGTCTCGCCCTTGCCCGGGTCGAAGAGCCGCGTCTCCTGCAGGATCCGCCCGCCATCCTCGATGATCTCGATCTGGCGGCGCGCCTCGAACTCGATCGCCTCGCGGATATGGCGGTACGAATTGAGGTTCTTGATCTCGCAGCGCGTCCCGAGCGGCCCGCCCGGCCTGCGCACGGAGACGTTTACATCGGCGCGCAGGTTGCCCTTCTCCATGTCGCCGTCGCAGGTCCCGAGGTAGCGCAGGATAGTGCGCAGTTTCTTCACGTACGCCGAAGCCTCGTCCGAGGAGCGCATGTCGGGCTTCGACACGATCTCCATCAACGCCGTTCCGGCGCGATTCAGGTCGACGTACGTCCAGTCGGGATCCTGGTCATGGATCGACTTGCCGGCGTCCTGCTCGAGGTGCAGCCGCTCGACGCCGACTCTGAAGGTCGAGCCGTCGTCGCGCTCGACCTCGATTTCGCCCTCGCCGACGATGGGGTGGGCGTACTGGCTGATCTGATAGCCCTGCGGCAGGTCCGGAAAGAAATAGTTCTTCCGATCGAAGCGCGACCAGGGGTTGATCTGAGCCTTGATCCCCAGGCCCGTTTTCACCGCCTGCTCGACGCAATAGCCGTTGATCACCGGCAACATGCCCGGCATGGCCGCGTCGACCAGGCTGACCTGCTCGTTTGGGCCGGCCCCGAACCCCACGGCGGCGCCGGAGAACAGCTTCGACCGCGAGGCCACCTGCGCATGCACCTCGAGGCCCAGGACCACCTCCCACGGACCGGTCCGTCCCTCGATCGTCTTCACCTCGGCCATGGGCCGCTCTCCTAGCACGGCGCTCGGGCTTGTGCGGATGGGAAAAAGCCGCTTTAGGTCCGCGCTCTGGTTTTGAAACCCTCGGGGAGAAGCGAATGCGTAGAATCCTGTCCATCGGACTTATCGGCCTGGCGCTCGGTCTGGGGGCGGCCAGCGTCGCCCAAGGACAGGCGATGCCGTCCGCAACCAAGTCCGGGCCGGCCTCGGTCGACTGGCCGATCTCCGACCTCCTCAACGATCCGCCCTCGAAGGCCGTGCTCGCCAAAGATCTACCCGCGCTCCTCACCTATGATGGGCTCGACCAGATCAAGGGCATGAGCATCCGTCAGATCTCGCAGTTCCCGCAGGCGAACATCGATGCGACGAAGTTGGCGCAGATCCAGACGGATCTCACGGCCGCCGCCGGCGGCTCGGCCGCCAGCTCGGCTCCGGCCGCAGCGCCCGCGTCATCCGCGCCGCCGGCGCCGCAGTAGGCGGCTACCACCAACGCGCCGGGCGGGCCGTGAAGTTCGCGGCCCGCTCGAGCACGCTCCCAAGCGAAAACATCGTTCCCTCGTCCAGCGGCCGGCCGATCAACTGTAGGCCGAGCGGGAGCCCTTGCGCGTCCAGGCCGGCCGGCACGCTCATGCCGGGCAGGCCGGCCAGGTTCACCGTCACCGTGAAGATATCGTTCAGGTACATGGCCACCGGGTCGCTGGTCCGGTCGCCCAGCCCGAATGCCGCTGACGGGGCCGTCGGGGTCAGCAGCGCATCGACGCGCTCGAACGCGCGGGCGAAGTCGTCGGCGATCCGCCGCCGCACCTTCTGCGCCTTCAGGTAGTAGGCGTCGTAGTAGCCGGCGCTGAGCACGTAGGTCCCGATCAGAATCCGCCGCTTGACCTCGGCCCCGAAACCCTCGTCGCGCGTCGCCTCGTAGACGTCGCGCAGCGCGGCCCCCTCGCCGCGCAGGCCGTAACGCATGCCATCGTAGCGGGCGAGGTTCGACGAGGCTTCCGCCGGGGCGATGATGTAGTAGGCCGGGAGCGCGTAGCGGGTGTGCGGCAGGCTGACCTCTTCGATCTCGCAACCGGCGTCCTTCAGCCAGGCGACGCCGCCGGCCCACAGCGTCTCGATCTCGGCCGGCATCCCCTCGACGCGGTATTCCTTCGGCACCCCGATCTTCAGCCCCTTCACCGACTTGCCGAGAAAGCCGGTGAAGTCCGGCGTCTCCACATCGAGGCTCGTGGAGTCCTTCGCATCGTGGCCGGCCATGGAGGACAGCAGCAGCGCCGTGTCTTCGACGGTGCGCGCGATCGGGCCCGCCTGATCCAGCGAGGAGGCGAAGGCGACGATGCCCCAGCGCGAACAGCGGCCGTAGGTGGGCTTTACGCCAACCGTGCCGGTGAAGGCGGCGGGCTGGCGGATCGAGCCGCCGGTATCCGTGGCCGTCGCACCCAGGCAGAGCTCCGCCGCGACCGCAGTCGCCGAGCCGCCCGACGAGCCGCCAGGTGTCAGCGGTGCGTTCGAGCCGCTGCTGCGCCAGGGATTAACCACCGCGCCGAAGGCGGAGGTCTCGTTGGACGAGCCCATGGCGAACTCGTCCATGTTGAGCTTGCCCAGCATCACCGCGCCGTCGCGCCAGAGGTTGGCGGTCACGGTCGACTCGTAGGTCGGCTTGAAGTCGCCCAGGATCTTCGAGGCGGCCGTGGTGCGGACGCCTTCGGTGCAGAAGAGATCCTTGATCCCGAGCGGCGCGCCCTCGAGCGGTCCGCCCTCCCCGCGCGCCAGCCGCGCGTCGGAGGCCTTGGCCATGGCGAGCGCCCGCTCCGGCGTCTCCAGCACATAGGCGTTCAGCGGCCGGGCGGCCTCCATCGCCGCAAGGTGCGTGCGCACGAGCTCTTCGGAGGAGAAGCGGCGCGCCCTCAGCCCATCGACGGCGGCCTTGAGCGTGAGACGCTCGGCCATCACTCGATCACCTGGGGCACGACGAAGAAGTTGCGGTCGCGCTTGGGCGCGTTGGCCAGCACCGCCTCGACGTCGCCGCCGTCGGTGACCAGGTCCTCGCGCATCGGCAGCCTGGCTTCGACCGCGGAGGTCATCGGCTCGACGCCCTCGACGTCGACCTCGTTCAGCTGCTCGATCCAGGCGAGGATGGTGGAGAGTTCCTCTGCCATCGCCTCGAGCCGGTCCTCCGGCTCGCGGATGCGCGCGAGGCCCGCGACCTTCCGCACCGTCGCCGCGTCGATGGCCATGCTGGCGTCCTCTTGAAACGAAGGCGCGGGTTAGCCGGCCGGCGGCGCCTTTGACAAGGGCGCGCGCACGCCGACAAAGGGCGCCATGGCCGTTCTCGACCTGAGCCAACTCGCCGACGCCGTTCCGCCGCGCACGCCGTTCGTGGGGCTGGATCTCGGCGAGAAGACGATTGGCGTGGCCGTCTCCGACATAGGCCGGATGGTCGCGACCCCGCTCGAAACGCTGCGCAAGGTGAAGTTCGGCGCGGACGCCGACGCCCTGTTCGCGCTGATGGGGGGGCGCGGCGCCCAGGCGATCGTGATCGGTCTGCCGCGCAACATGGACGGGTCCGAGGGCCCGCGCGCCCAGTCCAGCCGCGCCTTCGCCCGCAACCTCTTGCGCCTGAGACCGGACCTCGCCATCGCCTTCTGGGACGAGCGCTTGTCGAGCGTCGCGGTCGGCCGCATGCTGACCGGCGAAGCCGACCTCAGCCGCAAACGCCGCGCCGCGCTGGTCGACAAGGCGGCCGCCGCCTGGATCCTGCAGGGGGCGCTCGATCGCCTGAACGCCGGCTAGAGCTTGGCGGGCCGGCGAAAGCCGCCTAGAACGGCGCTTTAATGACAAGCAAGCCCGGCATCGATGACGTCCGCGCGCGGACGTTCCCGTTTCCCGCGCGCCATTTCATCTCCGCTTTCGACCTTGATCGCGCGGCGCTGGACGACCTCTTGGACCTCGCCGACGGGTTCGTGGCGCTCAACCGCCAGAAGGCCAAGAAGCTCGACCTGCTGAAGGGTCGGACGCTGATGAACCTTTTTTTCGAAAATTCAACGCGGACGCAAAGCTCCTTCGAGCTGGCCGGCAAGCGCCTGGGCGCCGACGTCGTCAACATGAGCCCGCGCTCCTCCTCGATCGCCAAGGGCGAGACGCTGATCGACACCGCCGTCACGCTCAACGCCATGCGGCCGGACCTGCTGGTCGTGCGCCACGGCTCGTCCGGCGCCGCCTCGCTGCTGGCGCAGAAGGTGGGCTGCAGCGTCATCAACGCCGGCGACGGCCAGCATGAGCACCCGACGCAGGCCCTGCTCGACGCGCTCTCCATGCGGCGGGCGTTCGGGCGCATCGAGGGACTGACCGTCGCCATCTGCGGCGACGTCCTGCACAGCCGCGTGGCGCGGTCGAACACGATCATGCTGCAGGCGCTGGGCGCGCGCATCCGGCTGGTGGGGCCGGCCACGCTGATCCCGGCGGGCGCCGAACGCTGGGGCGCCGAGGTCCACCACGACCTGGAAGGCGGGCTGGACGGCGTCGACGTGGTGATGATGCTTCGCCTGCAGCTCGAGCGCATGACCGGCGCACTGGTCCCCTCCATGCGCGAGTACTTCCGCTTCTTCGGCCTCGACCGGGCCAAGCTGGCGCGCGCGTCGCCCGGCGTGCGGGTGATGCATCCCGGGCCGATGAACCGCGGCGTCGAGATCGACTCCGACGTCGCCGACGACCTCGCCATCAGCCTCATCCAGGATCAGGTGGAGATGGGCGTCGCCGTGCGCATGGCGGTGTTGGCGAGCCTCGCCGCGCGGCTGGACAACGACTGATGCTAGCGCCCCAACCACCGATCGCGCTCCTGAACGCGCGCCTGGTCGACCCGGCGAGCGGCTACGACGGGCCTGCCTGTGTCGTTTGCGCCGACGGCCTCATCGCCGAGATCGTCCGGACTCCGGCCTTCGAGGGCCTCCCGGCCGACGTCGAGACGATCGACTGCGGCGGCGCGATGCTGGCGCCGGGCCTGGTCGACATCCGGGTCAAGACGGGCGAGCCGGGCGCCGAGACCAAGGAGACGCTGGAAAGCGCCGCCCGCGCCGCGCTCGCCGGCGGCGTCACCTCGATCGTCGTCCAGCCCGACACCGATCCGGTGGTCGACGAACCGTCAGTGGTCGACTTCATCCTGCGCCGCGCCCGCGACATCGGGCTGGCCAAGGTCTATCCGGCCGGCGCCGCGACCAAAGGCCTCGAGGGCCGGCAGATGGCCGAGATCGGCCTCATGCGTGAGGCCGGGTGCGTGATGATCACCGACGTCGATCGGACGGTCGTCGACTCGCTCGTGCTCCGCCGCGTGATGACCTACGCGCGCGGCTTTGGCGCGCCCATCGCCCACCGTCCGGCCGATCCTTGGCTCTCGGCAAGCGCCTCGGCGCACGAGGGGGAGTTCGCCGCCCGCCTGGGCCTGGCCGGCGTTCCCGCCGCCGCCGAGCGCATCATGCTGGAACGCGACCTGGCGCTCGCCGAACTCACCGGCGCGCGGCTGATCGTCGACCAGGTCAGCACCGCCGGCGCCCTGGAGAGCCTGGCGCGCGCCAAGGCGCGAGGCGCCGACGTCCACGCCACCGTCTCGATCAACCACCTGAGTTTCAACGAGCTCGACATCGGCGACTACCGGACGTTCTACAAGCTGATCCCGCCGCTGCGGGCCGAGGAGGACCGCCAGGCGCTGATCGAAGCCCTGGCGTCCGGCCTGATCGACGTGGTCGTCTCCGCCCACGCGCCAGCCCCGGCTGAAGACAAGCGCCTGCCCTTCGACGAGGCCGCGCCGGGCGCGGTCGGCCTCGAGACGCTGCTGCCGGCGCTGCTCGCGCTGCACCACGACGATCGCATGCCGCTCATCGACCTCATCGCCACCGTGACAGTAAAGCCGGCCCGCCTGCTCGGGCTCGACGCCGGCGCCGTCCAGCCCGGCGCGCCGGCCGACCTCGTCCTCTGCGACATCGGCGCGCCGATCCGCATCGACGCGGCGAAGCTGATCTCGAAGTCGAAGAACTCCCCCTTCGACGGCCGCAGCCTGCAAGGCAAACTGCTGGCGACCCTCGTCGATGGCCGCCTGGCGTTCGACGCGCGCGTCTCTGGGCCTTAGTCGCCGGTCGGCGTCACGCTCGCCTGCTCCACCATAAGGACGACGGTGCGGCCGTCGGCGCGCGGGAAGTGCGGGCGTCCCGCCGGTACGGTCACGCCCTCGCCGGGCCGGAGCGTCACCGGCTCGGCGCCGTCGATCTCGATCGTGAGCGCGCCTTCGAGCACATAGAAGAACTCGTCCTCGCGGTCGTGTTTGTGCCAGTGGAAGTCGCCTTCCATCACGGCCAGCCGCACCACGGCGTCGTTGACCTGGGTGAGCGTCCGGTTCCACCAAGGCGTCTGCGCGCCGGCGACCGCGCCGACGTCGATGCGCTGCAGCGGGGTGAACAGGATGTCTTTGGAAATGTTGTACCGTGCTTCGCTCATCACCTTCGACTCCCTTGAATCGACGCGCCGACGCTACTTCGGTAGTTAGCCAATTGGCAATATGACGAACGAAGAGAACATCGTCGCCGGCCTAAAGGCGATCGCCAACGACCGGCGGCTGCTCATTCTCGAGTGGCTCAAGTCGCCGCGCAGCCACTTTCGCGAACAGGTGGACGGCGACCTGGTCGACGACGGCGTCTGTGGCGTCCTGATCGCCGAAAAGCTCGGCGTCAGCCAGCCCACGGTCAGCGAGCACATGCGCATTCTGACCCAGGCCGGGCTGGTCAGCGCCAAACGCGTCAAGCAGTGGACCTTCTACCGCCGCGACGAAGATCGGCTGGCGGCGCTGAAGGCCGCCATCGGCCGGCGCGTCTGAGCCGGCTTCCGGCCTGAGCCTGAACAACCTAAACTGGCGAGATGTTGGGGACCTGGATCATTGGCGCGGCGGTCGTCGGCGGCTATCTGCTCGGATCGATCCCGTTCGGGGTGATCGCCACGCGTCTGGGCGGCGCTGGCGACCTGCGCCAAATCGGCTCCGGCAGCATCGGCGCGACGAACGTGCTGCGCACCGGGCGCCGGGATCTGGCGGCTATCACCCTGATCGGCGATGGCGGCAAGGGCGCCGCGGCGGCTCTGCTGACGCTCTGGGCGGCCGTCCACTTCGGCGCGCCGACGCCGGCGGTGCTGGCCCCGGCGATCGCCGGCGGCGCGGCGTTCGCCGGCCATATCTTCCCCGTCTGGCTGGGCTTCAAAGGCGGCAAGGGGGTCGCGACGTTCTTCGGCGTGCTCCTGGCCGTCGCCTGGCCGGTCGGGCTGGCCGCCGGCGCGAGTTGGATCCTCATCGCGCTGCTCCTCCGCTACTCGTCGGTGGCGGGGCTGACAGCCGCCCTGCTCGCGCCGCTCTATGCCTTCCTCTTTCATGCCGGGACGCCGGTGATCGTGATGGCGGCGGGGATGGCCGTGCTCATCTTCATCCGCCACGAGAGCAACATCAGGCGGCTGCTTCGCGGCGAGGAGCCGAAGATCGGCGGCGGCCAGACGCCGCCGGGGGAGGACGACAGCGCCATCGGCCACAACGGCGGCCCGCCGCTCAAGAGCCCGCGTGACGTCGGAGGCTGAACGCCGCGACTGGCTGCGCCTGCGTCGGGCCGAGAACGTCGGCGCCGTCACCTTCCATCAGCTCATCGCGCGATACGGGAACGCGGGACGCGCGCTCGCCGCCCTGCCGGCGCTCAGCCAGCGCGGCGGTCGCGCCCAGCCGCTCGCAATTCCCAGCGAAGCCGACGCGGCGCGCGAGATCGCCGCCGGCGAGGCACTGGGCGCGCGGCTGATCGCCTCTTGCGAGGCCGACTTCCCGCCCTTGCTGGCCGCTGTCGACCCGGCGCCGCCGATCCTCTGGGCGCGCGGGCGCGTCGAACTCCTGGCGCGGCCCGGCGTGGCGATCGTCGGCGCGCGCATCGCTTCGGCCGCCGGCCAGCGCTTCGCCCGCGGGCTGGCGCAGGACCTGGGCCAAGCCGGCTACGTCGTCGTTTCCGGGATGGCGCGCGGCGTGGATGCCGCCGCACACGAAGGCTCGGTGGCCAGCGGCGCGATCGCCGTGCTCGCCGGCGGCGTCGACGACGTCTATCCGCCCGAGCATCGGGACCTCTACGAGCGCCTGGTCGCGCAAGGCTGCGTGGTCTCGGAGAGCCCGCCCGGCGCAGAGGCCCGCGCCCGCGACTTCCCGCGCCGCAATCGGCTGATCTCGGGCCTTTCGCTCGGCGTCGTCGTCGTCGAGGCGGAGCTCCGCTCCGGATCGCTGATCACCGCCCGACTCGCCGCCGAGCAGGGGCGCGAGGTGCTGGCCGTGCCCGGCTCGCCGCTCGACCCGCGCGCCAAGGGGACGAACGACCTGATCCGCCAGGGCGCGGCCATCTGCGAGGGCGTCGACGACGTGCTGCGCGCCATCGCCGGCGCCACGCCGCTGCGCGAGCCGGACGCGGATTACGAGGGCGCGGCGGGCGACGACGCCGCGGCGGACGGCTTGCGAGAGCGCCTCGCCGCCCTGCTGTCGCCGACGCCCACGCCGCGCGACGAATTCGTCCGCGCGACCGGCGCGTCGGCCGCGGCGGTGGGCGCCGCGCTCACCGAACTTGCGCTCGCCGGCCGCGCCGAACTGTTGCCCGGCGGCCTCGCAATCTCCGGCTGAACGAGCGTCACCGAACGCGGCACGTTGACAAGCCGCGAGGCGCAACCCCACTTTCCGCGCCCCGCCAACCCCGAGTCCGCATGCGCGTCGTCGTCGTCGAAAGCCCCGCCAAGGCCCGGACCATCAACCGGTACCTGGGCCCGGACTACAAGGTTCTGGCAAGCTACGGCCACGTTCGCGACCTTCCGTCCAAGGACGGCTCGGTCAAGCCGGACGACGATTTCGCCATGACCTGGGAGGTCGATCCGCGCGCCGCCAAGCGGCTCGCCGACATCGCCCAGGCGATGAAAGGCGCCGACCACCTGATCCTGGCCACCGACCCGGACCGCGAGGGCGAGGCGATCAGCTGGCACGTGCTGCAGGCGCTGCAAGCGCGCCGCGCGGTCAAGGACGCCGAGGTGCAGCGGGTGGTGTTCAACGCCATCACCCGCTCGGCCGTGACCGAGGCCATGCGCCATCCGCGCGCCATCGACATGGAGCTGGTCGACGCCTACCTGGCGCGCCGCGCGCTGGACTATCTGGTGGGCTTCACGCTCTCGCCGGTGCTGTGGCGCAAGCTGCCGGGCGCCCGCTCGGCCGGCCGCGTGCAGTCGGTGGCGCTCCGCCTCGTCGTCGATCGCGAGATCGAGATCGAGGCGTTCAGAACCGAGGAATACTGGACCGTCGACGCCGACGTCACCGCCGGCTCCGACCCCTTCCTTGCTCGCCTGGTCAAGCATCAGGGCAAGCGGCTGGCCAAGTTCGACCTGGCCAACGCGGGGGCCGCCGAGGCGGCGAAGGCGGCCGTGCAGGCGGCGACATTCAAGGTCTCCGCGGTCGAAAAGCGCCCGGCCCGCCGCAACCCGCCGCCGCCGTTCACGACCTCGACCCTGCAGCAGGAGGCGTCACGCAAGCTGGGCTTCTCCGCCCAGCGCACCATGCAGGCGGCGCAGCGCCTCTACGAGGGCGTCGACATCGGCGGCGAAACGGTCGGCCTGATCACCTACATGCGCACAGACGGCGTGCAGTCCGCCCCCGAGGCGCTGGAGGAAACCCGGAGCGTCATCAAGGGCATCTACGGCGCCCCTTACGTCCCCGAGCAGGCGCGCCACTATCGAGTGAAGGCGAAGAACGCGCAGGAGGCTCACGAGGCGATCCGGCCGACAAGCCTCGCCCGCAACCCGGGCTCGTTGCGCCTCGAGCCCGATCTCGGCCGTCTCTACGAGCTCGTGTGGAAGCGCATGATCGCCTCGCAGATGGAAGCCGCGCGCATCGAGCGCACGACCATCGACCTCGACAGCGCCGACGGCCAGACGGGCCTGCGCGCCACGGGCCAGGTCGTGCTCTTCGACGGCTATCTGGCGGTCTACGAAGAAGGGCGCGACGACCCGGACGACGAGGAGTCCGGCCGCCTGCCCCAGGTCGCCCAAGGCGCCGACGCCCGCGTCCAGGCCGCGCGCGCCGACCAGCATTTCACCGAGCCGCCCCCGCGCTATTCGGAAGCCTCCCTGGTCAAGCGACTGGAAGAGCTGGGCATCGGCCGCCCGTCGACCTACGCCTCGATCCTCACCGTCCTGCGCGACCGCGACTATGTGCGCATGGAGAAGAACCGCTTCGTGCCGGAGGACAAAGGCCGCCTCGTCACCGCCTTCCTCGAGCAGTTCTTCGCCCGCTACGTCGAGTACGACTTCACCGCCGACCTGGAGCAGAAGCTCGACCTTGTGTCGGCCGGCGAGCTCGACTGGAAGGCGCTGCTGCGCGACTTCTGGAGAGACTTCCACGCCGCCGTCGGCGAGATCGGCGGCCTGCGCACGACCCAGGTGCTGGAGGCGCTGAACGAGGCGCTCGGCCCGCACGTCTTCCCCGACAAGGGCGACGGCGCCGATCCGCGGCTTTGCCCGACGTGCGGGACCGGCCGTCTGTCGCTGAAGATCGGCCGCTACGGCGCCTTCATCGGCTGTTCGAACTACCCCGAGTGCCGCCACACGCGCCCGATCGCCGCCGGCGAAGCCGAGGACGGCGCCGAGAGCGCCGACCGCGAGCTGGGCACAGATCCGAAGACCGGCCAGGCCGTCTGGCTGAAGAGCGGCCGCTTCGGGCCCTTCGTCGAGACCGCCGGCGACGGCAAACCGCGCCGCGCCAGCCTGCCGAAGGATTGGCCGCCGGCCGCGATGGACCTCGACAAGGGCCTGCGCCTCTTGAACTTGCCGCGAGAGGTCGGCCCGCATCCGGAAGGCGGCGCGATGATCGTGGCCGGCATCGGCCGCTATGGGCCCTACGTCCAGCACAACGGGACCTACGCCAACCTCGCGAACGCCGACGAGGTGTTCGAGGTCGGCCTGAACCGCGCGGTCGCGGCCCTGGCCGAGAAGCGCGCCGGCGGCGGCCGCCCCCAGCGCGCTGCGGCCGCCGCGATCAAGGAGCTGGGCTCCCACCCGACCGACGGCGCGCCGGTGCGCGTGCTGTCCGGCCGCTACGGGCCTTACGTCAAGCACGGCGCGACCAACGCCAACGTGCCCAAGGGCCAGGACCCGGCCACGCTGACGCTCGATGAGGCCGTCGGCCTGCTCGCCGCACGCGCCGGGAAAGGCGGCGGCGCGCGTCCGGCGCGGCGAGCGGCCGCGCCGAGGGCGAAGGCCGCCTCCAAGACAAAGCCGGCCAAGCGGGCGAAGAAGACCTAGCGCTCCGCCGCCGCGCGCCTACCTTCACCGCTGAGGCCAATGGAGGACGCGCGCATGGCGGACGACCCGAAACATCTGGTGCGCACCGGCGCGTTCGGGCGGGAAAGCGGCGTGCACGGGCGCCACCCGTTCAATCCCAACTCCGAAATGTACATGACCCGGCTGAGCGAACGGACCGGGCTGAAGCGGCTACCGGTGAACCTGATGCGCCTGCCGCCGTCGAAGGAAAGCTTCATCCCGCACGCCCACTCGGTCGAGGAGGAGTGGGTGTTTGTCATCGAGGGCGAGGGCACGGTGACGCTGGACGGCGTCGCGACCGCTATCGGGGCCGGCGACTTCATCGGCTTCCCGAACGACGGCGTCGTGCACCACATGACAAACACGCACGCGGCCGACGACCTCGTCTACCTCACTGGCGGCGAGCACGCGCCCGTCGAAATCGCCCACATGCCGACCATCGGCAAGGTCGCGGTGTTCAAGGACAGCGCCGTCACCTTCTACGACGAAGACACCGGCCAGCGGGTGACCATGGCCGAGTGGTTCGAGCGGGCGAAGATCGCCGAGGGTTGACGTCGGCGTCGCATGACAGCACGCTCGCGGCCATGACTGTCCTTGCCGCGAGCCGCGCTTAAGCGCTTCAGCCCGACGCCGAAAGGCGTCGCCACTCCTCTCGCGAAAGTGCACGACCTTGCCCGTCACCGATCCCGCGGTCCTCGAAGGGACCGCCATGCCCGTGCTCGAAACCGCACGGTTCTCCATCCGCCCGCTCGAGCGCGGCGATCTCGACGACTGCCACGCCCTCTACAAGGCCATCGGCTGGTTCGACCCCGCCATGCCCGAGGCGGACATCTACGAGCGCCGCCGGAGCTGGCTCTATTGGTCCGTCGACAACAGCCGCGAGCTCGCCCGCCTGCACCAGCCGCCGCTGGGCGAGCGCGCGGTCATCGACCGGGCGAGCGGTCGGTTCGTCGGCCTGGTGGGCTTCGTCCCGTCGACGGTCGCGATCGGCCAGCTGCCGTCGTTCGGCGCGATCGAAGGCGCGCCGCAAAGCCTGGAGCTCGGCATGTTCTGGGCGGTGACGCCGGATCGGCACCGGACGGGCGTCGCATCCGAGGCCGCTGCGGCGATGCTCGCCTACGCCTTTGACACCTGGCGCTTCAGCCGCGTGGTCGCGACCACCGAGAACGACAACATCGCCTCGCAAGCGGTGATGCGGCGGATCGGCATGACGGTGGAACGCAACCCCTACCCCGATCCGCCCTATTTCCAGACCATGGGCTGGACCGATGCGGAGACGCCGTCATGAACGAGGCGCTGCGCTATCACGAGCGGGTCGAGGCCTATCACACGATCCAGAACCCTATGTCGCCGGAGAAGCTCGATCGTCTGATCGAGTACCTCGAACTGCGCGATGGCGATCGCCTGGTCGACGTGGGCTCGGGGAAGGGATGGCTGCTGCACCGGATCGCCAGCCGCCACGCCGTGCGGGCGGTGGGCCTCGACCCCAACGCGGTGTTCGTCGCCGACGCGCGCCGCAGGCTCGCTGAAACACCGCTCAAAGGCTCGGTCGAGATCATCGAGGGACCCGCGCAGGCCTACGCCGCGCCCGACGATGCGTTCGATGTCGCCCTCTGCATCGGCGCGACCTTCGCGTTCGGCGGGCTCGGGGAGACGGCGGCGTGGATGGCGCGGGTGACGCAGCCAGGAGGCCGCATCGCGATCGGCGAGCCGTTCGCCAAGCAGCCGTTCCCTCCGGCGGTCGCCAAGCGTTGGGCCGAGTACGACCGCACACTGCCCGAGCTCGTCGAGGTGATTGCGGCGGCGGGGTTCGCGCCGACCGGGGTGATCGCCTCGTCCGAAGCGGACTGGGACCACTACGAGAGCCCGCATTGGCGGGCCGGCCTCGCCTGGCTGAACGCCAATCCTGGACACCCCGACGCCGCCGCCTTCCGCCGCCGGCTCGACGACGAACGTCGCGCCTATCTGACCGAGGAGCGCGGCGTCTTCGGCTGGGCGATCGTGGTCGCCGAGAGGGCCCGGTGACGAGCCTCTTCGGGCGCGTCGGTTGACGCCGCGCCCCGCGCGAGCGATGGCCGGGCCAAACGGGGTCGGGAGCAGCGGCTTGGCTTTGCCAGCTTCGGTGGACGTGGTGGTGGTCGGCGCCGGCAACGCGGCGCTGTGCGCGGCGCTGGCTGCGGCCGAGCGCGGCTCATCGGTGCTGGTGCTGGAGCGGGCGCCCGAGGCCGAGGCCGGCGGCAACAGCCGCTTCACCGCCGGCGCGTTCCGCTGCGTCTACGACGGCGTTGCGGACCTGCGCGCGCTGATGCCCGACCTGACCGACGCCGAGGTCGCGCAGACAGACTTTGGGACCTACACGGCCGGCCAGTTCTTCGACGACATGGGCCGCGTCACCGAATACCGCACCGATCCGGAGCTCTGCGCCGTCCTGGTGAACGAGAGCCGCGCGACCCTGCGCTGGATGCGCGAGACGGGCGTGCGCTTCATGCCGATCTGGGGCCGGCAGGCCTATCGCGTCGAGGGCCGCTTCAAGTTCTGGGGCGGCCTGACCGTCGAGGCCTGGGGTGGTGGCCCAGGACTCATCGAAGCCCTCTACGCGAGCGCGCGGCGGCGCGGCGTGGCGATCGCCTTCGGCGCGCGAGCGGTCGACATGATCGCCGGTGATGACGGACGCATCGCCGGCGTTCGCGTTCGGCTGGGCGGTCGCACCGTCGACGTGGCCGCCAAGGCCGTCGTGCTCGCGTCGGGCGGCTTCGAGGCGAACGCCGAGTGGCGCACGCGCTACCTCGGCCCTGGCTGGGACCTGGCCAAGGTGCGTGGGACGCGCTTCAACACCGGCGACGGCATCCGCATGGCGCTCGACTTCGGCGCCGAGGCGGCGGGCAACTGGTCCGGCTGCCACGCGGTCGGCTGGGACCGCAACGCCCCCGACTTCGGCGACCTCGCCGTCGGCGACGGGTTCCAGAAGCACTCCTATCCCCTGGGCGTGATGCTGAACGCTCGCGGCGAGCGGTTCGTCGACGAGGGCGCCGACTTCCGCAACTACACCTACGCGAAGTATGGCCGGGTGATTCTTGAACAACAACATCAATTCGCCTGGCAGATTTTCGATGCGCAGGTCGCGCCGCTGCTGCGCGACGAGTACCGCATCCGCCAGGCGACCAAGGTCTCCGCCGACACGCTCGAGGCGCTCGTGGGCAAGCTCGAAGGCGTCGATCCCGCCGCCGCACTGGCGACGCTGCACGCCTTCAACGCCGCGGTGATGCGCGACAAGCCCTTCGACCCGAACGTCAAGGACAGACGCGCCACGCGCGGCCTCGCGGTCCCGAAATCCAACTGGGCCAATCCGCTGGAGACGCCGCCGTTCGAGGCCTATCAGGTGACCTGCGGCGTCACCTTCACCTTCGGCGGCCTGAAGGTCGACGCCCAGGCGCGCGTGCTGAGCGCCGACGCCGGGCCCATCCCTGGCCTCTTCGCCGCGGGCGAGCTGGTCGGCGGCCTCTTCTATTTCAACTACCCCGGCGGTACGGGGCTGATGGCCGGCGCGGTGTTCGGCAAGATCGCCGGGGCCGGCGCCGCCGCGCACGCAGGAGGAGCCTGACCGATGCCGACCGCCAAACTGCCCGGGATCGCGCTCCACTACGAACGCGCCGGAAGCGGCGCGCCGCTGCTGTTCATCTCCGGCACCGGCGGCGACCTGCGGGTGAGGCCGAACGTGCTCGACGGCCCCTTCCCCAAGGCGTTCGACCTCGTCGCCTACGATCAGCGCGGCCTGGGGCGCTCGGAAAAGCCGGACGTGGACTACACCATGGCCGACTATGCCGATGACGCCGCGGCGCTGATGGACGCCGTCGGCTGGGCCAAGGCGAAGGTGGTCGGCGTCTCCTTCGGCGGCATGGTGGCGCAGGAGCTGGCGCTCAGACATCCAGGCAAGGTCAAGCGGCTCGTCCTCGCCTGCACCTCGCCGGGCGGCGCCGGCGGCGCCTCCTATCCCTTCCACGAGATCCAGCACCTGAAGGGCGAGGCGCGCGCGCGCCACCTGATCCCCATCTCCGACACGCGGCGCGACGCCGCCTGGCAGGCCGCCAATGCCGAGACGTTCGCCGAATTCGTCCGCCAGGGGGCGAGCGACCCGTTCGCCGGCGAGCCTGGTCGCGAGATGGGCGCCCGCCGGCAGCTGGAAGCGCGCGCCGGCCACGACACGTGGGACCGCCTCGGCGAGATCGCCTGCCCGGTGATGATCGCCGCCGGCCGCTACGACGGGGTGGCGCTGCCGGCGACCCAGGAGGGCATGGCCGGCCGAATCCCGGGCGCCGAGCTGCAGTTCTTCGAAGGCGGGCACCTGTTCATGCTGCAGGACCGCGCCGCGATCCCGGCCATGATCGCCTTTCTGAACCGCGCCTAAGTGGCGCGCGGCCGCCCCTTTCGCCCACGACCGAGGCGCGATGGCCGCCGCGACCGCGACGGGCCGCCGAACGTCGGCGTGGCGGACGTCGTCGAACGCGACGCGGACGGCGACCTCTTCGTGCGCCTGAAGCGCGGCGACCCTGACGCCGCGCCGATCCGGCTCGCGCCCGACCGGCTGGAGGCCGCCGCCGGCGCGCCCGGGCTGGGCGACCGGCTGCTGGTGCGTTTCGAGCGCCTCGAGGGCGGCGGCGTCGAGGCGCGGCTGATCAAGCGGCTCGGCCAAAGCGCCCACCGCATCCTCGGCGTCGTGCGCAAGGCCCGCGGCGAAGCGAACGTCGAGCCGGTCGACCGCAAGAGCCGCGAGCGGCTGGTGCTGGGCGGCGCTGACGCGGCGAACCTGCGCGACGGCGACCTGGTGTTGGCGGAAGTCGGCGTGGCCCGCGATCGCTATGGCCCCAGACGCGGGCGGCTGCTGGAGGTGGTCGGACGCGAGGACGAGCCGCGCGCCGCCTCGATGATCGCCATCCATGCGCACGGGTTGCCGACCGGTTTCTCCGTCGCCGCCGTAGCCGAGGCTGAGGCCGCCGCGCCGCCGACGCTGACTGGCCGGACCGACCTGCGCCACCTGCCCCTGATCACGATCGACCCGGCCGACGCCCGCGACCACGACGACGCGGTCTTCGCCCAGGCCGATGACGACGCGAACAACGCGGGCGGCTGGATCGTCTGGGTCGCCATAGCCGACGTCGCCGCCTATGTGCGGCCGGGATCGGCGCTGGACCACGAGGCGCTGGCGAAGGGCAACAGCGTCTATTTTCCCGATCGCGTCGAACCGATGCTGCCCGAGCGGCTGTCGGGCGGCCTTTGCTCGCTGCACCAGGACGAGACGCGCGCCTGCATCGCCGTGCGCATGGTTTTCGACGCGGACGGCGGCAAGCGCGGGCATCGCTTCGTCCGCGGCCTGATGCGCTGCGCCGCCGGAATTTCTTACGAACAGGCGCAGGCCGCGATCGAGGGGCGACCCGACGAAGTGACCGGGCCGCTCCTTGAGCCGGTGCTGAAGCCGCTCTGGGCGGCCCACGCGGCGCTCGGACGCGCGCGCGAGAAGCGCGCGCCGCTGGAGATCGAGAGCCAGGAGCGGCGCATCGTCCTCGGCGCTGACGGCAAGGTCGTCTCGATCACGCCCCGCCGCTACCTCGACGCCAACCGGCTGATCGAGGAGATGATGATCCAGGCCAACGTCGCAGCCGCCGAGACGCTGGAACAGCGGCGCTCGCCGCTGATCTACCGGGTGCACGACACGCCCAGCCAGGAGAAGATCAAGGCGCTGGTCGACTTCCTCGGCACGCTCGATATCGCCTGGAGCATGGGCGAGGCGCCGCGCACCGACCGCTTCAACCGCCTCCTGGACCAAGTCCGCGACGGGCCGCATGCCGAGATCGTCAACGAGGTCGTGTTGCGCACGCAGATGCAGGCCATCTACAGCCCCGACAACATCGGCCACTTCGGGCTCAATCTGCCGCGCTACGCCCACTTCACTTCGCCCATCCGCCGCTACGCCGACCTGGTCGTGCACCGCGGCCTCATCCGCGCGCTGAAGCTGGGCGACGACGGCCTGACCGATGCCGAGATCGCCCGCCTGACCGAGACCGCGGAGCAGATCACCGCGGCCGAACGGCGCGGCATGGCCGCCGAGCGCGACGCCACCGACCGCTACGTCGCCGCCTTCATGGAAGGGCGCGAAGGCGCGGAGTTCGAGGGCCGCATCACCGGCGTGACCCGCTTTGGGCTGTTCGTGCGCCTCGCCGAGACCGGCGCCGATGGTCTGGTCCCCGTCTCCACGCTGGGGACCGAGTACTTCATCCACGACGATCGCGCTCACGCCCTGGTCGGCGAGCGCACCGGCCGCCGCTGGCGGCTGGGCGCGTTGGTCGAGGTTCGCTTGCGCGAAGCGACGCCGGTCACCGGCGGGCTGCTGTTCGAGATGCTGAGCGAGCCCGAGCCGCCCGATCCGCGCGCGCCCAGACCGCGGCTTGGCGTCCGCGGACGGCGTGGCCGGCGCTAGGCGCGGGCGCGGGCTGCGGCGAGCGCCTGCTCACGGGCCGCGAGGCGCAACACCTTTCCCATCGGATTGCGCGGCAGCGCGGGCGCAAAGTGCACGTGGGCGCCTGGAAACCCGGGCAGTTCGCGGTTCAGGGCCTCCGCCAGACGATCGGGCGCGATCGCTCTGGCGGTCTCGATGATGACATGAATTTCCTCCTCGCCGGCTGCGTTCTGCATGGAGAAGAGGCAGACCCCGCTCACCTCGAAGATGTCGCGCAGGCGATCCTCGATCGGCGCGGGCAGGATCTTCTGTCCTTTCTGGTTGATGACGTCGGTGACGCGGCCGTGCAGCGCCATGCGCCCATCCTCGCGGATGACCGCCAGATCGCCGGGATAGAAGTAGCCGTCCCTGAAGAAGGCGTGCGTCGCCGCCTCGTCGTTGAGGTAGCCCGTCGGCCCGTCCGTCGTGGTCACGCGCAGCCGGCCGATCTGGCCGGCGGGGAGCGGGCGATCCTGGTCGTCGACCACCTCGACGCCACGGCCGGGAACGAGCCGGTGCCAGCGGTAGTCTTCGGCCGTCAGCATGGGCGTGAATGCCGTCGGCCTCGCCTCGGTTGAGCCGAAGCTGTTGAAGAGATGCGGCGTCACCCGCGCCTTGAGCGCTTCGATCTCCCGCAGGCTGAGGGCGCCACCGGCGATCTGGATCTGCAGACCTGGGTTGAACGGCAGCACTTCCAGCGGCGCATTGAGAATGGCGCGCGCCATCGTCGGGACGATCACGGCGTACGTGACGCCCGGATAGCGCAGCAGGGCCGCGTGGCGATCCGGCCTCTGGTCGATGACCACGGTAGCCCCGGCCGTCAGGCTCGAGACCACGCCCTTGTATCCGGCGCCCGTCCAGGCGGCGAAATCGAAGAGCGCGCCGACCGACTCGTGCGGAATGTCCATCACGGCCCGGCGGTAGCGGATGTAGGCCGGCTCGAACGACGGCGCCATCAGGACCTTCTTCTGCAGTCCCGTCGTGCCCGAGGTCTGCAGGATATGGCCGCCGGCGGGGGCGGGGCCTGCTGCGAACGGCCAGAGCGGCGCCTCGTCGTCGACAGCGGCCACAAGGACCGGCAGGCCAGCTGTCGCGTTCATCCGCTCGAGGTCCGGCCACTGCTCGGCGTTGCTGCCGACGACGCAACGCGCGTCTGGCAAGTCCAGGGCGTCGAACGGCTCGCCTGGTCGGGGCTGGATGGTCGTCAGGCCCAGGCTGCGCAACGCCAGGCTGAGAATCCAGAAGGAGGCCAGATCAGCGACCGCGACCACGGCGGTCCCGGGTCCGCCGAGGCCCTGGCGCGAGAAGTGCGCGCGCGCCTGGGCGATGCGATGGGCGAGTCCGCGATAGGAGAACACGCGCCCGTCGGACACGATGGCCGCCTTGTCGGGCACACGCCGAGCCCAGTGGAAAACGAGGTCGGCGGCCTGGAGGCCGGACGGCGCGGCGCTTTCTCCGGCGCCCACGCTCAATCCCCTTCCATGTAGCGCCGCAGATCCTCGAAGGCGCCAGCGCCGGCGGGCGTGAACCGCGCGTGCCGCAGGACGGTGGCCAGGCCGTCGTCGTAGGCGCCACGGTCGACGCCGAGCTGAGCCCTGGCCTGCTCGGACTCCTCCAGGCTGAGCCGCCCCGAGGCGCGCAGCGCGCGCAGCGTGAAGATCATGCGGCCGAGGACATAGACCGCATGCGCGATGCCTTCCATCGGACGCAAGTCGCTGCGCAACGGCGAAGCGTAGCGATCGTCGTCGCTGTTCTCGACCAGCCGGCCGCCCAGCGCGAGGCCGAACAGGTGGGCGTGCGCGGCCTCATGCGCCAGGGCGACGGCCGCTGTCAGCCGATCGGACAGGCAGTCGATGTTGAGAAGCACCGTGCCCCAGAGGGCGAACGAAGATGCGCCGCCGATGCCTCGCCCTTCGGCGTTGGTGACCAGCACCACGTCATGGAAGAGGGCCCGAACCTCATCGCCGACCTTCGGCGCGGCGGCCTCTAGGAGATCGAAGGCAGCCCCCAAGACGGCGCGCGCTTCCGAGTGCTGCGCGGGGGAGACGGGCTCGAGCACGAACTGCACATCGTCGTTGACCAGGCGCCGATAGCGCTCGGCCTGCCCATCGCCGAGATCGCGATCGTCCAACGTGAGGATGCGGAACGGCCCGTCCACGGCCGGGTCCTGGGCGAGCAGCTCCTCCAGCAGGATCGCAGCATCGGCGGGCCGCTCCTGGAAGAGCGCCATCACCAGGTCGACGTAGACGGCGAAGATGCGCGATTTGACCGGTCCGGCCGCGATGCCGTCGAGCAAGCGCTCAGCCGCCCGCGCCTCCAACGTGAACGCGTCGTCGAGAGACTCAAAGACGGTCCGCAGGCTGCTCGCCAGCCCCAGGCGAACGGCCTCATCGAGTTTGGCCGCTCTTATCGGGTCGGGCGCAAAGGAGTCGGAAGGCGGGCGGGCGACCCTGAAAGCCTCGCTCGCCAAGCGATCATGCGGCGATGCGGTCAGGCGCTTGGCTTCGCCCCGTCTTTGCGGATGGCTTCGCCGGCCCGCGATGCCGGCGTCCGGACCACGCGTGCAAGCGTGTCGAACCCGATCAGGACGGCGCCCGCCAGTTTGTCCCGCACGGAGACCCTCATGTTGGTCATCTCACCCCTCCTGAAATCTGTGGGCGCAGTTTCCGCCGCGGCCAGCGAGCCGTCAACCAGCGAAAGCCTGCCCCAGGGGCGCCCTTCCCGTTGGCGATTCGACTCGCAATACTGGGTGCATGACCGACACGCTGATCCGGCCGTCCGCCGGGGGGCCGCCCTCCGACACGCCCGCCCGCCCCGAAGGCACGCGCGCCGTGCGCCCGCGCCACGCCGCCACGCTAATCATCGTCAGGCGTGACGCAAAGGATCCGCAGGTCCTGATGGGGCGCCGCGGTTCCGGCCACGATTTCATGCCGGACAAGTGGGTGTTCCCGGGCGGACGGATCGACCGGAGCGACTATCGCGTGCCGACCGCGAGCGAGCTTCGCCACGACGTCGCCGCCCGCCTCTCCGAGGGGACGCCGGCGCACAAGGGCCGGGCGCTGGCGCTGTCGGCCATCCGCGAGACATTCGAGGAGGCCGGCCTCCTGCTCGCCAAGCCCGCGCCGCCGCGCAGCGTCGCGGGACCCTGGCGCGAGTTCTTCGCCATCGGCGCGCTGCCTGACCTCGATGCGCTGGACGTGATCGCGCGGGCCGTGACGCCGCCATCGCGGTTCAAGCGCTTTGACGCCCGCTTTTTCATCGCCGACGCCGACCGGCTGCTCAGCCTCGAGCGGCGGCCCGACTGCGGCGAACTGGACGAGATCGCCTGGTTCGACCTGGACGAAGCGCTGAGGCTCGACCTGCCGGACATCACCCGCTTCGTCCTGAAGGAGCTGGGCGAGCGCATCGCCGACCCCGAGCATGGCCACAAGCGCTATATGCGCTTCTGGCGCGGCCGCCGCTTCGTCGAACAGGGCGCTCAGTAAAGGCCGGGAACGAGCCGGTAGCGGGTGGCGGCGCGGAAGGCGGCGAAGCCTTCGTCGTGCGCCAGCACGCGCTCCTCCGCCTCGATGCGGAAGATCTGAATGGCGAGGCCGACGCCATAGATGGCCGCGTTCCACCAGGTCGGATTGAGCAGGAAGAAGCCGGCCTGACCGATCAGGTAGCTGGCGTAGATCGGGTGGCGGACAATGCGATAGGGCCCGCTCACCTTCAGCCCGCGGTTCGCCGGCGCCATGCCAAACGACAGGCGCAGCGTGAGCTTGGCGATCACCTGGAAGAGAAGGCCTGTCAGCATCAGCCCGGCGCAGAGTCCCGCCGGCGCCCAGGGGGCGGCGTGCATGTCGGGCTTGACCAGCAGCGGCGCGGCGGTGGCGCCGATGGCGAGCAGCCAGTCGACGGGCCTCAGCGACATCTCCCGCGCCGGCTTGCGCAGCAGGATCAGCACGACCGCGATCCCTTCCGATCCGAGCTGGAGGAAATTGAGCCAGACCGCGCCCGAGGCGACCGACTGGACCACACGCGTGGTCATCAGCGCGAAAAGGGCGAGGATGAAGGCCTTCTCGCCCAGGTCGGCGGCCAGCAGCAGCCGTCGGCGCGGAAGCGGCGCGGTCGCGGGGGCCTGACTCGCCATGTCCATGGCAGGGATTGGCGCAGGGCGCGGATAAGATTGGGTGAACGCCCGACGAGCCCGCCCCGCCATTGACTTCAAGGCGGCGCTGGGTATGTTCCGCGCCCTCGCAAAAGCCCGCCCGGAAAGACAATGGCCAAGCCAGCTTCGATCAAGATTCGTCTCAATTCCAGCGCGGACACCGGCTTCTTCTACGTCACCAAGAAGAACGCCCGCACGATGACCGAAAAGCTGGTGAAGAAGAAGTACGACCCGATCGCGCGCAAGCACGTCGACTTCACCGAAGCGAAGATCAAGTAGGCCGCTTGGCCGCCTTCGCGCGCTTCGACGCCTCCCGGATCGATTTGAGCGGCTGCACGCGCTCGCGCAGCGCTTCGATCCTGGCCACCTTCTCGGCGAACGAGAGCCGGGCGCTCTCCCGCCGACCGGCCGCCCTCGCCGCCAGAATGTCAGAGATGTCGGGGTAATCAGCCAGCGTCGAGACCGTCCTTCAGCGGATCGCTGATCCCTAGCCTAGCGCAAGCGCCCCTCGGGCTGGACATGCCGGCACCATACAACAGCTGGCCGGTCAGGCCGCTTTGGCGATGACCTTGTTACGGCCCTGGGATTTGGCTTCGTAGACGGCCGCGTCGGCGCGTTTCAGCAGGGCTTCGGGCGTGTCGTGTTCGCCGATCGTGGCGGCGACGCCGATCGAGATGGTCACCGTCAGCAGGTTCTTGCCGCCGTCCATGCGGAAGGGCGAGCCGGCGACGTGCAGGCGTATGCGCTCGGCGATGCGCTCGGCGGCCGACAGCGGCGTGTCGGGCATCACGACCACGAACTCCTCGCCGCCGAAGCGGCAGGGCAGATCGACGGCGCGGACGTTGGAGGCGAGCCGCACCGCGAACTCGCGCAGCACCTCGTCGCCGACGTCGTGGCCGAAGTTGTCGTTGATCTTCTTGAAGTGGTCGATGTCGATCATCAGCGCGCCGACCGGCTCCCCGCCGCGCGCCGCGCGCGCGACCAGCGCCGCCAGCTGGCCCACCATGTAGCGGCGGTTGTGCAGGCCGGTGAGCTGGTCGGTGACCGCCAGCTCGAGCGAGTGGTCGAGGTTCTTGCGCAGGAAGTCGGTGTAGCGCTTGCGCTTGATCTGGGTGCGGACGCGGGCGGCCAGCTCCTGCGGATCGATCGGCTTGGGCAGCACGTCGTTGACGCCGATCTCCAGCGCCTTGACCATTCGCGTGCGTTCGTCGGGATCGATGACCGCCAGGATCGGCACGTGCCGCGTCGCCTCGTCCGAGCGGATCTGGGCGGCGAGGCGGAGGCCGTCGAAGCTCTTGGCGGCGGCGTTGATGATGAGGAGGTCGACCGGCCCGCGCGCGGAGAGGTGCGCCTTGTCGGGATCCTGCTCGATCACCGGCCGATGCTCGATGGCCAGTTCGGAGGCGATGCGTTCGGCCTGCCGCAGGTTGTCGTCGCAGATGACGATGCGCCCGCCGGCGCCGGCCAGCCGGGACGCCGCGCCCGCGATCACGCCCATGCGCCGGCCTGAGGCCTCGCGCTGGCGAAGCTCGTCGATCACCGTCTTGAGCCGCGTCAGACTGCGCACGCGGCTGAACAGCATGACGTCGTCGATGGGCTTGTTGAGGAACTCGTCGGCGCCGGCATCCAGCCCCGCGATGCGGTCCGAGCGGCCGTCGAGCGCGGTCACCAGCACGACGGGGATGTGGCGCGTGAGCGGGTCTTCCTTCAGCCGCCGGCAGACCTCGAACCCGTCCATGCCGGGCATCATCACGTCGAGGAGCACGATGTCCGGCTGCTCGGCCGCGGCGACGGCGAGCGCGGTCGGGCCGTCGTTGGCGCTCAGCACGTCGTAGTATTCGGCGCTGAGCTTGGCCTCGAGCAGGCGGACGTTGGCCTCGATGTCGTCGACCACCAGGATGCGCGCGGTCATGGGCTCGCTATCCGATGAAGCGTTTGATCGTGTCGAGGAAGTGCGCGACCGAGATCGGCTTGGAGATGTAGGCCTCGCAGCCGCCCTCGCGGATCCGCTCCTCGTCGCCCTTCATCGCAAACGCGGTCACCGCCACGACGGGGATGTGGGCGAGTTCGTCGTCTTCCTTCACCCACTTGGTGACTTCCAGACCGGAGATCTCCGGCAGCTGGATGTCCATGAGAATCAGGTCGGGCTTGTGCTGGCGGGCGAGCGCGAGCGCCTGCAGACCGTCCCGCGTCTCCAGGGTTTCGTAGCCCTGCGCGTCAAGAAGATCGTGAAAGAGCTTCATATTCAGCTCGTTATCCTCGACGATCAGGACCTTCTTCGGCATTCGAGACTCAGGTTGGGCGCGGCTGTTCGCGTCTAGGCTCATGCGCGCGGTTATGGTTCCACTACGCGCATCATATCCTTAAGCGCGCGTTGACTCGAAAGGCGGCCTTGGACTCGATCACCGATCCGAAGACGGTGCGCATCGACCCGGCGCGCCCGCTCGTCATCTGCGACGTCGATGAAGTGTTGGGCCTCTTCTTTCAAGGCTTTGGCCGCTACATCAAAAGCCGAGGCTACGAACTGCGGCTGGAGCGGTTCGCGCTCTTTCAGAACATCTATGCGCCGGGGGCGAGCGAGCACCTGGATCTGGAGACCGGCCGCGGCCTCTTCGACGACTTCTTCCGATTCGCCTGCGACGAGATGGACCTGATCCCCGGGGCGAGCGAGGGGCTGGCGGCGCTGGCCAAGGGCGCGACGGTCGTCGCTCTGACCAACGCGCCGGACCATGCGCGCGAGCCGCGCACGCGCTGGATGGAGACGCACCGCCTTCCCTACCCGCTGTTTATCAACGAAGGTCTGAAGGGCGCCGCTGTGGCTGTGCTGGCGGCCCACACGCGGGCGCCTGTCGCCTTCATCGACGATCTCTTGCCGAACCTGGAGTCGGTGGCGACGACGGCGCCAGCGGTGCACCGGTTCCAGATGATCGGCGACCCCGCCCTGCGCGCGCTCGCGCCCGCAGCCCCCGAACGTCACCCGCGCTTCGACGACTGGCCGACGTTGGCGCCGGCCATCGCCCGGACGCTGGGGTTCGGCGCATGATCCGTATCGGCGTCGACTTCGGGCGCACCAAGATCGAGGCCGCGGCGCTGGACGCGGATGGCCGCTTCCAGGCGCGCGTGCGCAAGCCCAACCCGGGCGGCTACGACACCGCGCAGGAGGCGGTGCGCGACCTGGTCGCCGAGGCCGAACGGCAATCTGGGGCGAAGGGCAGCGTCGGCGTCGGCGCGCCGGGTTCGGTTTCACCGCGCTCGGGCCTGATCCGCAACGCCAACAGCGTCTATCTGAACGGCCGCCCGTTCCGCGAGGATCTGGAGCGGACGCTGGAGCGCCCGGTGCGGCTGGCCAACGACGCCAACTGCCTGGCGCTTTCCGAAGCCACGGACGGCGCGGGGGCGGGTGCAGGCGTGGTGTTCGCCGCCATCCTCGGCTCTGGCTGCGGCGCAGGCCTGGTCGCGCATGGAAGGCTGCTGCAGGGCTTCAACGGCGTGGCGGGCGAGTGGGGGCACAATCCCCTGCCCTGGCCGCGCGACGACGAGCGGCCGCCGCTGACCTGCTGGTGCGGGCAGTCCGGCTGCCTCGAGCTCTACATCTCTGGAACGGGCCTCGAGATCGACCATCGCGCCCGCGGGGGCGAGGCGGTCGACGCCATCGCCGTCGTCGACCGCGCCCGCGGCGGCGATGCAATCGCGACGGCGGCCCTCGACCGCTATTCCGACCGGCTGGCGCGCGCGCTGGCGGTGGTGGTCAACATGGTCGACCCCGACGTGATCGTGCTGGGCGGCGGCATGTCGAACGTCGACGAACTCTACGCCCGCGTTCCGCCGCTGATCGGCGGGCGCGTCTTCTCCGACGTCTGCGAAACGCCGGTGCGCAAGGCCGTGCACGGCGATTCCTCCGGCGTTCGCGGCGCGGCCTGGCTCTGGCCGTTGCCGTGAGCGCGATCTGCCGCGACTGCTTCTGGAGCGCAGAGGACGCGCCCACCCGGTGCCCGCGGTGCCGCTCGCCCCGCCTCGCCACGCACCCGGAACTCAAGCGGCTGACCATTGCCCACATGGACTGCGACGCCTTCTACGCTTCGGTGGAAAAGCGCGACCGGCCGGAGCTGCGCGACCAGCCGGTGATCGTCGGCGGCGGCAAGCGCGGCGTGGTCACCACCTGCTGTTACATCGCCCGCATCAACGGCGTGCGCTCGGCCATGCCGATGTTCAAGGCTCTGAAGCTTTGCCCGCAAGCCACGGTCATCAAACCCGATTTCAGCAAATACCGCACCGAAAGCCGGCGCATCATGGCCAAGCTGGAGGCCCTGACGCCATTGGTTCAGCCCCTGTCGCTGGACGAGGCCTGGCTGGATCTTTCCGGCTGCGAGCGCCTGCACGGGGCGGCGGCGGTGGTGGTGCTGGCCAGGCTGCAGGCTGAGATCGAAAAAGACATCGGCATCACCGTCTCGATCGGCCTGGCCGCCAACAAGTTTCTGGCCAAGATCGCCTCCGACCTCG
>DATGKF010000117.1:0-2977 GCA_035294785.1 Caulobacteraceae bacterium | reverse complement strand
GGCCGGGCGGCTGGAGACGTCGAAAGCCTTCACCAAGGCCTTCTGCGACCGGCACGGACTGCCAACGGCCGCCTACGGCATTTTCGAGGAGGCCGCATCGGCCAAGGCGGCCCTGGACCGGTTCACCGCCCCCTACGTGATCAAGGCCGACGGGCTCGCCTCCGGCAAGGGCGTCACAGTCGCCCAGACGCGCGCCGAGGCGGAGGCGGCCATCGATGGCTGCCTGGGCGGCGGATTCGGCGCCGCCGGGGCTCGGGTGGTGATCGAGGAATTTCTGGTCGGCGAGATCGCCTCGCTGTTCGCCATGAACGATGGAACGACCACCCTGCTGTTCGGGGGGGCGCAGGATCACAAAGCCGCCTTCGACGGCGAGCGCGGGCCGAACACCGGCGGCATGGGGACGTATTCGCCCGCCCCGGTGCTGAGCGATGTCGTGGTCGAACAGGCGCGGACGCGATTGATCGAGCCGGCGTTCCGCGGCATCGCCGCCGAGGGCGCGCCGTACCGGGGCGTGATCTTCTGCGAGATGATGGTCACGGCCGAAGGGCCGAAGCTGGTCGAGTTCAACGTCCGCTTCGGCGATCCGGAGTGCCAGGTGCTGATGCTGCGCCTGGAGAGCGACCTCGTCCCCTACCTTATGGCCGCAGCCACCGGGCGCCTTGCCGACATGCCGCCGCCCGTGTGGCGCGATGAGGCGGCGATCTGCGTCGTGATGGCGGCGAACGGGTATCCGGGCGCGGCGGAAGCCGGGTCGGTGATCTCCGGCGCAGAGGGCGCGTTCGGCGACGGCGTCGTCGTCTTCCACGCCGCCACGTCGCGGCGCGCGGACGGCGCGCTGGTGGCCGGCGCGGGGCGGGCGCTGAACGTTTGCGCGACCGGCCGAACGCTGCAGGTCGGTCGCGACCGGGCCTACGCGGCGATCGAGCGCATCGAATGGCCAGGCGGCTTCTTCCGTCGCGACATCGGCTGGCGCGTGCTCGGCCGGCCCGCTTAGGAGGGTTGGCGCCCGAGCCTGCCGCTCGGTAAAGTGATCGGCGGCATAGATTTGAACATTTGAGGGAAACGCCATGGCGGACGACAACGCCCCGGCCGCGTCGGAAGAACGCACGCGGGAGGTGCTCAACACGGGCACCAAGGAGGTGGCCGAGAGCCACAAGTTCGACCAGGGCCGCTTGGCCGATTGGATGGGCGCCAACGTCGCCGGCTTCGAGGGGCCGCTGGAGGTGCGCCAGTTCAAGGGCGGCCAGTCGAACCCGACCTACCAGCTGATCACGCCCGGCAAGACGTACGTGATGCGGCGCAAGCCGCCCGGAAAGCTGCTGCCGTCCGCGCATGCCGTCGACCGCGAATACCGCGTCATCACCGCCCTCGGGCCGACCGGCTTTCCGGTGCCCAAGACTTATGGTCTGTGTACGGACGACGAGGTGATCGGAACCTGGTTCTACGTCATGGACTACATGGACGGCCGCATCCTGTGGGACCAGACGCTGCCGATGTACGAGCCGGCCGAGCGGCATGCCATCCACATGGCCTCGCTGAAGACGCTGGCCGACCTGCACAACACCGACTTCAAGGCCATCGGGCTCGAGGACTACGGCCGGCAGGGCAATTACATGCTGCGGCAGATCGACCGCTGGACCAAGCAATACAAGGCCTCGGAAACCCTGCACATCGACACGATCGAACGGCTGATCGAATGGCTGCCCAAGACCTGCCCGGAGGACGACCAGCAGTCGATCGTGCACGCCGACTACCGGCTCGACAACGAGGTGATGCATCCGACCGAGTCGCGCGTGATCGCGGTGCTGGATTGGGAGCTGTCGACGATCGGCAATCCGTTGGCGGACTTTTCGAACCTGCTCATGCAGTGGGTGAACGGCTCGATCGCCGCCATTCCGGACAAGAAGGCGTACGGCGTCCCGACCATCGAGGAGATGGAGGCGGAGTATTGCCGCCTGACCGGCCGCGACGGCATCCCCGACCTCAACTGGTACTTCGCCTACAACATCTTCCGGCTGGCCGGGATCATCCAGGGCATCGTCGGCCGCGCCCGCGACGGCACCGCCAACAGCCCGCAAGCCGCCGCCATGGCTTCTCGTGTCCCCGCCCTGGGTGCGGCGGCCTGGAAGTTCGCGGTGAAGGCGGGGGCGGAGTAGCGCCAACTTCCATCCGTCATCCCCCGCTGGAGCGAAGCGGAATGCGGGGGACCCATGAACACTCACGGTCCGCGGTGATCATGGGTGGCCCGAACAAGTCGGGCCATGACGACATTCAGCTAGCGGAGCGCGGCCTCCAGCATCCGATCTAGCGCGGGCTCATCATCGAACACCGCTCGCACCGGCCACGCCGTGACACGCTCGCGCCAGGCGGTCGGGAGGCGCACCCAGTCCTTTTCGGTGGTGACGAGGCCGGCGTTCGCCTGCGCGGCGCGGGCGGCCAGGGCGGTGAGTTCGGCGTCCGAATAGGCCGCGTGATCCGGGAACGGAACGAAGTCGACCAACTCGCAGCCGGCCGCGGCGAGGGCGCGCTCCACCTTCCACGGCTTGCCGACCCCGGCGAAGCCGAGCTGCGGGCCGGAGGGCGGCGCCGCCGCGGGTTCGAGGCGGGCGATGAGCACCGGCGTCTGGCCGAACAGCGCCACCAGCGCCGGGTCGGGCGCGACCAGATCGGCCGGCAGCATCAGCACCACGGCGTCGGCCCGAGCGAGGCCGGCCGCCAGCGGCTCGCGCATCGGTCCGGCCGGGACGACGTCGCCATCGCCGAACGGCCACTCGCCGTCGCGGGTCTCGCCGTCGACCACGACCAGCGACAACGTCTTTTTCACCGCCGTGTTCTGGTGGCCGTCGTCCATCACGATGACGGCCGCGCCGTCGGCCGCCGCGGCCCTGGCGCCCGCCGCCCGGTCGCGCGCAATCCAGGCGGGGTAGGAGCGCGCGAGCAACAACGGCTCGTCGCCCACGTCGGCCGCGGTGTGCCG
>DATGKF010000116.1:0-91689 GCA_035294785.1 Caulobacteraceae bacterium | reverse complement strand
CCCTACACAGACCAGTTTCAGTTCCTGAAGGAAGCGACGCCCGAGGCGCTTTTGACCATGCCGTGGCTCTACCCGAACTACGTGGGGCCCGATGGCGAGCTTCTGCTTTCCATCCATGCGCTGCTGGTCGATGCGCCGGGGTTGAAGCTGGTCGTCGACACCTGCATCGGCAACGATCGTCCGCGCGGCATCACCGGCGGGGTGGCGCTGCAGACCGCATTCCTCGAGGGGTTCGCCGAGGCCGGCTGGACGCGCGACGGCGTCGACGCCGTCGTCTGCACGCACCTGCACGTCGACCACTGCGGCTGGAACACCATGCTCGAGAACGGGAAGTGGATCCCGACCTTCCCCAACGCCCGCTATCTCATCGGGCGCAAGGAATACGACCATTGGCGCGCCGAGGGCGGCCGCGAGCAGCAGGTCATCCTCAGCGACTCCGTGCAGCCGATCTTCGACGCCGGCCTCGCCGAGCTGGTCGAGCAGGACCACCGCATCTCGAACGAAATCCGCCTTGTCCCCACCACCGGCCACACGCCGGGGCACGTGAGCGTGGTGATCGAATCGGGCGGCGAGCGCGCCATCATCAGCGGCGACTTCCTGCATCACCCCTGCCAGATCGCCCACCCGGAGTGGTCGTCGATCGCCGACTCCGACCCGGACGAGGCGCGCGCGACCCGCCAGCGCGTGGTCGAGGAGGTCGCGCGCGACCGGACCCTGTTCATCGGCACCCATTTCCCCGCCCCGACCGCGGGCCGCATCGTGCGCGCCGGCGCCGCCTACCGCCTGGAGAGCTGATCCCATGCCGACCCCAAGCCGCGAAATCCATCTGGTGAAGCGCCCCGAGGGCGCGCCGGTCCTCGCCGACTTCGCCATGGTGGAAACCGAGGTCGCCGACCCCAAGGACGGCGAGGTCCTGGTGCGCAACCTCTACATGTCGGTCGATCCGGCCATGCGGCCGCGCATGTCCATCGGCCAGGAGCTCAACGAGGCCATGGGCGGCGGCGCGCTGGGCCGTGTGGAGAAGTCCCGCAACCCGGCCTTCAAGGACGGCGACCTGGTCACCAACCGGTTCGGCTTCCGCGAGGCCTTCCTCTCCGAGGGCCGCGGCCTGCAGGTGCTGACCCCCGAGCCGGGCCTGCCGCTCACCGTGCACATGGGGCCGCTCGGCGGCACCGGCTTCACCGCCTACGGCGGCCTCCTGCACATCGGCCAGCTCAAGGACGGCGAGCAGGTGTTCGTCTCCACCGCCGCCGGCGCCGTGGGATCGATCGCCGCCCAGATCGCAAAACTACACGACTGCTATGTCGTCGGCTCGACCGGCTCGGATGAAAAGGTGAAGTGGCTGCTCGAAGAGGCGGGCCTGGACGCCGCCATCAATTACAAGGCCGAGCCGATCCGCCCGGCGCTGGGCAAGGTCACGCCCAACGGGGTCGACGTCTACTTCGACAACGTCGGCGGCGAGCACCTGGACGCGGCGCTGGCGCGCATGAACCAGCTCGGCCGCGTCGCCGTCTGCGGGATGATCTCAGGCTACAATTCCGCCGGCTCGCGGGCGCCGGTGAACAATCTGGCCAACATCATCTATGGCCGGATCAACCTGCGCGGCTTCGTCGCCACCGACTTCATGCACCTGTACGACCAGTTCAAATCCGACATGGCCGGCTGGCTGAAGGACGGCCGCATCAAATACCAGGAGACCATCCTCGACGGCATCGCCAACGCGCCGGCCGCCATGGTGGGCCTGATGCAGGGCCAGAACAGCGGCAAGATGCTGGTGAAACTGGCCGATTGATCGGGGACCGGCGCTCTATCCGCAGATGACCGGCACGACGCTCGTGGCGCGGCGCAGGCTGTCGGCGGCGAGGCCGTAGTCGTCCAGGCTGATCGGCGGCGTCGGGCCGGCCCCGTTGGCCGTCCGGCGGGCGGCCGCCAGCGCCGCGGTGAGCGCGGTCGATGGCGCCGCCGCGATGCGGCCGAGCCTCGGCGCATCGCCGATCGCCATGCCGATCACGGCGCCGGAGAGGTTCAGGACCGGCGCGCCGGCAAAGCCGAACAGCGGCCCCTCGAGCCCGTCCGTGCGGCCGACTTCCGCCCAGGCGGCGCGGCCGTCGTGCGCCCGTGCGCCCAGATAGCGCGCCGCCGCCTCGCCGGGCCGGCCGCGGCTGAAGCCGGCGACGAAGGCCGGATCGCCAGCCTGCGGCGTCACCGCCTTGAGCAGCGGCAGCGCCGGCGCCCCGGCGTCGGTGGCGAACACCGCCACGTCGCCGCGCACGGCGATGAGGCGGATCCGCGCCGCCCAGCCGTCGCCGACCACGATCATCGGTTTCGGGCAGCCGGCGACGGCGTTCCGCGCCGTCAGCCAGACGCCCTTGTCGCTGACCGAGAAGGCCGCGCCGCGGTTCGCGCGGCGGGCGGCGACATGCTCCAGCCTGGCGGTGGCGAAGGGCGAGTTCGGGGAGATCGGCGCGTTGTCCGCGCCGGGCACCGGCGGTGGGGGGCGTGGCGCATCCGCCCGTGTGCGGAAAAGGCTGAGCGAGAGGAGGAGCGCGAGGGCGGCCAGGTAGATCAGCCAGTCGGGCGGGCGGGGCATGCCTAGACCGCCAGCGAGGCCGCCAGCACGATGGCCACCGCCAGCCGCGCCGCGACCAGCAGCACTGCGGCGCCGACGTCGCCGTCGCGCAGCCGCTGCGGCAGCCCGGTGAACAAAAGGTCGATCAGCCGAAAGCCGAGCAGCGCCAGGAGGCTGGTGGCCACGCCCCAAAGGGCCAGGCCGACCAGCGAGGTCGAGACGATCACAGAGGCCGCGATCGGCAGCGCCAGCCCGACGATGGCGCCGCCGAAGGAGACGGCGGCCGCGGCGTTGCCCTCGCGCACCCGCTGCACCTCCCGGTTCGGCGACAGGAGCGCGAACGCGCTGCCGGCGAGGCCGAGCAAGAGGAGCGCGGCGGCGGCCTGCAACAGCATCAGTGGAAAGCCGCCCGCGAAGGCCTGCAGCTCAGGCGGCATCCACATCCGCTTTCCGCCGCGCGCTGGCGCGGGCCTTGACGCTCTCGGTGCGCAGCTGGCCGCAGGCCGCCAGGATGTCGCGGCCGCGCGGCGTGCGGATTGGCGAGGCGTAGCCGGCGCGGTTGACGATGGCGGCGAAGGCCTCGATCGCCCCCCAGTCGGAGCACTCGTAAGGCGCGCCCGGCCACGGATTGAAGGGGATCAGGTTGATCTTCGCCGGGACGCCCTTGATCAGCGCCACCAGCGCGCGCGCATCGGCCGGCGTGTCGTTGACGCCCTTCAGCATCACGTATTCGAAGGTGGCCCGCCTTGCGTTCGAGAGCCCCGGATAGCCGCGCACCGCAGCCATCAACTGGGCCAGCGGATAGCGGCGGTTCAGCGGCACCAATTCATCGCGCAGCGCATCGTTGGCCGCGTGCAGGGAGATGGCCAGCATCGCCTGGGTGCGGGCGCCCAGCGCCTCGATCTCGGGAACGACGCCGGCGGTCGAGACGGTGATCCGCCGCCGCGAGATGGCCAGGCCCTGCTCGTCGGCGATGATGTCGATCGCCGCGGCGACGTTCTCCAGATTGTAGAGCGGCTCGCCCATGCCCATGAAGACGATGTTCGAGATGCGCCGGTCGGCCTTGTCGGACGGCCACTCGCCGAGGTCGTCGCGGGCGACCTGCACCTGGGCGACGATCTCGGCCGCCGTCAGGTTGCGCACCAGCGCCTGGGTGCCCGTGTGGCAGAAGCGGCAGTTCAGCGTGCAGCCGACCTGGGACGAGACGCAGAGCGCGCCGGCGCGGCCGACGTCCGGAATGTAGACGCACTCGGCCTCGACGCCCGGGGCGAAGCGCAGCAGCCACTTGCGCGCCCCGTCCGCGCTCACCAGCCGGGCGACGACCTCCGGACGGGCCAGGTCGAAGCGCGCCTCGAGCGCCGTCCGCGTCGGCTTGTCGATGTTGGTCATCGCGGCGAAGTCGGCCACGCCATAGTGGTGCGCCCAGCGCCAGACCTGCTCGGCTCGCATGCGCGCCTTGGCCGCCGGCGCGATCTCGGCCCGGACCAGCGCGTCGGCCAGCGCCGTCCGCGTCAGGCCGGCGAGCCTGGCGCGGCCTGCAGGCGCGCCCACGCGCGACAGATCCAACTGCACGCTCAATGCGTATGACCCTTTGATGAATGCGGCCGTGCTCATACCAGATCAGCCGGAAGCGCCCAAGTCGGGCCGCGCCGGCGCGCAGGGCGGGCGGGCCTTTCCCGGGGCCGGGCTCGTGTGGCAGGATGGAAACACTAGCGCCGGTCCGGCGCGTGTGCTTCCGCGCCGGGAGCCTGGACGCATGGCCAGCGGCCAAGACAGCGAGGAGTTCGCCGCCCTGATCGAGGCGATCGCGCGCCGCCAGGACCGCGCCGCGTTCACCCGCGTCTTCGCCCACTACGCCCCGCGCGTGAAAGCCTACCTGCTCCGCCTCGGCCTCGACGCCGCCCAGGGCGAGGAGGTGACCCAGGAGGTGATGGTCGCCGTCTGGCGCAAGGCGGCCAGTTTCGACCGCGCCCAGGCCTCGGCCGCCACCTGGATCTTCCGCATCGCCCGCAACCGCCGCATCGACGTCTTTCGCCGCGACCAGCGCGCCCAGCTGGACGCCCACGATCCGGCGCTCATCCCGGCGCCCGAGGCCCAGCCCGACCACGCCGCGGAGGCCTCGGAGCGTGAGGCGCTGGTGCGCCGGGCGATGGCTGAGCTGCCGCCCGAGCAGCTGGATCTCGTGCGCCGCGCCTTCTACGAGGACCTTTCCCACAGCGAGATCGCCGCTTCGACCGGCGTGCCGCTCGGCACCGTCAAGTCGCGCCTGCGCCTTGCGTTCGCCAAAATGAAACTGAACCTGGCCGACATCGGCGCCGGCGCGGATCAGGAGGCGCTCGCATGAACGCCCAAACCTTGAGTGGCGTGTTGGATGCCTGGGGCAGCAACCGCGCCGTCGAGCTCCTGGCCCGCACGACGCACGCGATGCGCGCCGACCCGGGCTTCGTCCAGCGCGACGACGACCTCGCATCCGCCGTCTTCCTCGAAGAGGAGACGCCGGCCGGCCTCGACGCCGACGCGCTGAACCGCGTGCTGGGCGAAATCGACGCCGCCGACGCGGCCGACGCCGAAGCGACCTCCCGCCTCGCCGGCGGCGCCTTCGCCGACGAGATCGCCGGCCTGCCATCGCCGGTGCGGGACGCGGCGCTTGACGCCATCGCCCGCGACGCCTCCTGGACGTTCGCCGGCCTCGGCATCCAGCGCCTGGCGCTGTTCGATGACGATGGGGCGCATGCGATCCTCATGCGCATCACGCCCGGCTACGGCGTCTCCGAGCACGACCACGAGGGCGAGGAGCTGACGCTGGTGCTCACCGGCGCCTACAACGACGGGGCCGACGCCTATCGCCCTGGCGACGTCTCGGTGGCGCGGCCAGGTTTCGTGCACACGCCCAAGGCCGAGCCCGGCGAGGTCTGCTACGTCCTCCTCGCCTTCCGCGGCGCACCCAAGTTCAAGGGGTGGATGGGCCTCATCCAGCGCTGGTTCGGCTTCCCCGCCAGGCTTACCGGCGCGGCCGCGGCCTAAGGCGCGCGCGCCGCCCACGATCTTGCCCTCGCGTCCGCCTTTGCCGGCCGGGCGCCATGCGCTAGCGTCATTCCGAGGATCGGGATCGAAGGGAGCGACGCGATGAAGGCGCTGTTGAGCAAGGCCGTTGGCGGGCCCGAGACGCTGGTGCTCGAAGATCTTCCGAGCCCGACGCCGAAGGCCGGGTTCGCCGTCGTCGAGGTCAAGGCCTGCGGCGTCAACTACCCCGACGTCCTGATCATCGAGGACAAGTACCAGTTCAAGCCGCCGCGGCCGTTCGCGCCCGGCGCCGAGATCTCCGGTGTGGTGAAGTCGGTTGGCGATGGCGTCTCGAACGTCAAGCCGGGCGACCGCGTGCTGGCCAACATCACCTGCGGCGGCATGGTGGAAGAGCTTGCGCTCGAGGCCGCGCGACTGGTGAAGATCCCAGACTCGATGCCGTTCGACGAAGCGGCGACATTCATCATGACCTACGGCACGTCCTACTATGCGCTGAAAGACCGTGGGTTTCTGAAGGCGGGCCAGACCTTGCTGGTGCTTGGCGCCGCGGGAGGGGTCGGCCTGGCCGCTGTCGAGCTCGGACACGCCATGGGCGCACACGTAGTCGCCGCGGCGTCGTCGCCAGAGAAGGTCGAATTCGCCAAGGCGAGCGGCGCCGACGAGGGCGTGGTCTATCCGCTTGGCCCCTTCGATAGGGACGGGCAGCGGGCGCTGTCCAATCTGTTCAAGGACGCGGTCGGCGAGCACGGCGCCGACGTGGTCTACGACGGTGTCGGCGGCGACTACGCAGAGGCCGCTATCCGCTCCATGGCCTGGGAGGGCCGGTTCCTGGTCGTCGGCTTCCCCGCGGGCATCCCGCGCATTCCGCTCAACCTCGCGCTGCTGAAGAGCTGCGACATCGTCGGCGTCTTCTGGGGCGCCGCGGTCGCCCGCGACCCCCGGGCCCACCAGCAGAACATCAAGGACCTGTTCGAGCTCTACGCCGCTGGCAAGATCCGCCCGCGCGTGTCAGAGCGCTTCCCGCTGGCCCGCGCCGGCGAAGCCATCAGCCGCCTCGCCAGCCGCCAGGCCATGGGCAAGGTAGTGGTCACGATGGACTGATCATGGCCGGTCAACTGGACGGCAAGATCGCGCTCGTCACCGGCGGCTGCTCCGGCATCGGCCTCGGCACGGTCGAACTCTTCCTCGCCGAGGGCGCCCGCGTCGTCGTCGCCGATCTGCAGGACGAAAAGGGCGCGGTGCTGGAACAGCGGTTCCCCGGCCGCGTCCGCTACGCCCACTGCGACGTCACGATCGAAGCCGACATCGCGGCCGCCACAGCGGCGGCGAGCGAGGCCTTCGGCGGCCTCGACGTCCTCTTCAACAACGCCGGCTCCGGCGGGACCGGCGCGGGTCTCGCCGAGATGACCATCGAGGCGTGGGACGGGACGATGAACCTGCTCCTGCGCGCCGTCATGCTGGGGATGAAGCACGCCATCCCGCTGATGAAGGCCAGGGGCGGTGGGGCCATCGTCAACACCGCCTCCATCGCCGGCGTCGAGGCCGGCTGGGGCCCGGTCGCCTATTCCACCGCCAAGGGCGCGGTGATCCACCTGACGCGCGTGGCGGCGGCGCAGCTCGCGGCCGACAAGATCCGCGTCAACGCCATATGCCCGGGCCTCATCGCCACCTCCATCTTCGGCGCCTCCATCGGCCTGCCGCGCGAAGCCGCCGATCAGATGGCCGCCCGCGTGCAGGAGACCGCGCCGAAATTCCAGCCGGTGGCCAAGGCCGGCATGCCGGACGACATCGCCCGCGCCTGCCTCTACCTCGCGACCGCGGCGTTCGTGACCGGCACGCATCTCATCGTCGACGGCGGCATCACCGTCGGCGACCGCCACTCATGGGATCAGACGGCGGCCTCGCCGATCATGGAGCTGCTCGGCTTTTCCCTCGAGCAGGTGCAGGCGATGATGGCGCAGCGGGCGTCCGGCTAAGCCGCCGGTTCGCGCGGTCGGCCCCTAGACGCCGTACAGAACCCGGCGCTGGAGCAGGGCGATCGCCTGCAGGAGCGCGGCGAGCACGAAGCCGACGATCATCGGGCTGATATCGAGCCCGCCCATCGCGGGAAGGATCCGGCGCACGGGGTTCAGCACCGGGTTGGTCAGCGCCAAGAGGATGCGGTCGACCTGAACGACGAACTGATTGCGAGGGTTCACGACGTTGAACGCCGTCAACCAGCTCATGATCACCATGGCGATGATGATGAAGATGTAGATCTGAATCACCCAGCTCAGCAGCGACAGAGCCGGGTAGAGAATCACCTCCATGGAGCGGTCCCTCGTGAATCGAGGGCATCTACCGCGCGCCGGCCGGCGGCGGCAAGCACGGGTTCGGCCCACCCTCGGGCGACGCCCCAAGGGGCTCCAGCGCGGGCGCCCTAAACACCCCAGCGCCTTGCTTGACAGTCTAACCGGGCGGCCCTTATCTGCCGCGCTCCCAAAAAGGGGCCGTAGCTCAGTTGGTAGAGCGCCTCGTTCGCAATGAGGAGGTCAGGGGTTCGACTCCCCTCGGCTCCACCAGATTCTGTCGCGTTTCCGGTAGCGGATCGGCCTGGGGGGCCGTCAACGAAGCCCTGTTCTGACGCGTTAGGCGGGCGGAAAGCGTTGCTCTGCTTACATTGTACGCGGCGACGGTCGTCGCCGTGGCGCTGCGTTTCAGAACGGGACTCGCGCCAAGGGGGCTCTGGAACGGGCTTTGCACCTCGGGGAGCCGACGCGCTGGCCTGTGCCAACGCCGGAACATCGATTGAGGCACCCCATGAATGCGCTTCGTAAACTTCTCGCGGTCGGCGTTCTGTCGCTCGCGGCTCCGCTGACCGCCCTGGCTCAGCCCGTCGCCGTCGTCTCAGCGCCCACGAGCGCCGACGCCGAAGCGCCGGCCTATGTGATCGGCCCAGGCGACATGCTGCACATCTTCGTGTGGCGGAACCCCGACCTTTCAAGCGACGTGCCGGTCCGGCCCGACGGCAAGATCACCACGCCGCTGGTGCAGGACGTCCAGGCTCAAGGCAGGACGCCCACCCAACTGGCGGCCGACCTGAAGGCGGCGCTCAGCAACTACATCCAGGATCCGGTGGTCACCGTCGTCGTGCGCACCTTCGCCTCGCCCGACAATTCCGCGGCCATCCGCGTGATCGGCGCCGCCGTCACGCCGAAGACCGTGCCGTACCGTTCGGGTTTGACCGCGCTTGACGTTGTCATCGACGTCGGTGGTCTGAACGTGTTCGCCAACGGCAACGGCGCCGAACTGCTCCGCATGGAAGACGGCGTCTACAAGGCCTATCCCCTGCACCTGGCTGACCTGGTGCGCGGCGGCGATCTGAACGCCAACATGCAGATGCGCCCCGGCGACATCATCCGCATCCCGGAACGCATGTTTTAGGTCTCCTTAGTCAAGTTCGAGTCAATTCCAGATCAAAGCACAGCATGATCACCCAACTGCTCAATCTGATTTACGACGAGGGCCAGCGTCTCTGGTATTACCGCTGGACGTTCGTGATGGCCGCTACCGTGGTGCTTTGCGGAGCGGCCCTCTACGTCCTGCAGCTTCCGGACGTCTATGACGCCTGGGCGCAGGTGCTCGTGAACAAGGACACGACGCTGGCCGCCGCCACGCAGGGGGTCGCGCTCGCGCACCCAGACGATGGCAATGCGGTCGTCGTTCAAAAGACCTTGTTGAGCGACCAGAACCTGACGCCGGTGATCCGTCAGCTCGATCCGGCCGCCGCCACGATGAACGACGCGGCGATGGCGCGCGCGGTCGCACGCCTGAAGAGCCGCATTCACATCACCTCGGATGGCGATGACGGCTTCATCGAGTTCCACTACGCCGATACCGATCCGGTGCACGCCCGCAACGTCGTGCGTGCGGTCCTGAACGCCTTCATTTCCGGCAGCGTCGACCGCAACAAGAAAGCGCTCGACGACACCGCCACGTTCCTGGACCAGCAGATCGCCTCATACCAGACGATGCTGAGCGACTCCCAATCCAAGCTGACGGATTTTCGCAAGCAGCATCCAGGCGTCTCGCTTCTGCCGAACGCCGCGCCTCTGCCGCTCGACACCGGGGATATGGGCACGACGACGATCACCGCCCCCGCCGCGGCGCGAGCGGTCGCCGCACCGCCCGCCGCGACCGCATCGAGTGAGCGCGTTGCGCAGCTGCAGGCGCAGATCGCGAACCTGCGGACGCAATACACGGACAACTATCCCGACGTTGTCACGGCCAGGCGCCAGCTCGAGATCGCCCAAGCCGAGCGCAGCCGCGAGCTGGCCAACGCGCCGGCGCCGACGATCGCCAGCGGCCCGACGCAGCGACGCGTCGTCCGCGTGCGCCGTGGTCCGGGCTTCGTCGCCATCGCGCCCGACATCCAGGCGCAGTGGCAGGATCTGCAGCGCAACGACGAAGTGCTGCACCTGAACTACGAGCAGTTGGTCGCTCGACGCGAGGCGACCCGCATGTCGCTGGCGATGTACAGCGCCGACGGCTCCAACAAGTACCAGGTCACACGGACCCCGGTCGTGCCGCCTTCCCCGATCGGGCCGAACCGCGGCCTGTACCTCGTGCTGGGCTTCCTGGCCGCCGGCGCCGCGGGCCTCGGGGCCGCCTATCTGCGCGGCGCCATGAACGGCGTCTTCGTCTCTCCGCGCGAGTTGGAGGAGGCCTTCCGGCTGCCGGTGATCGGCACTGTGTCCTGGGAGCCCGCCTGGGACAACGGCGAGACGCGGCGCGTCTCGCGCGTGCCCATGATCGCCGGCGCCAGCTTGGCTGTCGTCCTGGTGCTGGCCAGCGTCATGGCGGCGAGCATCAGTGACGTGGGGCGGTTCGGGTCGACGGTTCTGACCAATGTGGCGTCGATGCTGAACCAGACGCGCGATCGCTGAGGAGCATTCGATGCACGCCAAATCGCCCTTCCTGCCCACACTGGTCGGCACCGATCCGGCCGCTGTCTCGGCTGCCAACGGCGGCCAGGTCGAAAAGCTCGAGACCCGTGGCGGCGAGCTGAAGACGATCGGCGCCGTACGCACGCCCCACTTCGACGATTCTCAGACCCGTGAGGAGTTTCGCGCCATCAAGCGGCACCTGATGACGCGCATCCAAGCCGGCCGCCGGCGGAATGACCGAAATGATCCGCGCACGATCCTCGTCACCAGCGCCAGCCCGCGGGACGGGAAGACCACCGTGTCGATCGGCCTTGCGATGAGCTTCATGTTCGAGCGCGACTGCCGCGTGGTTCTGATCGACACAGACATGCGCAACCCGGACCTGTCGCGGCGGATGCACCTGGATGGCGAACTCGGGCTGTTGGACTTCCTGGAGAATGACGAGATCGAAATCAATGACATCGTCTATCCAACCAGCGTCCGCGGCGTCTATGCCGTGCCGGCCGGCGGGCCGCGTGTCGCCGCACCCGAGCTGATCGCAAGCGATCGCATGCGCGACCTCTTGAACGCACTGCACGCCGGGGGTGAGAAGCACATCGTCATCGTCGACTCAGGATCGATCTTGTCCTGCAGCGAGACCGTCTCCCTGGCCAGCCACGCCGGCCAGATCCTGCTTGTGGCTGCGAAGGGCCAGACCAAGCGGGCCGATATCGATGAAGGTTTGGGCATTCTGCACAGGCAATCGGGCCCGATCGACGAGACGCGAGTTGTCGTGGTGATGAACAAGACCGACCATTCACAGTCGCCGGTTCGCTACTCGCGACGCTGACTTGACGAGCGACAGGGGGCAATCCATGCGCGACCGGCCGAAATCAAAGGCTACACAACGGCAGGCCCGCGCCTTGCTGGCGGGACTGTTCGTGACGGCGTGCTGGGTCGCCTTGGGGACTCAGGCGCGCGCGCAGGATGCGGAAGTGATCGCCACGGCGCGCTACGCCGCCGCCGCGCCGGACATTGCCGATACCAGCGCCAACAGCACGCCCGGCGGCGCGCCCGTCATCAATCCACTGGCGCCGGAGATCCCGGCCGCGCCCACGCCGAATCCAGCGGCGCCGACCGCCGCCGTCCCCGGCGCTCCAGCCGCCAACAACCCGACCCCGCCGCCGGCCCCGCCGCCGACCGCGCGGGCCTTCACCTTCACGCCCTCTATCGGCGTCGAGGAGCTCTTCACCGACAACGCGCTGCTGACGCAGCACAATCGCCAATCGGACTTCATCACCCGCGGGATCCTTGGACTCGGCGTCGCGGTCATCGGCGTTCGCACACAAGCGACGGCCACCGCGCAAGTTTCATACGACTGGTACGCGCGCCACGACGCGCTCAGCGGCCTTTCGGTTCAGGCGTTCGGGACCGGCTCCTATGCTCTGATCCCGCAGACACTGGTGATCGAAGCCGCCGGGACGGTGACGGACGGCAATGTCTCGTCCTTCGGCGCCCCGGCGATCGATCGCACCGGCGTGGCCGGGCGCGTTCTGCTCGCGACCTACAATGTCGGTCCTCACCTGACGATCCCGCTCGGCGACTTCGCCGATCTCGACGCCATCGCCCACTTCGACCAGGTTTTCTACTCGGCCGCCGACAACAGTCACGTCACGGCCCTGCCGACGGGCTCAACCATCGTGCAGGTCGGCGCCCAGGCGGACACGGGAAAGCGGTTCGCGAACCTGGAGTCGATCACAGCCGCCGCGTACCAAAGCGACAACCACGGCTTCTATACCGTCAGCGGGCTGGAATCGCTCTTCTACGCGCTCGGGCCGCGCCTGCGGTTGATCGGCCGCGCGGGCTACGAGGAAGACGTTCTGCCCCGGCTCGTGAACGTGAACGCCCCGATCCTCAGCGTCGGCTTCGAATACGCGCTGAACGACAAGTCGAAGATCAGCCTGGAGGGCGGCGAGCGCTACAATCGAGCAGCGTGGGTCGCCAACGCCTACATCCAGGTCAGCGACCGGATCTATGTGACGGCCGACTACCAGCAGGTCCTCGAGCCCGATCAGGTGGCCATAGCCAACGCGTTCGTCGGATTCGTCCAGCTGAGCGGCACGCTGCCGACGGCGCTGCTGACCCCAAACTTCACGGTCAACGGCAACCTTCTCAACCAACCCTCGCTGGATACGACGGCGGACGGTCACTTCGTCTACACGTTGCCGGACCAGACGTTCGATGTGTTCGTCTCGTGGCGCGACCGCGACTTCCTCAACACGACCGGTCATGATCGCGAGCTGATAGGGCAGGCGACCTATTCGCGAACGCTTCGGCCCGACCTCACCGGCCGATTCGGCGTAGGGTACTATCGCACCTACGCGAGCCCGGTGTTCGGCGCGAGCGAGGTCTACAACGCGACCCTGCAGTTCGCCTACAAGGTGAATTCGACCGTCGACCTCACCGGTGGCTACGCGTTCGACCACCAGGAGCAACTGACCGCTCCGCGCCTGACGATCTATGAGAACATCGTCTTCGTGGCGCTCAAGAAGCGGTTCTGAGCCGCGTCCGGGGCCTTGGCATGAGCGAGCTCGCGGTCCAGGCGCCCACCAACGCCTTTTCGGTCGACGTCGAGGACTATTTCCAGGTGCAGAGCCTGGCCGCCGCCTATCCCATCTCGGTGTGGGAGCGTTGTGTGCGGCGGGTGGAGGCGAACACCGAGACGTTGCTCGAACTGCTCGATCAGACCGGGCGTCGCGGCACGTTCTTCGTTCTCGGCTGGATCGCCGAGCGGCACCCTGAGCTGGTGCGCCGGATCGCCGACGGCGGCCACGAACTCGCCAGCCATGGCTATCGGCACGCGCGGGTCGACAGTCAGACCGCGGACGAATTTCGCCTCGATGTGAGGAAGGCGAAGGCCATCCTGGAAGATATTGCTGGGATCCCTGTGCGCGGCTACCGGGCGGCGACGTTCAGCGTCGGTCCGACGACTCCGTGGGCCTGGCGCGTGCTCGAGGAGGAAGGGTTCACCTACAGCTCCAGCGTCTATCCGGTGAAGCGCGACCTCTACGCCTTCCCTGACGCGCCGCGGAAGCCCTATCGGCCGGACGGCGCCGAGCAACTCGTCGAGGTTCCAATCGCCACGGCCAAGCTCGCCGGGCGGAACTGGCCGAGCGGGGGCGGCGGCTATTTCCGGTTGCTTCCGTACTGGGTGTCGCGCGCCGCGATCGCTCGCATCAACAGCGACGAAGCCGGGCCGGCGGTGTTCTATATCCATCCGTGGGAGGTCGATCCCGGTCAGCCGCGCGCTCGGGGCGTCCCGCTCAAATCCCGCTTCCGTCACTACACCAACCTCTCGACCACGCGCGGGAAGCTCGCGCGGTTGCTGCGCGACTTCGACTGGGACCGCATCGATCGCGTCTTCCCGCAAGTCGCGCTCGCGCGCGAGAGCCTGGGCGCGGCCGCCGAATGACCGACATTACCGAAACGCAGTGGGACGCTTTCGTCCGCGCGCATACGAAAGCCACCTTCTTCCACCTCTCCGCGTGGCGGCATGTCGCGCAGGACGTCTTCGGACACCCGGCGCACTACCTCTCTCTGGAGCGCGACGGCGAGGTCGCCGCCGTGTTGCCGCTGGTCGAGATTCGCAGCCGCCTGTTTGGCCACGCGCTGATCTCCAACGCCTTCTGCGTGGGCGGAGGACCCTTGGCGAGCGACGACGTCGCTTTGGCTGAGATTGTCGGACACGCAGAAGCGCTCGGCCGCAAGCTGGGGGCCGACTATGTCGAACTACGGGACACGGCTCTCGCCGGCCCTGAGTGGCTGGAGCGCGACGATCTCTACGCCGGATTCGAAGCGTCGATCGCGACGTCCGAAGAGGAGAATCTGAAGCAGATCCCGCGCAAACAGCGGGCGGTGATCCGCAAAGCGCTCGGCCAGGGCATGACGACGACGATAGACCCGACCCCTGACACCTTTTTCGATCTCTACGCTCGCACGATGCGCGACCATGGGACGCCGGCGCTGCCGCGCCGTTTTTTCGAGAAGCTCATGGCCGCGTTCGGCGACGACTGCGAGGTTCTGACCGTGCGCGCGGAGGGGCGGCCGGTGAGCAGCGTGCTGAGCTACTTCTTCCGCGACCGGGTGCTTCCGTACTACACCGGCAGCCGCCTCGAGGCCCGCGGGCTGGGTGCTAACGACCTGATGTACTGGGCGCTGATGCGTCGCGCGGTCGAACGCAATTGCACGATCTTCGACTTCGGCCGCAGCAAGGTCGGTACTGGGCCATACAGCTTCAAACGCAACTGGGGTTTCGAGCCGCGGCCGATCACCCACCAGTATCGGCTCCTGAAACGCACGACGCTGCCGGACGTGAATCCGACCAACCCTCGCTACACAGCGATGATCAGGGCCTGGCGCGCGTTGCCGGTGCCGCTGGCGACGGCGATCTCGCCGATGCTAAGCCGCAGCCTCGGCTGAACAGCCTTCTGCGACGAGGCGGTCAAGAGCCGCCAAGTGGCTCTCCCACCGGTGGTGAGCCACGACGTATCGGCGCGCGTTGGCTCCAAGAGTCGGGCGCCGGCCTTCGATGGCGTCGGTTACCGCCTCGGCAAAGGCGGCGGCGTCGCCGGCGACCAGAGCATCGCGGCCGGGGGTCGCGCCGATCCCCTCCATTGCGGCGGGTGTGGCGACGACGATCTTGCCGGCCGCCATCCCCTCGAGCACCTTGTTCTGGATTCCCCGGGCGATCCGCAGTGGAGCGACCACCACCGCGGCCCGGGCCAGGTAGGGGCGCACGTCGGGGACCGCGCCCGTGACCTCGACGCCCGGCAGCGCCGCGAGGGCGAGGATCGTCGGCGTTGGCGCGGCGCCGACGATGCGGAACGTCGCATCAGGCCTGACCTGGCGCACCCGCGGCAGGACCTCGTTGGCGAACCAGGCAGCGCCATCGACGTTCGGCCAGTAGTCCATCCGCCCGCAGAGCACGATGTTGGCCGCCTCGATCGGCCCCGCCGCCGGTTTGAAGTAGTCCACGTCGACGCCGTTGGCGACCACATGCAGCTTGCTGGCGGCCTCGGGCGCGAAGCTCGCGAACAGCCGCCGCTCGGTCTCGGAGACAAAGAGCGCGGCGGTGGCCACGCTCGCGGTGCGGCGGTCGAAGGCGACCAGCCGGCGGAACTCGGCACGGTAGACCCAGCGCATCGGGGGCGACGCTTGCGCCCCATAGGCTCGCCACTTCTCGGCGTCGGCGTCGACGAAATCGACGATCAGCTTCGTCCCTGGGGGCGCCTTGCCGACAACGTACTGGGCCAGCGCCGACGAGTAGATAAAGACCACATCCGGCTGTTCGTCGCGCAGCACGCGCTGGATCCACTGCTCGAGCACGGGATGGCGAAAGCGCGCGACACTGAGGGGCGCGCCAGTCAGGGCGCCGGCGGCCATGTTGAGCGCACGCCGGACGGGCCCAAGAGGCGCGATGCAGGCCGCGCGGCAGAGGCCGTCGGGCAGCGGCGGCGTTTGCGGATCGTCGGCCGACGCGCCGAGCCAGACCTCGTGGCGCGCGGCCAGGTGGCGCAGGATGTGATAGGCGCGGATGCGATCGCCCTTGTCGGGCGGAAACGGCGCGCGGTGAGCGAGAAAAAGGATTTTCGCCACGCCTTCGCAGCCCTCGCAGTCCCGGTTGGGCGCCGCACGAGGCGGTCGCATCCAATCCATGCACGAATCTTGCCGGGTCAGACCGCGATGCGTCGGGAACGGGCAAGATGTGCGGGATAGCGGGCCTTTTCGATACACAAGGGGGTCGCTCCTTCGCGCCCGCGCTGATCCGACACATGACCGATGCGATCGTGCACCGCGGTCCAGACGGGTCGGGGTTCCATATGGCGCCGGGCGTGGCCTTGGGTCATCGGCGCCTCGCGATCATCGACCTCGCCGGCGGCGTCCAGCCGATGCACACGCGCGACGGCGCGCTGAGCGTCGTCTTCAACGGCGAGATCTACAATTTTCTTGAGCTGAAAGCCGAGCTCGAGGCCAAGGGCGCTCGTTTCGAAACCCGCAGTGACACCGAGGTCCTGCTGCATGGCTGGCGGCAGTGGGGCAGGGGGCTCTTCGGGCGGCTGCAAGGCATGTTCGCGCTCGCGCTTTGGGACGCGGGCGAGAAGACGCTGGTGCTGGCGCGCGACCGTTTCGGCAAGAAGCCGCTGCACTACGCGACGCTTGCGAGCGGCGTCCTCGCCTTCGGATCCGAGCTCAAGGCGCTGATGGCGGTCGAGGACGTCGACCGCACGCTCGATCCGCAGGCGGTCGAGGACTTTTTCGCCTATGGCTACGTGCCGGACCCAAAAACGATCTATCGCGCGGTCCGCAAGTTGCCGGCCGCCCACTACCTGATCGCCCGGCGGGGGCGGCCGATCGAAATCGCGCGCTATTGGTCGCCGCTCGATCGCCTCGGCGAGCCGGGCCCGACGTCGAACGACGCGCTGATCGAACGGCTCGGGCGCGCGGTGAAGAGCCGCCTCATTTCCGATGTGCCGCTTGGCGCGCTCCTCTCAGGCGGCGTGGATTCCAGCGCCGTTGTCGCGCTGATGGCGGAACAGTCGAACGATCCGGTCCGCACCTTCTCGATCGCCTTCAAGGACCGCGACTACGACGAGACCAGCTACGCGCTCGCGGTCGCGGAGCGCTTCGGAACCGACCACGTCGTCCGCGAGGTCGACCCCGACGACTTCAGTCTGATCCCCCGCCTGCCCGACATCTACGATGAGCCGTTCGGCGACATTTCCGCAATCCCCACCTTCGCGGTGTGCGCGCAGGCCCGGCGATCGGTCACCGTCGCACTGACCGGCGACGGGGGTGACGAGGTGTTGGCCGGCTACCGCCGCTACGCGTTCCAGTGGAACGAGGAGCAACTCCGCGCCCGCGTGCCGGAGGCCATCCGCGCGCCGGTCTTCGGCTCTCTGGCCAGCCTCTATCCCCGCGGCGCATGGCTGCCCCAACGCCTGCGCGCCAAGACCACGTTCCGCGAACTCTCGCTCAGCGCCGCCGACGCCTATGTGCGCATCGTTTCCGCCCTGCCCGCGGAGGCGCGCGGCGAGCTGCTGACGGCCGATTTCCGCGCCGCGCTCGGCGGCTACGACGCCGCCGACGTCGTGCGCGAGCCGTTCAATGTCGATGCGCCGCTCGATCCGCTCCAGCGCGCCCAGTACGCCGACATCATGACCTATCTGCCCGGCGACATTCTGACGAAGGTGGACCGGGCCAGCATGGCCAACTCGCTGGAGTTGCGCGCGCCGATGCTGGATCCGGATTTCTACGCCTGGTCCTTCAATCTGCCGCCGGCGCTGAAGCTGTCGCGAGCCTGCGGCGGGAAGCTGATCCTCAAGCAGGCGATGGAAGACAGACTGCCGCCGGATCTCCTCTATCGCCCCAAGCAAGGGTTCACCGTGCCTTTGGCGCGTTGGCTGCGCGGGGCGCTCCGCGACGACCTTCAGGACATCGCATCCGGCGCGACCCTCGCGGGCTGCGGCATCGTCGATGTGAGGGCCTTTCGCCGAACGGCGCAGGCGCATATGGGCGGCCTAGCCGATCATTCCAAGGCGCTGTGGCTGGTCTGGGTGTTCGACGCGTTCCTGCGTCACAACGCGGTGGCGCCGCCGAAGATGAAGTGCACGGCCACGTAGACCAAGCCCCAGCCGGCGCTCGCGAGCACGGCCCATATCAGGATGCAGAGGCCCAGCGGCAGCGGTCTGTTGAGGTTGAGCCCGGCGCGATCACCAGCGATATCCGCGTCCGCGTCAAACCGGTCGGCCGGGAATCGGGCGACATTGTCCTTGTACACGTCTGTCAGCATAGCTCGATTCGGGGCCGCGTTATTCCGGCGTTTCTCCAACGGCGCCCCCTACAAGCTTGACAGCGGATCAGCGCCCTTTTGGTTCCCCGGGCGCCTGAAGATAATCCCGAGCCTCGCCGACAATCTTGTCATCAAAGCGACCGTCCCAGCCTGCGCGGGCCGCCGCTTGTAGCAGTGCGCGGTTTGCCAGTGCGATGGGCTCCCAGCCGAAGCGTTCGGCATAGGCGCGGGTGGCCTCGCGGGCCGGAAGATCGGCGCGCAAGAGATCCAGCGCGTGCGCGATCGCCGGGGCCGAGCGTTCGGCGACGAGCCGTCCCGCTTCGGGCGCCCGCACGACCTCGGCCGTGCCGTTGACGTCGGTCGCGAGGACAGGAGTCCCGCAAGCCATCGCTTCGAGCAGAACGTTCGCCCAGCCCTCGCGCTCCGATGCCAGCACCAGGGCGTCGGCGGCGCTGTAGAGGGCCGGTAGGTCCGCATGCGGCACTTCGCCGAGCAGGCGGACGCGATCACCGACGTCGCTCCGGCGCACCAGCGCCTCCAATTCGGCGCGCTGGTCGCCGCCACCGGCGATCAAGAGCGTGCAGTCCGGTCGGGCGGCGACCGCCTCGATGGCCAGGTGATGCCCCTTGCGTGGAATGAGCGCGCCAACCGAGAGCAGCGTAAAGCCGCTCAATCCGAAGCGGGCGCGCACCTGCGCGCGGTCGCCGGGTCGGAAGAGATCCAGGTCGACGCCGTTTCGGAGCACCAGTGTCCGACTTTCGGGCGCCCCGAGCGCGATCAGTCGCTGGCCGAGGTCGTCGCAGACCGCCAGCGCCGCCGTGGCGCGGCCGATCGCCCAGGTGATGCGCGCGCGGGGGCCGGGCTCGTTCGGGATCAGGGTGAGGTCGGTCCCACGGCCGGTGATCACCACGGGCAGGCGCAACGCCTCGCTCAACCGGGCTGCGGCGACCCCGTCAGGGTAAAAGTAGTGAGCGTCGATGACATCGAAGGTGAGCCCCGCTGCCTGCAGTCGTCGGACAGCAGAGAGCGCCGATCGGAAGAGAAGATCAGGTGTCCAACTCGAGCCGATCTTGGGAATAACCGGGAAGCGCGGATGCCACACCTCGACCCCATGGCGGACCTCCTGCCTGGGCGTACGTGCGAAGACGGCATAGCGGCCGAAGGCGGGGTGATCGATGGGAAAGTATGGGACAGGCGCCAGCACAGTGGCGTCGAGACCGCCGAGCGCCAGGGTCTTCCTAAGGCGATTTTCGACGAAGACCCCATGATTGGGCTGCGCGGCGTTCGGATATAGGGTCGAGAAGACCAGCGCCCGGGTCACGTGGGGTCTCCAAGCCGGATTGAGCCGATCATGCCGGCCAGACGTTCGGGTTAGAACCAGGCGCGACAGTGCGCCGCAATCACCTTCAAATGTAGCGCGCGAGCAATAGACCACGGCCGTTAAAATCTGATCGCCGAACAGCTATCCTAGCTGGGCAGCGCTAGTTTTTGCGCGCGTCACACTTGCGCGCTTCGTCCCGAGATTTGGTAGACAACCTGTCTCATATTGCTCAAATTGGCACATCTTCTGCTCGCAGCCTCCGATAGTGGCTGACCCCGTCGATTTCGACCTGAGCCGGGTGGCACTCTTCTTGCCTAAGAATCCGTTAACGCGGACGAGCGGCCCCGGTCCTCGCGCCGCACTTGTGACTGCATTCCGTCGGCTAACGGCTGGGGGTGAAGGTGAAGCTCTTTGGTCACTACGTGGCCCCGCTGTTCCTACTGCTTGCTGCAGTCGATGGGGCGCTGTTCCTGGCTGTCCTTAGACTCCTGAGCCTCGGCTACCACTGCCACGCCTGCTACTTCGGCTCGCTGGTCAATCTGCGACTCTATCAGGCGATTCTGCTGACAGGCGTCTTCCTTCTGATCACCATTTCGGTGGGCCTCTACAACGCCGACGCCCTGAAGAGCTTCCGCACCTTTCTCGGCCGGCTCGTCACCGCCTCACAGCTGATCTTCATTCCAACGGTGCTGGTCGTCGCCGTGACCAAGGCGGCCGCCGGCATGCCGTTCGGCTGGTACATCGGGATCCTGTCGTTGGCGATCCTGCTGTTCATGGCGGTGCAGCTCGTTTGCCGCGCAGTGTTGATCCAGTTCTCTCGCACGCGCCTGTTGACCAAGCGCATCGTCGTGCTCGGCGATGGCAAGATGGCGGCGGCGGTGACCGAGTTCCTCACGCGCGCCGGCCACACGCACCTGAAGCATGTGCAGACAATCAGCAACAGCATCGTGCAGGAGAACTACCTGCGGACCAGCAGCAACCTGGTGCTGAAGATACGGCAGGAAGAGCCGGTCACCCTCTCGGTCGTCGCGCAGGCGCTGAAGGCCGACGAGATCGTGGTCGCCGTCGAGGAGAAGCGGGGGCTGCCCGTTCACGAGCTGCTGGAGTGCAAGCTCAAGGGCATCGAAGTCATCGACGGACTGACCTTCTGGGAGCGCGAGGCCGGCCTGGTCGACTTCTCGAACGTCGGCGCAGGCTGGCTGACGTTCTCAACCGGGTTCGTGCTCGACCAGCCAAGGCGGGTGCTCAAGCGCATCCTGGACTTCGTTGTCGGCGTCGGATTCCTGGTGGCCGTGCTGCCGCTGGTTCTGGTGGTGGCGGCCGCGATCAAGCTCGAGAGCCCAGGTCCGGTCTTCTATCGCCAGGACCGTGTCGGCCTGAATGGCAAGGTCTTCCGCGTCTGGAAGTTCCGCAGCATGCGGTCGGACGCCGAGAAGGACGGCGTGCCGCGCTGGGCAGGCGCCAACGATGACCGCGTGACGCGCATCGGTCGCTTTATTCGCAAGGTCCGCATCGACGAGATCCCCCAGATCATCAACGTGCTGGCCGGCGACATGAGCTTTATCGGCCCCCGGCCGGAACGCCCGTTCTTCGTCGATGATCTGCGCAAGCACATTCCCTACTACGACCTGCGCCACCGCGTGCGTCCCGGCATCACTGGCTGGGCGCAGGTGAACTACCACTACGGGGCGTCGATCGAGGACGCGAAGCGCAAGTTCGCTTACGACCTCTACTACGTGAAGAAGAACGATCTGCTGCTCGACTGCGCGATCCTGGTCCAGACTGTGCGGGTCATTCTCTACGCCCAGGGCGGCCGGTGAGCCGCCGTGGGCGCGACACGTCCGACCAGCGCCGGCTTCTGCACGTCTTTCCGAGCTTCGAAATCGGCGGGGCCCAGGCTCGGTTCGCACGGCTCGCGGCGGGATTGGGCGAGGCCTTCCGCCACACGGTGATCTCGCTGAGCGGGCGAGATGACGCCGTCGCGCTGCTCGGGCGGGACGCGCCGGTGGATCTGGCGACAACGCCGTCCGCCGGCGGTGGAATACCGGGCCGCCTCGGGCGCTACAGGCGGCTGCTCGTCGAGCAGCGACCGGATGTGCTGGTCACCTACAATTGGGGCGCCATCGAGTTCGCGCTCTCAAACCTCGCCCTTGGTGTGCGCCACATTCACATCGAAGACGGATTCGGGCCGGATGAGGCGAAACGCCAGTTCCGGCGGCGCATCTGGGGACGCCGGCTCGCTCTGGCTCACGCCGAGGTCGTTGTGCCTTCGCTGACGCTGCATCGCATCGCACGCGAGGTCTGGCGGATGCCCCCGCGGCGTCTGCACCATATTCCCAACGGCGTCGCGGACGGACCGCCGGCGGCGCTGACCGATGAAAGCCTGTCTGTCGGCCAGGACGTTCAGGTGATCTGGGTCGGCGCGCTTCGCGAGGAGAAGAATCCGCTTCGCCTGCTTCGCGCATTCGCATCGGCGCCGCCTGCCGCCCACCTGCTGATCGTTGGAGAGGGCCCCGAGCGTGGGGCCATGGTGGCCGAGGCGCAGCGTTTGGGCTTGGGCGAACGCTGCCGCTTCCTGGGGCGCCGGGCGGACGCTCGAGACCTCATGCGGCAGTGCGATATCCTGGCCCTCTCGAGCGACACCGAACAGATGCCGCTCGTGGTGCTGGAAGCGATGGAGGCCGGCCTTCCCATCGCGTCGACCGACGTCGGCGATGTGGCTCACATGGTCGCGCCCGCCAACAGGCTATTCGTCAGGGGGCGGTCTTATCGCGATCTTGCTTCTTCGATCGCCGGTCTCGCCGCCGACGCTGAGCTGCGCGCCCGGATCGGCAGAGCAAACCGCCTCAAGGTGCAAGAGTGCTATCGCGAGGTCGACATGGTCGAGACCTATCGGCGGCTGTTCTCGGCGGCGGAGGCGCCGGCCAGATCCGCCGCCGCGCCGTCAGACTCGTTGATCACGACGCAAGGCGCGGGACTTGCATGAATGAAGACCGCTGGGTCGCTCAGCGGCGCTGACCGTCCCGGTCCGATCCAGACGGGGTTGGGAGGCGGCGAAGCATGGGCGCCTCGTGCGAGGCGGAGACGATCGTGGCCACGTTTGACAGTCATCCGCTAGACGTCGTCGTCATCAGGCCCAAAAGAGGCCTCGCGCCCCTTGACCTGCGACTGCTCTGGCAGTTCCGGGATCTGCTTTGGGCCTTCGCGGACCGCGACATCCGCCTGCGCTATCGGCAAACGGCGCTTGGCGTCGCCTGGGTCGTCCTGCAACCCCTTTTGGGGGCGTCCGTTTTCGCGGTCGTGTTCGGGATCATCGCCAAGATCCCGAGCCATGGGGTTCCCTACTTTCTGGTCACCTACTCCGGCCTGCTTGGCTGGACGCTGCTGTTCGGGTCGATCTCCCGAATGAGCATGTCGCTCGTGGCCAATTCGAATCTCATTCGGCGCGTGTTCTTCCCTCGGCTCCTGGTGCCGCTCGGGGTGATCCCCTCCGTGTTGTTGGACTTCGGCGTGAGCCTGTCGGTGATGCTGATCCTGATGGTGGTCTACCGGGTCCCGCCGACCTGGGGCCTGCTCGTGGCTCCGGTCTGCATCCTGACGATCCTGTGCCTCGCCGTCGGCGTCGGGTTGGTCGCGGCAAGCCTCGCCGTGCGCTTTCGCGACATCCAGCACATCGTTCCGTTTGGAATGCAGCTGCTGATGTACGCCAGCCCGGTGGGGTATGCCGCGGCGGTGGTGCCGGCGAAGTACCGAGACGCCTTCCTGCTCTTGAACCCTGCCGCGGCGCCGATCGACATGCTGCGGTGGTCGTTCGTCGGTGGCGAGCCGCACTTCAAGTACCTGGCCTATGCGTTCCTCGTTTCGCTCGTGGCCATGCTCATCGGCCTCTTTACCTTCCGAAGCGTCGAGCGGGAGTTCGCCGATGTCATCTGAAGACGTCGCTATCGCCGCGCGCGGCGTCACCAAGACGTACCGCATCGAGCAGCGGCTCGAACACTCAACCGCCGCCGAGGCGCTGCTCCACCGCATCCGGCGTCCGCTCAGGGCGCCGAAGTTCGAAATGCTGCACGCGTTGCAGGATGTGAGCTTCGACATTCATCGCGGCGATATCGTCGCGCTGCTCGGCCGCAATGGCGCGGGCAAGAGCACTCTGCTGAAAGTCCTCAGCCGGATCACCGAGCCGACCGCAGGCGAAATCCGCGTTGCGGGGCGGGTGGCGAGTCTCATCGAGGTCGGCACCGGCTTTCAGCCAGAACTCACCGGTCGCGAGAACATCTTTCTCAACGGGGCCATACTCGGCATGCGCCGGCGGGAGATCGCACGCAGATTCGATGAGATCGTCGACTTCGCCGGCGTCGAGCGGTTCCTCGACACGCCGGTGAAGCGCTACTCGAGCGGTATGTACGTGCGGCTGGCCTTCGCCGTCGCGGCGCACCTGGACGCCGACATCCTGCTCGTCGATGAAGTTCTCTCCGTGGGCGACGCCGACTTCCAGAAGAAGTCGCTCGGCAAGATGGAACAGGTCGCCGGCAGCGGGCGCACCGTGCTCTTCGTCAGCCACGACGCCGCGGCCCTGGAGGCCCTCTGCCGGACCGGCTTCGTGTTCGATGCTGGACGGATGGTGCTCCAGGCGCCCCTGAAGCAGGCGCTCGGCGCTTACTACCGTATGGTGGGGGGGCCCGCCGCCGCAACGGACGGCCCGATCGATCTCGGCCACGATTACCGCTACTTCCGTGAGATCGACCTGGTCGACGACGCCGGCCAATCGACCCGAGTCATCCCGCTCGGCGGCGAGCTGAATGTCCGGTTGACCATCGAGGCGGACGACCCGTTCGACTCCCCGATTCTCGTGGTCAGGATCGACACCGAAAAGGGCCAGCGGGTGCTGGTTCTGCGATCCCCGCGCAACGACAAGGCTATTCGTCGCCTGCACGGCCGCTGCCAGTTCAGCTGCCGGGTCCCGGCGCTTCCGCTCGCGCCCGGCGACTACCGGCTCAGCGTTGCGCTCACGCGCCGGTCGACCGAACATGAAACGGTCGACAGCCAACTGAACTTCTCGGTCCGGAACGGCGACGCATTCGGCGACGGCTGGGGCGCCGGTGCAAACCCGGGCGTCTGCGTCGCTGCGTCCGACTGGCGCCAGTTTGAACCTGCGCTCGAGCGCATCGCGACCCACGAGGCATGCTGACCGCGGGCGCCAGCGCCGGTCGGCCAGCGGCCATGGTCGCGGTCAAGCGCTTGCTGCCGCAGGCCGCATTCGACATCGTGCGGGCGGTCAGCCACGGCCGCGGTCGGTCCCAAGGGGCGCGGGAGGAACTCCGCCGGCGCGCCGACCAGGTTCGGGCGGCGTTCCCCGACCTGCCGTTTCGGCGCGCGCGCCTGGTCGATACCGGCGCGGAGAACGTCGTCATCGTTCTGGATGGTCGCTACGTCTTCCGCTTTCCGCGACCCGGGCGCGGCGGGGACCTGCTGGACGAGATCCGGCTGCTGAAGTCGATCGAGAGAGGCGCCGGCGTCCGCGTACCGGACTATCGATTCACCGAGCCCTCCGGCGCCCTTGCTGGCTACCCGATGGTCGGCGGGCGCGAGTTGCAACCGGCTCTCTTTCGTCGTCTGGAACGCCGCAGTCAGGAGGCGATCGTCGCACAGATCGGCGACTTCCTGAATCTCCTGCACGCCCAACCTGCCCCGGCGAACCGAGCCGCGTTGGCCTTGAGACGCCAGGCGCAGTTTTCCGATTGCGAATTCGCCCAGGTGTACGACTTCCTTCAGGCGCGCATCCCCTCGCCGTTGCTGGCGTCGGCGCGGCGCTTCTTCGATGCTTTCGGCGCACCTGAGCCCTCCCCGACCAAGACGGTGCACAGCGATCTCTTGCCGCAGCACATGCTGGTCGACGGCGCGGGGCGCGTGGGGGTGATCGACTTCGGCGACGTTGGGCCCGGCGATCCCGCCTGGGACTTCGCCGTGCTGGGTTCCTACGCGCCCTGGGTCGGACCTGAGCTGCTCTCTCGCTACAGGCTGGCGGAGAACGACGAGGGCCTGCTCGAACGGGCGGCGCGTCAGGCGGTCCGCTTCTGGTTCGTGAGGCTGGTGCAGCGCCTGAGCAGCCGCCACAGATCCGAGTCGGTCGCGGGAATCGCCGCCATGCTGCGCGCTGCGCTCGAGCGCGCCGGCGTTTAGGCTGTCGGCGCTCAGATCGCGCCAGGATGCCCGGCGTCTCGCGCGGTTGGTTGCGCGGCTGCCGTCGCCATGGATCCGCGTACATCGCGATCGTTGAGCTCGAAGTCGGTCACATAGGACCGCGTGAGACCCAACGGGTGCACGCCGGGAAGGCGCTGCAGAGACGCCCAGCACCCCGAGTCGAGCAAGTGGCGGGTGGCGAAGATCACCAGCACGGCCTTTGCGCCGGACGCGTTCCACAACGGCCTGACCCATACCGCCGGATCGCAGCCCGCGCTGGCGCTGACGCCGTGGACCGCGCGGCCGGTCTCGGTGCGCAGAACGCCTGGGCTGTTCGACACCAGGATCGTGTCGGCCGGCAGCCGCCGCAGCGCGGCCAACAGGGGCCGGTCGTCGACGGCCGCGCTTTCCATGAGGAATTCGAGGCGCTCGGGGGAGCGGATCACCGACACAGCAGCAGGACTGGCCCCCGCCGCTGCAATGGCGTGCTCCTGGCGATCCATGCGGATCTCTTCATTGGCGTAGATCAGACGGAAGCCGCCCAGGACCAGCACGAGCGCGCTGGCGGCCAGCACCTTGCGGCGCCGGGCGGCGAGGATGGATGTCAGCAGGATCGCGCCCACCGCCAGGAGCGGCCAGTCGGACTGCCAGACATATCGCACGCCGATCAGGTCGCCCATCTCGTATCGCGACCTTGCCTCGATCACCAAAGCGGCGCCTGAGACCAGGTAGGCGCCGAACAGCAGGACGGTGGTCTTGGCCTCATCCGACAGGTCGCGCCAGGCGGCCCAAGCACGCTTGCGAAAAAGGAACAGCCCCGCGATGGGCAAGACCGCCGCGACCCCAAGAAATGCCCCACGCCAGACCAGGAAGGGGCCCAAACCGTGGACGGCGGCGACGTCGTTGACCAGGGCGGCGTAGAAATAGCGGGCGTTCGACAAGAGCCCGAGATGCGACGGCGGCAGGTGGTAGGGCTGCAGCTGACCGAATACCCAAAGGTTGTGCAGCAGCACCGGTGAGGCCGCCAGTCCGGCTGCGCCCGCCCAGACGGACGCCCGCAACGCCGCCACGCGCAGCGGCAGCATGCGCAAGACGACGAGCGCGGCGAAGGTCACCGCCGCGGCCATGCCAAGTCCGAGTGCGGCGTTGCGCAAGGCGTAAGCCGCCCCGGCGAGCAGCGCCGAGGCAATCAAGGCGGCGTATGAGCCCGGACGACCGAGCGCGCGGGAAAGCGCGCCCAATGACAGGACGCTGATCAACAGGAAGGGCCCATCGGTCATGGGTTGCCATGCGTAGTCGAAAGCGCCGGGCGCCAGCGCCGCGAGGCAGCCGACCGCCAAGGCGGCCACATCGGGCACGACCCGGCGGAGTGCGAAGAGCAGCGATGCTGGCGTCAAGGCCCAGCAACACCATGCGATCGCCGGTCCGATCCATGCGGGATCAAGGTGAAGGAGCCGGGCGGCGCCCGCCATCGCCCAAGGCAACCCAGGGGGCCACAGCGACATCGACTGGGTGACGGGAACCAGCGCGTCGGCCCGGCTGCTGATGAGGAGGCCGTGTCCGGCCAGGAGACTGCGGGCAGCCTCGAGGTACACCGTCGAGTCGTTCTCGCGGAAGAGGTAGACGTTGGGGAGAAGGAGCAGCAGGTAGACCCCTGTCACCAGGATGCCGATCAGCAAGGCTGCGGGGTAGCTCCAACCCGAACGCGCGGAGTTGGTCGCCTCCACGAGCGGAGCCGCGCGCCGCACTGGAAACCAGCCGCCGAGGATCGACCCCGAGCGGAGCACCCTTGCTCTTGGAGAATGAAGCGTGGTCACCCGCTCACCGCCTGACAAGCGGCCAAGAATGACCGCGTTGTATTTCGCATGCACAAAGCAAGCCGTTCCCGCCGCTGTTTCGCGCAGACCCTGCCAACGGGTTTTGCCGGTCGGCAACCGAGCTCAACTGTCACGTGAACCGCGCCTCGTCTGGCACAATACCTGCGACGTACTCGCTCGCGCGCGGGCGGCGTGCTCAGCGAAAGACTATGCGTGAGTCGCGCGCAGCAAACCCCAGAGCAGGCTGACCCGTGTGGATGTTCGTTATGAGGGCTCTTGGAGGCCGACCGCGTGCAAGCTGAGCATTCCCCCTTGGGGCTGATCGCCAGAGCCGCCAGGCGGGGTCGCCGCGAGCTGCGGGCTCTCGCCGATCGACGCCGCCGCTCTGCGCTGCAGACCACGCCGCGGCCGGCGCGCCCGCAGGAAACGCCGGACCCCACGGGCGGCGCCGTGCTGGTGGTGGTCGCCCATCCCGACGACGAAGTGATTATCGCAGCTGGCCTGCTGCGCCGCGCCGGACGCGCCGGCGTCATCTGCGTCAGTGACGGCGCGCCCCGTTCGCCGCGCTACGCCGAGAGCGCCGGTTTCGCCAGCCGCTTTGAGCTCTCCGGCGTCCGACGGGCGGAAAGCGCCTCGGCGCTCGCGCTGTTGGGACGCGATATCGAGCCGCAAATAAACCTCGGCGTGATCGACCAGGAGATAACGTCAGAGCTGGTCGCCCTGGCGCGCTATCTCGCCAAAGCCATGCGATCGGGCTTCACCAGCGTGGTCACCCACGCCTACGAGGGCGGGCATCCCGACCATGACGCCGTCGCCTTCGCCGTGCACGCAGCCGCCGCCTTGCTCCGGCAAGCAGGAGAGGCGCCGCCGCCGATCCTTGAAGCTCCCGTCTACAATCGCGCGGGCGAGGCGCGTGCGCTGCAGGCCTTTCTCCCCGATCCCGATGCCGGGCCGGTGGTCACTCTCGAGCTGACGGCGGAAGAGCGCGACCTGAAGCGGCGAATGTTGCTGAGCCATGCAACGCAACAGCATGTGCTGGGCGACTTCGAAACGGCTCGCGAACTGTTCCGCCTAGCGCCCCGGTATCACTTTTCGGCGTCGCCCCACGCCGGTCGGCTAGGGTTCGAGGAACTGCCGTGGCCGGTGTCCGGGAGAGCCTGGCTGAGGACGGCCTGGCGCGCCATTCGCGAGTTGGCGCTCATCGAAGAGCTCGCATGACGGAGCGTCCGATTAGGACGCCGTCGCCGGTGGGCGTGCGAGGCCTGGCGTCTCTCCGTGGTTGAGCAACAACCGCGAATAGGCGGCGAGCCGCGTCGGGCGGAGCATGTCAAACACGGACGGCCGTGGAGCGTCGAGCAACGCGCTATATTGGGCCTGCATCTCCCCCGTGACCCGATCGACCAGGAAGCGCTCCCGCGCGCGCGACTCAGCTGCGCGTCCCATGCGCCGGCGCAGCGCTTCGTCGCAGACGAGCCTGGCGATCGCAGTCGCGATCTCCGTCGGAGATTCGGGCGCGACCAGCAACCCGGTGGCGCCGTCCTCGATGGCTTCGGGAATTCCGCCCACCCTGGCCCCGATGGCCGGTATGCCGGCGAGGGCCGCCTCGATGACCGCGCGGCCGAATCCTTCGTGCCGTGAGGGCGCGACCAGAAAGTCCGCTGCGTCACGCAAGACCGCGCCCACGTCGGACCGGTGGCCGAGGAAGTGCACCGGAAGGCCACCCGCCAGCGTCTCCAGCTGCGCTCGCACGCGGCCCTCGCCAACGACCAGAATGTGCACCGGCCGCGGCAAGGTCCCGAGCTCTCGCAGGCCTGCAATGAGAACGTCGTGGCCCTTCCAGGGAAATAGCCCTCCCACGACGGCCCCGACGACCGCATCGCGCGGAATCCCGAGCTCGGCCCGCAGCCCGGCAGCGTCTCCAGCCAGCAACGCATCGGCATCGAAGCCATTGTAGACGACCCCCAGACGCGCGGGCTCGACGCCATCGGCTTGGAGAGGATCAACCATGGCGCGGGTCACGCCGATGATCCGATCGGCGAGATGGAGGCCGAGAACGTAGCGGCTCCGCCGCAGGTAGCGGCCGTGCAGATAGACGAGCATCGGCGCGCCGTGCAGCCAGGACGCGAGCCGCATCGACTGCGCCGGTTCAGCACTGTTGCAGTGGATGAGGTCTGGCGCCGCCTCGGCTAGCACCCGGCGGGCGCGCGTCACCGCGGCGAAATACCCCTTCAAGGAGAACGCGCGCGACGAATAGTCAAAATAGGGCGTAAACTCTCCTCGATAGACCCGGATACCGCGTTGAGCAGCCGGTTCTTCCATCGAGTTGGTATTGCAATACAAATGAACGTCGACCCCTCTCTTGGCGAGAGCGCTCATCGTCTCGAGCAGCGAGACCTCGCTTCCGCCGGTGTCGCCGTCGCCGAAGTGAACGAACAGGACCCTCATGTCCGCCTTTGCCTGTTAAGGGACTTGCAAGCCGCCGCGCCGCAAGAAACGGGCCTATGGCGGCGCAAGGCGACCCGATGAAGACGCATTCACCGACAGCGTCGGTCGGGCGCGTCACCCGGCGCACGGCGTTGGCGGCGCTGCCGGCGGTCGCGCTCCAGGCCACATGGCCCGGCAAGGCGTATCCCGCTCCGAGATCGCCGGCGTTTGAGGTGCTGCAAGTGGGTCCTGGCAAGCGCTTCCGGTCCCTGACCGAGGCCGGGGTGTTCATGAACTCGATTCCCCGTTGGAACAACGGGTACACGGCGCCTGAGCAAATCGCGCGCATGGGCTTTCACCTCATCGTGAGCCCTGGGCCGCCCGGCTACTACACCAACGACAGCGGATCCCACTCGCGCAAGTGGCCCTCCCTGGTGGGTTGGCCGCCATACGAGGGCAACCTCCTCGGCCCCGTCATCATCGAAGGCGAGCCCGGAAAGCCCGCGCCCGTGCTCGACACGGACGGGTTTGGCGATGGCGTGCTGTACTACCAAACTGGCCTGTTCTCGACCGGCAGCTGTGACGCCACCTTCCGCCGCCTGATTTTCCGCGGTTTTCGCCGCAAGGACGGCTACGGCAACTACGCCGCCGTGCGCCTCGGCGAGGCGACGAAGGGCCTGCCGATGAAGAGCCAGGTGCTGTTCGAGGACTGCGAGATAAGCGGTTGCGACAACGGCGTCATGGGCGGCTCGAGGGGTCAGTCCCTGACGCTGAGGCGCTGCTACATTCACGACAACGGCAACGGCTCGGGCAGGGTCCACAACGTCTACTTCAGCGATGGAGACACGCTCACGGTCGAAGACGTATTGTCGACGCGCTGCAGCATTGGCCACCTGATGAAGAGCCGCTCGGCCAGCACCTTTGTCAGGAATTCGCGCTTCATCGGCGACGGCAGAACCGAGAGCTCCTGCCTCGACCTTCCGGACGCGGGCATCCTGGTGATTGATGGATTGGTCTGCGAGAAGTCGGCGGGATCGGACGCCAACTGGATCATCCACTATTCCGGCGAGAACCAGGACTCGGGGAACGGCATCCCGTTCCGGGTTCCGTCCAGCATCGCCGTCCGCGACTTGACCATGATCGCGCCGCCGGGGCTGGCGAGGCACCCCGATTGGGGCGCCATCATCGGGTTCGCGAACGAGAGCGGCGCTGGGGCGGACGAGTCGGGCAAAGGGTCGTTCTTTGTCAGGCCGGTCGCCGCAAACGTCGCGGCGTTCGGCCTGCAGGCGGACAAGGTCGGCCTGCCCTACCGGCCGCTGGCGAGCCGGCCCGCAATCGACATGCGCTCGCCCGTGCAGGCCTGACGCTGCATTGGTCAGGACGTCGGCGCAGCTTATGGCCCCGTCTGGCGCGCGCGCCCGTTCAGGGCATTCCGCAATCGAAAGATCGGCCGGCCAAGTTGAGGCCAGACCTGCATGGCGAGGACGAGCGTGCGCCACCTGAGGGACTCTAATCGGTAACGGCGAAGCAAAGCCACGCCGCGTTTGGCGTCACCGTTCAGGATGAGGTGCTCCGCCCTCGCTCGGGCGCCGTGGGCTTTTAGACGCTCAGCCGACTCGAGCGCGATCGTCTGTTCGGCCCTCCCGTCGAGCGCGGCCGCCGCCTTCCGGTAGACGCGCGCTTCCCAGCCAACCATACCGACGGTGTTCGTCGAAAGGGAGCCGTGGCGCCTGCGGTAGCGAGATAGTGGACGGGGAACGTACGCCGCCTCGTAGCCGCTGCCGAGGAGGCGGATCCAGAGGTCCAGATCCTCGCAAGAGCGAAGCGACGCATCGAACCCGCCAATTGCGTCGAAAGCATCCTTGCGGATGACCGACCCGACGAAGACGTTGAACTGCCGCGCCAGCACACGCGCAAGAGTGACGGGGCCTTGTTGGGCGTGGAACTCTGAGAAGAGCCTGCCCGCCCGGTCGGGAAGACCGAAATAGGTCGCGTCGCACGTTGCAAAGCCTAGGGATGGGCGATCGTCGAAAACGGCGAGCATGTCCTCCACATAGTTTGGGAAGTAGGCGTCATCGCCATCGAGCAGCGCCAACAGGGGCGCCTTGGCCACGCCGGCCGCACGGTTCCGCGCAACGGCTAGGCCACCGTTGTCGGTCCTGAGCAACCGAATCCTTTCATCGGTCGCAAGTGTTCCCAACACTGGCGCGACATCCTGATCCCCATCGTCAACGACAATCGCTTCCCAATCGGGCCGCGTCTGCGCCTGGAGCGACGCCAGCGCTTCGCCGATCAGCGGCGCGACGCCGTAGGCCGGGACGATGACGGAGACGCTTGGTCCGTCAGTCATGGGCGCGCGCCCCTGGAGGCGGCGTCTCCACCGCCGAGGTCGGCCGATGGCTCGGAGCTTGCATCGCCGTTTCCGCGGCCGCCACCTGAGCTGACAAGGTTCCCAATTTGCGCATCCTCTACCATCACCGGATCGCGGCGTCCGATGGGATGCGTGTGCATATCAGCGAGTTGGTGAACGCGCTTCGCGGCCACGGGCATGATGTCCACGTCGTCGGGCCGGGGGGTAAGGACGATATCGCGGCAAGGGAAGGCGGCGGCATCGAGCGCTCAGTCGACGGGCTTCGCCGAGCCTTGCCGCCGTTCGTGATGGAACTGGCCGAGCTCGCCTACAACGTTCTCGCCTACGCGCGCCTGAGCCGCGAGGCGAAGGCGTTCAAGCCTGATGTCCTTTACGAGCGCTACAACCTCTTTCTGCTCGCGGGCCTGGTTCTGAAGTCGAGGCGGCGCATCCCGATGATCCTGGAGATCAACTCGCCGCTGGCGTCCGAGCGGGCGGCCTTCGGCCGCCTCGGCCTGCCAGCCGTCGCGCGCTGGTGCGAGGCCGCGTTGTGGCGCGGCGCGGACACGGTTCTGCCGGTCACCCAAGTGCTTGCGGACCAGGTCGTGACGGTCAGGGGCGGCGAGGCGGGTGTTCGCGTGATCCACAACGGCGCGAACCTCGCCGCGGCGCCGGCGGCGGACGCCGTCGAGGCGGCAAGGCGGCGAATTGGCGTTCCGCGCGGGGCGCTGGTGCTCGGCTTCGTCGGATTCGTGCGCGCGTGGCACGGCGTCGGCTGGGCGCTCGAGGCGCTGACCGAGCTGCCCCCCAACACCCATCTCCTGGTCGTCGGCGACGGCCCGGCGCTCGACGACCTGCGGGCCCGCGCGGACGTGCTGGGGCTTGCGCCGCGCGTCCACTTCACCGGCCGAGTGCCCCACGAGGAGGTCGCAGCTCTCAGCGAACTCATCGACGTCGCCCTGCAGACCGCGGCCGTCGCGTACGCCTCGCCGCTCAAGCTGTTCGAGTACATGGCCAGGGGCCGGGCGGTCGTTGCACCAGACCAGCCCAACATCAGGGAGATTCTCACGGACGGCGACAACGCCCTCCTGTTCGAGAAGGACGACGAGGCCTCTTTCCGTTGTGCGCTGCATCGACTGGTCGGGGATGAGGCTCTGAGGCGGCGGCTGGGCGCCCACGCCCGCAACACGATCGAACGGACACCCTTCACCTGGGGGCACAACGCCGAGACCGTCGCTGGACTGGCGCAGCAGCTGAGCGGCGCCTAGCGGCGGCCGGACGGCCGACCCTGGAGCGACCGCCGGTAACGAGGTTCTAGCGCCGGCCGCTTCGGCCCGCGTGGCTTAGGCGGGCGGCCGTCGCGCAGCCAGGTCGCCCGGCTCGGCGGGCCTTCGGGCTGCCGTGTGTCGCTCTTCATCGCCAGCAGTCCTTGCTCGCCGCCGCCGACCTTCAGCCGGTCGTTCGTGTAGGCCCAGTAAGCGACGACGACGAACCCAATTACCCCGAGCAGGAACGCGATGCTGGTCATGCACTGCGGCGCAAGCAAATGGCGGGCCAGCCGAAAAGGTCGCGCATGGCCTCGATCGCTCGCACTGGCACGGATTCTGCGACCTGGGGACACGCAAGCCTGCTGCTGCATCGTCCCGGATCAAACGCGTTGCGTGACCTCGTCCTTCTCATCGCCCTTGTCGGCATCGCTCCGCTGATCTGGCGCGCGCCGATTGTGGGCGTGCTGGCCTGGATCTGGGTCGCGGTGATGAATCCGCAGCGGGAGGTCTTCGGGTTCCTCGCGGGTTTTCAGCTCAACCTGGTGATCGCGGTGTTCACGGCGCTGGCCTGGATGGCGTCCAGGGAGCGCAAGTACGTCCCCCCGAACGCCATGACCGTCCTCATCGTGCTGTTCGGCGCCTGGAGTTGTCTGACCACCTACCTCGCGCTCGACCCCGCCTACTCGAGCGACATCTGGCAACGAACGCTGAAAACGTTGGTGCTGGCCCTCGCGGTCATCGCCCTGGCCACGACGAAGACGAGGATCCAGGCGGTGGTTTGGACGTTCGTCGCGGCGCTCGGCTACTACGGGGTCAAGGGCGGCGGCTTCCTCTTGCTCACCGGCGGGCGAAGCCACGTGTACGGCCCGCTGAACACCATGATCGAGGACAACAACAACGTTGCGTTGGCCCTGATCGCGCTCGTCCCGATGCTCAACTATCTGCGCGTGAGCAGTGAGAGAGCCCTCGTGCGATGGGCCTGCCTCGGCGGTATGGTCGCGACACTTCTCGCCATCCTCGGAACCTATTCGCGCGGCGCCCTGATCGCCCTGGTCGCCACGGGCGCGGCGTTCGCGGTGCGATCGCGTGCGGGTCTCGCAGCCCTGGTCGCTGGCGGCATAGCCGCCCTTTCCTTGCCGGCCATTCTCCCGTCAGGCTGGTTCGCGCGGATGTCGAGCATTCAGGCCTACAACGGCGACGCTTCCTTCGAGGGGCGCGTCCAGGCCTGGCAGGCCATCCTCAACATCATCCAAGAACGGCCGCTGATCGGCGGCGGATTTTCCGCGACGAACCTGGATTGGGTGGCCCAGACCTATGGCGGGCTTCCCATCGGGAAGGCCGCGCACAGCATCTACTTCGAGGTGCTCTGCGACACCGGGATCGTGGGCCTGGCGCTGTACCTCGGCATTCTCGGCGTCGCCGTCTTCAACACCTTTTACGTCCTGCGTCTGGCCGGCGAGAGGGCGGACCTTGGGTGGGCGCGGCGCCTGGCGCGCATGCTGCAGGTGAGCATCTTCGCCTACCTGGTCGGCGGCGCTGCGCTGTCCATGGCTTATTACGACGGCTTCCTGATCCTGATCGCGCTGACGACCGCGCTGGTGATGGTCGTGAAGCAGCCCGTCAACGCGGAACAGAACGTCCGCTTGCCGCTCTGGAAGCAGGGCGTCGAAGAGGCGCCGGCCGCGCTGGCGGAAGGCGGTCAGCCGTGACCGTGCTCGTCACAGGCGGCGCCGGCTATATCGGCAGCCACATGGCGCACGCGCTGGTCGATCGCGGCGAGCAGGTCGTCGTCATCGACAACCTGGTGACGGGTGTGCGCGCCCTGGTTCCTGAGAAGGCGGAGCTGGTCGAAGGCGATGTTGGCGATCGGGCTCTGGTCGAGGCGATCGTCCGTGAGCGCGGCGTCGACGCGGTGCTGCACTTCGCCGGTTCAACGGTCGTGCCGGACTCGGTGCGCGATCCGCTGGCCTACTACGAGAACAACACCTCATCCTCGCGCAGCCTGCTGGAGGCCTGCAGCCGGGCGGGAGTCGAGCACTTCATCTTCTCGTCGACGGCGGCGGTCTACGCCGCGTCGGCGGACGAGCCCATCGACGAAGGCGCCGCAACGGCGCCAGCGAGCCCCTACGGGCGGTCCAAGCTGATGACCGAATGGATGCTCCAGGACGCGGCGGGCGCGACCTCGATGCGCTATGTCATCCTTCGCTATTTCAACGTCGCCGGCGCCGATCCGTCCGGTCGCACCGGCCAGTCCACGCCGAGGGCCACGCACCTGATCAAGCGCGCCTGTCAGGCGGCGCTGGGACAGATCGCCTGCCTCGACATCTTCGGCGCCGACTGGCCGACGTCCGACGGCACCGGCGTACGGGACTACATCCACGTCAGCGATCTGGTGTCGGCGCACCTCTTGGCCCTCGACCACCTGCGCGGGGGCGGCGCGTCGGGCGTGTTCAATTGCGGCTACGGCCGCGGTTTCTCGGTGCGCGACGTCATTGCAGCGGTCGAGCGGGCGTCGAACGCCAAACTGCGGACTCGCGAACGGCCCCGTCGGCCCGGCGACCTGGCCGCGGTCGTCGCCGACGCGCGGAGCATCCGGCGGAAACTGCACTGGCGCCCCCACTATGACGACCTCGAGGTGATCGTCAGACACGCTCTTGATTGGGAACGACGGACGAACGCCGCCAGCTTCGCAACCGCCAAGACCGAGCGATAGACCGAAGGGACCGATCGCCATGCGTGGACGGCGAGACAAGTTGCGCGTCGCACTGATCGGCGTCGGTTGGCCTCTTACGCTCTATCTGGCCAACGCCCTGCGCGCTCGGGGCCTCGACGTCCTGTTGCTGACAGCCGGAAAGGCGTTCCCGGCGAAACGGCTCAAGCCCTGGCTGCACGCCGAGCATATCGCCTCTGTCGACTCGCCCGAGGCGCATTGGCGATACAGAGAGCTCGCCGAAGACCCGGCTGTGACCTGGATCTATCCGCTCACCGAGCCGGCCATCGCCGCGTGTCACCAGGCCATCGGAGGGAGCCCCAAGCTGTTCCCAAGCCTGAGCGCCGAGACGCTCGCCCTGATCGTCTCCAAGCAGAACGTGTCGGCGTTCGCCCGCCAACATGGGCTAGCGACACCCGCTTCCAACCCGGCCGCCTCCAAGGACGATGCCGTCAGCATCGCCCGCGCCCTTGGCTATCCGGTCGTGGTCAAGGGCCAGGGCGGCAACAGCGGGGCGCGCGTCGCGATCTGCCGCGACGAGGCCGCCGTGCGCGACAGCTATGACGCCATGAGCGCCTTCGACCCGTTCGTCGAGGCGTACATCGAGGGCGAGACCTGGATCGCGGGCGGCTTCTTCCTCAACGGAAGGGCGATTCGACTGCAGATTTGCCGGGCCGTTGAAACCGATCCTCCCAAGGTCGGGCACTCTCTTGAAGTCGAGCACGAAGCGCCGGAAGCGCTCAGGTCGGCGACTCTGAAGTTCTACCAGGCGCTGCGTTGGACCGGCTACGCGAACGCGGACTTTATCCGCGCTGCGGACGGCCAGTTCTACTTCCTGGAAAGCAACCCCAGGCCGTGGGGATCCATGGTGGCCGCCGAGGCCGTAGGGATTCCCATGTTCGACGCCGCGGCCGACCACTTTCTAGGGAAGACGCCGAAGGTCGATCTGGCCGATGGCGGCGGCCGACGTTGCTACGTCATGCCGGACTGCCTCGAAACGGCGATCAACCGACAGGGACCTTTGGGCCTCGTTCGCATGCTCCTGGATCCGCGCCTGTGGCGCGGCTACCCGCGCCGCTACGCAAGAGCGAACGCCTACTTTCTTCGAGCCCTGTACTGGCCCCTTCACCGATGGTGGCGCGAACGCAGACCGGGCGTGAATGGCGTTGGCGCCGGCCTCAGCCCGATAGGACGACGTCAGCCCGCCGCAGACTGACCGTCGCCCTACGGTCGCGCGAAACGGACTTCCGCCTCCGCGGAAGCGGACGCCTCTGCGCATGTCGCAAGCCTTGGCGTTGTTGGCAGCTCAGAGATCGCTCTTCTGATGTGTTCGCGCACCTCGATGACGCCCGGCCCCTTTTTGACCATGGCGTCGTGATCGCCGGGCGCCGGAACGAACTGGCAATTCGGCGCGATCGACTTCCACGACTTGACGAGCCGATCGGGGTTCTCATTCTCGCTCGCGACGAACGACAGAACCTGACCGGAGTATGAGCGCGGCGGGATATACGCAAAAAGCAGGTGGTAAAACTTCCTGTAGAAGTCGGCTTCCTCCGGCGACCTTGCTTTGTCGACCGAGTTCTTGGGGTAGCGAACAGGCGCGGCTGGCTGCCGTCCCGTCACCGCCGTGACCGTTTCTCCGACCTTCGCCACCAGGCGGCTTGCGAATTTGTGCAAAGGTCGCTTCGGCTCGTTACACAGCCAATAATACAGATTCTCGAGAAACGAATGGTGGGGACTGACTATTCCTTTGGCGTTGTCGATCGGCTGGTCAATATTGATGAGGATGCCTGGCTGACGACCAATGGACGTGAGCTGCCGGGCGACCTCGAGCGCGATCGTCGCACCCGCCGACCAGCCAACGAGACAAATCGGTCCGTGAGGCGTCTTCGCCACGATCAGTTCGACGTATTTCGAGGACAAGTCCTCTATCGTTGAGATCGTGCTGGTTCGCCGCTCGTTCGGCGGCACTTGTATTCCGAACGCCGGTCCTTCGATCGCTTCGACGATGTAATGATAGCAGGAGACGTTCCCCGTCAGCTCGTGAATGAAGTATACCGGCACGCCATCGTCGGCTTTCTTGAGCTCAACGAGCGGTCCCTTCTTTCTTAGTTTCAGATCCAAGAACGCCGCGATCGGATCGAACGGCTCAGCGTTCGGCGCTCGTTCTCTCGCAGGGTTGCCGCTCATGGGCTGCCCCGATGCACATTTCGTACCGGTGCATGGGAGCCACATGTTGCGGAATAGCTACAATTCGTCCATTAAGTAATATGCCTGATACAGGCGCCGCCGCGCGACGCCGCCACGGCGGGTCAGGCTGTGGCGGCGCGTGCGGGGCCGTCGATGGCGGCTCGCCCGGTCGCGACGGCGCCTAACGGGGAAGGGGCGCAAAGCCCGCAGCGTTAGCGCGGTTCGAACGCGCCAGGGGGGCTTGGTTGCCGTATCAAATACGCCGCACGCCGATAGCGGCGGTGCCCGCTGAGGTGTGGGCCGACCTTGCTAGCGGGTCCATGCCCACAGTGCAGAAGTGCTGGGCGCTCGCTCTGTCCCAGACCCTGAACAGGAACGACGACTCAATCGCCCTCGTGGCCGCTGAAGACGGCCGGCCGAAGGCGGTGCTGGCCGGGTTCACCACGCGCCGGCGCCCCGCCGTCTTGCGACTGTTGGGTGATGGCCTTTGGGAGCCGCTCGGAGTCGCCAGCAGCCATCCTTCCGCCCTTGTGGCGGTGATGCGGCATCTGGCCGAGCGCGGCCAGCCGATCGCGTTCGCGCGCGTACCGAGCGACAGCGCGCTGGTCTCAGCCGTCCGAGACGCGTACCGCGGCAGGGGCATCATCGTCGAGCGGCCCTGGACCGACGAGGGGTGTCCGTTCATCGCGCTGGATCCGAGCTGGGAGGCCCCGGAGTCGCACTTCAACTCGGGACGACGCTCCGACTTCAGGCGGATGCGCCGAAATGCCGAAGCCATTGGCCCCATAAGGGTAGAGATCCTGAGCCCGACGGCGGCGGACGCGCCCTCCATCGTCGACACGGCGTTTCAGGTTGAGGCGGCGAGCTGGAAGGGCGAGTCAGGAAGCGCCGTCTTGCACCACCCGGAGCGCCTGGCGTTTTTCCACGCCTTCGCGAAGAACGCCGCCGCGAGCGGGCTTCTGAGGATCGCGTTCCTCCACATCGGCGACAGCATCGCGGCCATGCAATACGCGATCGAATGCGGCGGAGGCTTCTGGCTGTTCAAGATCGGCTACGACCGGCGCTTCGAGCGCGCTTCTCCGGGCGCTCTCCTCATGTTGGAGACGCTCGCGCACGCGGCGCGATCCGGCCTCGCCACGTATGAGTTCCTTGGCGTCGAGGCGGGCTGGACCCGCGCCTGGACCACCACCGTCCGGCCGATGACGTCGCTTCGCGCCTTCCCGATCAACGCCAGCGGCGCGCGGGCGTACCTGGACTTCTTGAGTGACGATCGGTTGCGTCCGCTGCTGCGGCGGCTCCAGCGGTCGAGAGACGTCGGGCCAGCCAGCACAGCGCAACGCTGAGCCTGGCTGGCGACAGGCGTCTCTAACGGCCTGAGGCGAGCCAGACGATCGCGGCGATGACCGCCCAAAGCGCTGCGCTGCAAGCGAAAATCACCACGAGGCAAACGCCTGGCGGGAGGCGATTGGAGGACTCGTCGGCCTGCGCGAAAGGCGCGCGGGCGCGAGCAGCGGCAAGGTCGATCAATGCAGCCATGGGCTCCTGCCGACGGAGCCCGAAGGTTAGGACGGCGCGGACGTCTTGGCCGTTCGACGCCGGACGCGGCTGTGGATATTCGCTGATTTCTGTGGACCATTTCGGCACAATCGGCCCCGGCCAACCGCAACATAGTCGAAGCCGTCCATCTCGTCCGGCTTGTAAACGTTGCGCAGATCCACGACCACGCGGCCCCGCATCAGCGAGCGGACACGGTCGAGGTCGAGCGCCCGGAACTGATCCCATTCGGTGAGCAGAACGAGGCCGTCGGCGCCGGCGACCGCATCGTACGCGCTGGTCTTGAAATCGACGTCCTTGAGGTGGCGGCCGGCGTCGCGGCCCTCGGGGTCAAAGGCCCTCACGCTGGCGCCCACGGCCTGAAGCGCTGGGATGATCGAAAGCGACGGCGCCTCGCGCATGTCGTCGGTGTTGGGCTTGAACGTCAGCCCAAGCACCGCGATCATTTTGCCGCGCACGTCTCCGCCGAACGCGCGAACGATCTTTTCGGCCATGGCGTGCTTGCGATCGTCATTCACCGCCACGGTCGTCTCCACGAGGCGAACGCGCGAACCGGCCTCCGCGGCGGTGCGGATCAGCGCGACCGTATCCTTCGGAAAACAGGAGCCGCCGTAGCCGGGCCCAGCGTGCAGGAATTTCGCCCCGATGCGCTTGTCCAGCCCGATGCCGCGCGACAGCGACTGCACGTCAGCGCCCACCGCCTCGCACAGGTCGGCCATTTCGTTGATGAAGGTGATCTTCATCGCCAGGAACGCATTCGACGCATACTTGGTGAGTTCAGCGGTTCGTCGATCGGTGAACAGGATCGGCGTCTCATTCAGATTGAGCGGGCGATAGAGGCCCGCCATCACAGCGCGCGCTCGCTCGTCGTCTACGCCGACCACCACGCGGTCGGGGCGCTTGAAATCATCGATCGCGGCCCCTTCGCGAAGGAACTCGGGGTTGGAGGCGACCGCGAACTGCGCGTCCGGTCGGGCGCGCCGCAACATCGCTTCGATCTGGTCGCCCGTCCCGACCGGCACCGTCGACTTGGTCACCACGACAGTGAATCCATTGAGCCAGGGCGCGATCTCCTCGACGGCGGCATAGACATAGCTCAGGTCGGCGTAGCCATCGCCGCGGCGCGATGGCGTGCCCACGGCGAGAAAAACGGCATCGGCTTCACGCACCGCCTGCTCGCCATCCACCGCGAAGGTCAACCGTCCGGCCTGGACGTTGCTCGCGACAAGCAGATCGAGTCCAGGTTCGTAGATCGGCACCTGGCCGGCGCGGAGGCAGTCGACCTTGTTCGTGTCCTTGTCGATGCAGACCACGTCGTGGCCGAAGTCGGCGAAACAAGCGCCCGATACAAGGCCGACGTAACCGGTGCCGATCATCGCAACGCGCATGATGTCTCGCCTGCCGTTGGCGCGCTCCCACGAAAGTCTGTGCGCGCAAGGGATTCAGCAGGTTGTTGAGCAAGAAGCGGGCCCGCGCGAAAAGGCGGCGGGGCTGGCGGAGCGGCGCCGTCAACGGTATTTGCGATCCCGGCCTTGCAAGGGGGATGACGGCACGTGCGCGTTCTGGTGACCGGCACGGCCGGCTTCGTGGGCTTCCACCTGGCCCGTCGACTGCTCGCAGACGGCCACGCCGTGTTGGGGATCGACGGGCTGACGCCCTACTACGATGTGGCGCTGAAGCGCGCGCGGCACGACCTGCTCAAAGCTGAGCCCGGCTTCGCCGAATGTGTCGCCATGCTGGAGGACGAGGGCGCGCTCGCCGCCGCCTGCGACGGCTTCGCGCCGGAGGTTATCGTCCATCTCGCCGCCCAGGCGGGCGTTCGCTACAGCCTCGAAGCGCCGGCGACCTACGTCAGCTCGAACGTTGTCGGCTCCTTCAACGTGATGGAGCTCGCCCGCCGCCATCAGGTGCGCCACTTCCTCTGCGCCTCGACCAGCTCGGCGTACGGCGCCAACGAGAAGATGCCGTTCGCCGAGGTCGACCGGGCCGACTATCCGCTCACCATCTACGCCGCGACCAAGAAGTCGATGGAGTTGATGACCCACAGCTACGCCCATCTGTGGGGCGTGCCGACGACCGCGTTCCGCTTCTTCACCGTCTATGGCCCGTGGGGCCGGCCCGACATGGCCCTCTTCAAGTTCGCCGAGGCGATGCTCGAGGACCGGCCGATCGACCTCTTCAATGGCGGCGACATGGTGCGCGACTTCACCTATGTCGACGATCTGGTCGAGGCGATCGTTCGGCTGATTCCGCAGAGCCCGCGGCAAGGCGAGCCGGTCGGTCCCGCCGGCGTGGATTCGCTGAGCCCGATCGCGCCATGGCGGCTCGTGAACATCGGCGGCGGCGCACCCGTAAAGCTGCTCGATTACGTCGCCGCGATCGAGCGTGCGCTCGGCCGGCGCGCGCGGGTGAACCGGCTGCCGATGCAGAAGGGCGACGTGCCCGCCACGTTCGCCGACACGCGGCTGCTCGAGGCTCTCATCGACTACAAGCCTTCGACACCGGTCACCGTCGGCGTGAAGGCGTTCTGCGACTGGTACCAGGCCTACCGCCATCAACTCGCCGCGACCGCTGCGCGATGAGGCTTAGGAGGCCTGCCGTCGGTCCTTGACCCACGCGCCCAACCGTAGCGCCACGGCCATGGCCACGAGCAGCTGAAATGGGACGTACTCGACCTTGACCAGCAGCGAGTGCATCGGCGGGGGCTTGAAGAAGTCGAGCGCGAAGTCGAACAGCAGATAACTCATCCCAACGTTTCGAAGCACCCACCAACCGAGAGGGCTGATCTGCGCGCCGAGCGCCTTGAACGACGCCAGGGCCAGGAGCGTCGTCCAGCCGGCGCCCACGCCAAAGATCAGAAAGGTGCGAAGCCCTGGCGCGTCGCCGATCCAGCTGATCCACGCGACGAGCGTCAGGTGCACGGCCAGCGCGGCGGCGAAGGCGAGCCCCAGCACGCGCGCTCGTCGGGCGACGGGGTCGAACGCAGCGCCGAACAGGCGCGCGGTCGCGCCGCCAACGAAGGCGGGCCAGAAGAAGGCGAACGCCAGCCGCGCGGTCATCTTCAACGCCAGCTCCGTCCCGTCGCGGCCGGCGCCAAAACGGAACAGCACCGCGGCGGCGAGCGCGAGCGTGGAAATGAGTGCGATCGCCATCCAGCCCCAGGCCTGCGGGCGGTGCGTCGTCAGCGTCGTCAGGACTGCGGGTTGGGTCGCGGCCATCGCTACGCCGCTGCTTCCGTCGTTCCGATGCGGCGCTTCAGGTCCCCGGCCAGCTGGCCGACCCAAGGCTCGCGCATGATCGTGACGTGATTGCCGTCCAGCACCACGCGCTCGGCCTGCGGCGCGATCATGCGCCAGCGCTCCAGATACTGCGGCAGCGTGGCGGCGGGCTTGATGCTGGCTTCGTAGACGACGACCGGCGCATCCCAAGGCGCGGGTTCGTACTGCATGATCGCGTCGTAGAGCCGGACCATGAACTGGCGCTGGGCGGCCGGGTAGCGATCCATGGAGCCGAACTGCTCGATGTGTTCGCTGGCGCGCACGCGGCCTTCGCCGCGCCCGCCGCCCCGACGCACGCGCGCGCCGATGGACCTGGCGAATCTAATCGCGTCGCCAAGAGGAAAGTCCGGCTTCATCGAACGGGTGTCGCGCCACCAGGCCGGGGCGTTCGCCGCGACGCGAAGCCAGTAGCGAGGGTCCCAACGCCGGACCCCGTCGTGCGCAATCTCCGGGCCGCCTTCGATCGCGACCAGCAGGCCCACCTCGCGGCCGAGGCGGCGCAACTGGTGAGCGACCTCGAGCGCGATCGGGGCGCCGGCCGACCACCCGCCAAGATGAATGGGTCCCGCGGGTTGGGCGTCCGACAAGGCGTCGGCGTAGATGGCCGCGATCGACGGCACCGTGGCGCCGAACATCGGCTCGTCGATCCGTTTCGGAGGGGCCTGAACCCCAAAGATGCGCAGGCCGTCTCCGACCCGATTGGCCAGCGCGATGAAATCTGTCCCGCCGGCGCCCGACAGCGAGTGCACACAGAAGAAGGCGGGCGCTGTGTTCTTTGGGTCCGCCGCCGCGTCGTTGATGGGGACGACCACCCGGGCTTTGCGCGAGACGCGTGCGAACAGCGACCGGAGCTCACCGGTGCGCTCGGCGGTCGAGGTCTGCGCGTTCACGGGACGACCTCAGCCGCCTGCGGCTCCGCGACGAGGCTCAGCCAGTTGCGCACCATCTTAGCGGCGCTGGCCCGCCAGGGCGCGCGGTCGGCGAACCCCGCCATGAACGCGTCTGACCAGGCGGCGGCGCCTGCCTCGCGACTTTGCCGCGCGTGGGTTTCGAACACACGAAGAGACTGTGCGGTCGCTGCGTCGAAGTAGTTGGCGGGGATGTTCGGGATCTCGCCGCGCTCGCCGCGGAGGAAACGGCCGACGTCGCGGCGGTATTCGCGCATCAGGCTGTCCGGGTCGTACTCGGGGTGGCCCTGGAAGAAGAGGAAGAGGCTGCGGTCCCGCCGCATGAACGTATCGACGCCGGCGTCGTCGGCCCTGGTCAGGAGGCGATAGCCGCTTGCGGCCAGGTCGTCGGCGAGAAGGCCGTTGTAACGCGAGTGCGGGCGAACGACGCTGCCCGAGAGCCCGCGCAGCAGGCCGCCGTCGGCCGCGCGCTCGAAAGCGTAGACGCCGGAAAGTTTCGCCGGCAGCCGCTGACGCTCGATACCGTCCAGGTGCAGCACCGCGGCGTGGGCGGCGAGACAGGACCAGAGGCTCGACGTCGTATGCTTGTCCGCCCAGGTCACCAGCCCGGCCAGTTCGTCCCAGTAGGGCTCCTGGCGCAGGTCCTCGGCGCGCGGCTCGCTGCCGGTGACGATCAGCGCATCGGCGCCGCAGCGCCGCAGCACTGCGGGCGATTCGTAGCGCGCGTCGAGCAGCGCTCGCGCGGCGTCGCCGCGTGGCACGCCCGTCAGCGCGTAGAGGCGCAGGTCGATGTCGAATCGCCCGCGGGCCGCCTCCGTGAGAAGGCCGCGAAACTGCCGTTCGGTCGCCTGCAGCGCCGCGTCCGGCATGTTGTTGACCAGCCCGATCCGCAAGCGCGGCTTTGGCCCGCGACGGCCCTCGGCGGCGGTGCTCCCGTCAGCCATCGGCCCGCCTCAGGCGCCAACCGCCGCGGCGGCGCGCGTCGCCGCGGCGACACCGCCAAGCGCCTGGTCGAGGTCGGCGATGATGTCGTCGATGTGCTCGATGCCGATGCTGAGGCGGATCATTTCGGGGCGCACGCCGGCCTTGCGCTGGTCCTCGGCCGACATCTGCCGGTGGGTCGTCGACGCCGGATGGCAGGCGAGGGACTTCGCATCCCCGATGTTCACCAGCCGCTTGATCAGCCCCAGCCGGTCGTAGAAGGCCACGCCGGCGTCTAGCCCGCCGCGCACGCCGAAGGCCAGCAGCGAGGGCGCGCGACCGCCGAGATACTTCTGCGCCAGGGCGTGGTGGGGGCTGTCCGGAAAGCCGGCGTAGCTTACCCACTCGACCCGCGGGTGGTCGCGCAGGAACTCGGCCACGCGGCGGCCATTCTCGACATGCCGCTCGACCCGCAGCGCCACCGTCTCGATGCCTTGCAGCAACAGGAACGCGCTCAGTGGCGCCAGCACCGCGCCCGTCGTGCGCTGGTAGACGCTGCGGCAGCGGGCGACGAACGCCTCGCGCCCGAACCGCTCGGCGTAGACCAGCCCGTGATAGGACTCGTCAGGTTCGTTGAAGGTCGGGAACCGGTCGGCGTGGCGGGCCCATGGGAACGAGCCGCCGTCGATGATCGCCCCGCCCAGCGTGGTCCCGTGCCCGCCGAGATACTTCGTCAACGACTGGACCACGATGTCAGCGCCGTGGTCGATCGGTCGCCACAGGATCGGCGTTGCGACGGTGTTATCGACGATCAGCGGAACGCCCGCCGCGTGCGCCACCTCGGCGATCGCCGCCACGTCGCAGATGTTGCCGGCCGGGTTGCCGATGCTTTCGCAGAAGACGGCGCGGGTGTTGTCGTCGATAAGGCGCGCGATGTCGTCGGGACGGTCGCCGGCGGCGAAGCGGCCCTGGACGCCCTGTCGGGGCAGGACGCTGGCGAGCAGCGTGTGGGTCGCGCCGTAGAGCTGCGGCACGGAGACGATGTTGCCCCCGATGTCGGCGACGTTGGCGAAGGCGTAGTAGAGCGCGGCCTGCCCCGATGCGACGGCCAGCGCGGCGACGCCGCCCTCCAGTTCGGCGATGCGCTTCTCCAGCACCGCCGTCGTGGGGTTGCTGATGCGGCTGTAGCGGTAGCCCTCCGCCTCCAGGTCGAAGAGCGCCGCGCCGTGGGCGGCGCTGTCGAAGCTGTAAGAGGCCGTCTGGTAGATCGGCACGGCCACGGCGTGGGTGGTCGGATCGGAGTCGAATCCGCCGTGGATCGCGATCGTCTCTGGACGCATACCGGCCTCCTGCGCCGTGGCGCGCCCGTCTCGGATTCGGGCGGCTGCCTGTGGCGACGCTCGCTGCTGCAAGAGGCGCGCCGCCTTCTGGCCCTTGGATTGCAAGGGAAAGCGCGCGCGTGTGCCAAAGCTGGCCGCGTCCGAGGAATGTGAGGATTTCCATGCAGGCGAGCCTCGCCCGTCCGGCGCCGAGGGAGAGCGCGAACAAGGCTTGGCTGCGCGCGCTCAGCCTGACCGCTCGCATCGAGAAAGAACCGGAGCGCGTGCTCTCGGAGGTCGTCGAGGCGCAGGCGCTCGCGCAACCCGATGCCCCGGCCCTGCTGGCCGACGACCAGCGGTTCACCTACGCCGAGCTGGCGCTGCGGGCCCGTCGCTACGGGCGCTGGGCGCTTGCGAACGGCCTGGAGAAAGGCGACGCCGTCGCCGTCGTCGCCTCCAACCGGCCCGAGTACCTTGCCGCCTGGCTCGGTCTGACCGCGGTCGGTGTCGTGGTCGCGCTGATCAACACCAACCTGCGCGGCGACGCACTGGTCCACAGCCTGGCTGCGGCCTCGCCGCGCCACGTGATCGCCTCTCCCGAGCTCGCCGAGCCAGCTCGCGCCGCCGCGGCGCGGCTGCCGGCGCCGCCTTCGTTCGACGTGCTCGACCGCGGGCCAGGCGGACTCCTCGCGGCCATCGACGCGCTCCCGTCGCAGCGACTTACGCCAGCTGAGCGCCGCGGCGTCACCGTCAACGACACTGCGCTGCTGATCTACACCTCCGGAACGACGGGCCTGCCCAAGGCCGCTCGGGTCAGCCATCGCCGCGTGATGAGCTGGAGCGCCTGGTTCGCCGGCATGCTGGATGCCGGCCCGGCCGACCGCCTCTACGACTGCCTGCCGATGTACCACAGCGTCGGCGGCGTCGTGGCCACCGGGGCGTTGCTCGTCGGCGGCGGCTCGGTGGTGATCGCGCCGAAGTTCTCGGCGGGCCGCTTTTGGGACGACATCCGGCGCTGGGATTGCACGCTGTTTCAGTACATCGGCGAACTCTGTCGCTATCTGCTCAGCGCGCCGGCCGACGCGCGTGACAAAGACCACCATCTGCGCATCGCGTGCGGCAACGGGCTGAGCGGCGCCGTCTGGACACCGTTCCAGGAGCGGTTCGCGATCCCGCGGATCCTCGAGTTCTACGCCGCCACCGAGGGTAATTTCTCGCTGTTCAACGCCGAGGGCGAGCCGGGGGCCATTGGACGGGTGCCCGGATTCATGGCGCACCGCTTCCCAGCCGCGCTCGTCGCCTTCGATCCGCTGACCGGCGCCCCGGCGCGCGGCGCCGATGGGTTCTGCGTCCGCTGCCGGCCGGGCGAGGCGGGCGAGGCCATTGGCCGGATCGAGGCCAGCGGAGATCCGGCGCATCGCTTCGAGGGTTACACCAGCGCCGCCGAGACGGAGAAGAAGGTGCTGCGCGATGTGTTCGAGCGCGGCGACGCCTGGCTCAGGACCGGCGATCTGATGCGCATCGACGAGCGCGGCTTCTTCCGTTTCGTCGAGCGGATCGGCGACACGTTCCGCTGGAAGGGTGAAAATGTGTCGACCGGCGAAGTCGCCAGCGTCATCGAGAGCTGCCCCGGCGTGAGCGCAGCGTCGGTATACGGTGTGACTGTTCCAGGCGCCGAGGGTCGGGCTGGCATGGCCGCCATCGTCAAGGGCAGCGGCTTCGATCTCGGCGTGCTTCACGCGGAGCTGGCGAGCCGGCTGCCGGCCTATGCACGGCCCATGTTCTTGCGGCTGACGCCGGCGCTTGCGTTTACCGAGACGTTCAAGCGGACGACGGGCCGCCTCGCAGCCGAGGGGTTCGACCCCGCCAAGATGACGGACCGGCTCTACTTCGACGATCCGCGTGCGGGCGGCTATGTCCCGCTCGATGCGGGGCTGTTCGCCGAGATCGCACAAGGCGGCGTCCGCCTCTAGGCCAGCGCGGCCGCCAGCTCCTCCCCGATCGCGGACAGCGCCGGCAGCGCCGCCGGGATCAGCCGCGGCAACGCATAGAAATAGTGGATCAAGCCTGGCCACACGGTCAGGCGCGTGTCGACGCCGGCCGCGGTCAGGCGGCCCGCGTAGGCGATCGCCTCGTCTCGGAACGGGTCATATTCGGCCGCGTGGATCAGCGTGGTCGGTTGGCCCTCGAGCGTGGGCGCGAGCGCCGGGGAGATGCGGGGGTCCGCCCGGTCGACCCCGGCGCCGCAATAGTCGGCAAGGTCAGCCTCGAGCGTGGCGGCGTCCAGGAAGTATCCGTGTGCGAAGGCGTGACGCGAAGCGCTCTGGTTCGTAACATCAAGGATCGGGCAGACCAGGAGTTGGGCGGCGATGGGTGGTCGCTCGCGGGTCTGCGTGACCACGGCGGCAAGACCTGCGCCGGCGCTATCGCCCCCGACCGCCAGGCGGCGCGCGTCGAATCCGAGCGCGTCGGCTTCGTCCGCCGCCCATCGGACCACGGCCAGAGCGTCCTCGACGGCGGCCGGGAACGGGTGCTCGGGCGCGAGCCGGTAGTCGACCGCCAGCACGCGCATGCCGCCTGCGGCCGCCAGCCTGCGGCACACGCCGTCGTGGGTGGCGAGGCCGCCGGCGACCCAGCCGCCGCCGTGAAAGAAGACGAGGCAGCCGTCGCCGCGCAGTTCCGCGGGGCGGTAGAGATGGAGCCGAACGCCGCCGTGCTCGCCCGGCGACAACAGGTCGCGCACATCGACCGGATCGGGCGGCGTCTCCTCGGCGAGCGCAGCCAACGCCTCGAGCGAGCGCCGGCGGTCCGCCGCGTTTCGCCTGCCGCCGTCGCCCGCGGAGGCGCTGAGCATCCTGAGGAAACGCTGTGCGCCGCGGTCCAGCGTCATCGCGCGAGCGGCCATCAGGCCGGGACGAAGGAGTCGAGCAGGCGCTCGATCGCGCGCACGCTCGAGAAGTTCTCCGGCGTCATCTCGTCCTGGGGAACCTCGAAGTCGAACTCGGCTTCGATGGCCAGCATCAGGTTGACCAAGTCGAGCGAGGTGAGCCCGGCCTCCTGCAGCGACTGGTTGGGTTCGACCTGGCCTGGAAAGCCCTGCTTGGCGAGCATTGCGCTCACGATGCTGAAGATCCTCGCCTGCCGCGAGACGAGGTTACCGTCCGCCATATCTCTGCTCCTTGGCCCCGGCGCCTGGGTGTTTCATGGCGCCTGTCTTGCAATGGGTCGTATCGGTCACGTTGTTGATCGTTTCTGGGCCAGTTCCACCTTCAGAGTATCGCTTACTAAGTACTCTGGATGAATTTGGAACACTCTGACCAAGAGACGCTCAGTTACGTTGGCTGAAAGCCAGATGCGTGCCACCCGAATTGTGGCGTTGCAGACGGCGAATCCTATTCACTGACTGGACGGGGCGTCCAAACCATGGCCGATGATCTGGGAACCGAAGTCACCGATCGCGTCGATGCGATGCAACCGGCGCCGAATGAGGGCGCCGCCGACATTGCTGAGCGCGCGCGCCGAGTCGCTTTCATAGCCGCCCAGCACGCCGAGGAGGTCGACCGCGAGGGACGCTTCCCGACCGAGGCGATCGCGGCCGCCAAGCAAGAGGGGTTGATGGGTCTGCTCGCGCCGAGCGCGCTGGGCGGCGCCGACGCCAGCCACGGCGACATCGTCGAGGTCTGCTTCATCCTCGGCCAAGCCTGCGCCTCGACCGCGATGATCTACGCCATGCACAGCGTGAAGGTCGCCTGCGTCGTCCGCCACCGGCAGGACAGCGCCTGGCACGAGGCCTTCGTGCGGCGCCTCACCGCTCAGCAGCTGCTGCTCGCGTCATCGACCACGGAGGGCCAAGCCGGCGGCAATGTCCGCTCCAGCGCCGCGCCCGTGGTTTACGCCGACGGCCGCATCCAGCTGAACCGCGACGCCAGCGTGATCTCCTACGGCGAGTCCGCCGACGGCCTCGTCACCACGGCCCGCCGCGCTGCGGACGCCGCCGCCTCTGACCAAGTGCTCCTTGTGCTCGAGAAGGCGGACTACACGCTCGCGCCGACCCAGACCTGGGAAACGCTCGGCATGCGCGGGACCGCCAGCCGAGGCTTCGCGCTCAAGGCCGACGCCGACCAGGTCCAGATCCTGCCGCAGCCCTACGCGCGCATCCACGCTGAGACGATGACGCCGTCGGCGCACCTCTTCTGGTCGGCCGCATGGGCCGGCGTGGCGGCCGGCGCCGTCGAACGCGCCCGCCGCTTCGTGCGCAAGGCCGCTCGCAACGCCGACGGGCAAATGCCTCCAGCCGCCGCGTATGTCTCGAAAGCGATGGTGTCGCTGCGCGCGCTCCGCGCCCTGTTGGCGACCATGACCGGGCGCTACGACGCCCTGAAGGACAATCGCGAGGCCCTGGCGGCGCTCGAGTTCCAGAACGCCATCACGCTGCTCAAGGTCGACGTCTCCGAACTCGCCGTGGAGACTGTCATGAGCGCGCTGCGCGCCTGCGGCCTCTCGGGCTATCGCAACGACAACGAGTCCAGCCTCGGCCGGCATCTGCGCGACATTCTCTCCGCGCCGATCATGATCAACAACGAGCGCATTCTCGCCAACCTGTCAGCGACCAGTCTGGTCGCCGAACTTCCGCAAACCATCCGCAACTGAGGGTCCGATGCTGGGCAAATCCCGATTTGTTGAAGACGCCGGCGACGACCGCCTGTCGCGGCTCGCGGAAACGCTGTTCCATCCGAGCGGCGTCGATGGCGTCTATGCCCGCACCGGCGTCTACGAGAGCGTCGTCGAGGCGCTGGCGGCGCTTATCTCGAGTCATCGCCCGGCCGGCGCCGAGGTATTGCGCTTCCCGCCGGTGATGAGCCGCGCGCAGCTCGAACGTCACGGATACCTGAAGAGCTTCCCCAACCTGCTCGGCTGCGTCAGCTGCCTTTCGGGCACCGAACCGGAGATCCGCGGCGTCGTCGACCGCTTCGACCAGGGCGAACCTTGGACCGACGCCCTCGGCGCGGCCGACCTCGTGCTCAGCCCGGCCGCCTGCTACCCGGCCTATCCGATCGCCGCCGAGCGCGGACCGGTGCCGGCGGGCGGCCTGATCTTCGACGTCGCCAGCGACTGTTTTCGCCGCGAGCCTTCGCGCGACATCGACCGGTTCCAGTCCTTCCGCATGCGCGAATACCTCTGCATCGGCACGCCGGACGAGATCCAGGCCTTCCGCGGCCAGTGGATCGAGCGGGCCAGCGGGATCGCCGACGCGCTCGGCCTCACCTACAAGGTCGACGTGGCCAGCGACCCCTTTTTCGGTCGCGGCGGCCAGATCGTGGCGATCAGCCAGCTTTCGCAACAGCTCAAGTTCGAACTCCTGATCCCGATCCGCTCGGAAGAGGCGCCGACGGCCTGCATGAGCTTCAACTATCACCGCGAGCACTTCGGCCACGCCTGGGACCTCGTCACCAGCGACGGCGCGATGGCCCACTCGGGCTGTGTGGCGTTCGGGATGGACCGGCTGGCGGTGGCGCTGTTCGCCACGCACGGCGCGACGATCGCCGATTGGCCGGCGAGCGTTCGCGAGACCCTCAAGCTCTAGGCGGTGTTGCCGGCGTCGACCGTAAGGACGGTCCCGGTGACGTTGCGCCCGCCCTCGCCCATCAGATAGGCGACGCTTCCCGCGACATCGTCCGGCTGCGGCATGCGCCGAAGCGCGCTTCGGCGCGCGACCTGATCGCGCTGCTCCTCGCCCATGCCGCTGGTCATCTCGGTTTCCATGAAGCCCGGAGCGACCGCGTTGACGGTGATGTTGAGCCGTCCAAGCTCCCGCGCCAGCGAGCGCGTCAGCCCAAGCAGCGACGCCTTGGTTGCGCCGTAGGCGGCCAGACCGCTGTAACCGGTCGAGGCGATGATCGAGCTGATATTGACGATGCGGCCTTCGCCGGCGGCCATCATGGCCCGCGCCACGTACTTCGTGAGCACGATCGGGGAGAGCGTGTTGAGGCGTACGAGCGCCTCGATCTGGCGCAGATGCATGTTGGCGAGCAGGCCGTCGGTCCCCAGCGCCGCGTTGTTCACGAGGCCGTAGGGGGCGCCAAACTCGGCGCGAAGATCGCGCACGAAAACGCCGATGCCCTCGACGTCCGACAGATCGTAGGCGCGAAAGACGATTTCGCCTCCGTCGCCGGCGCCCGAAAGTTCGCCCTTGCCGCGCGCCACGGCCACAACGCGGTAGCCGTCGGCGGCGAGGCGGCGCGTGATCGCCAGGCCAAGGCCGCGGCTGGCGCCGGTCACGATGACCGTCTTGGTGTTGTCAGGCATGGGCGCGGTCGATCTTGCCGCCGGGCGTGACCGCCAGCGACGGCACGAACTGCACCGAAGCCGGCGCCTTGTGCGGGGGCAGCGCGGCGCGGCAGGAGTCCAGGATGCTGGCGCGCAGCTCGCGCTGGGCTTCCGGCGTCTCGGCGGCGGCGGGGTCGACCAGCGTCACCGCGGCCGTCACGACGGCGCCGGTGATCGGGTTCTTGCGGCCGCGCACCAGCGAGGCGGCGACCGCGGGGTGGCGGTTGAGGACCGCCTCGATCTCTTCCGGGTGAACCTTCAGGCCGCCGACGTTGATGACGCCGTTCCGCCGCCCGGCGAAGTGGAAGCGATCGCCCCTGAGCTCGACCATGTCGCCGGTGTCGACGAAGCCCTCGGCGTCGGCGAGTGCTGGCTCGTCGCCGGCGTAGGCGCTGGCGGTCCGCGTGGACCGGATGCGCAGCGAGCCGTCCTCGACTTTCATCTCGACCGGGCCTGGCGCGTCGACGATCGACGCCGGGAAGCCCTCGAAGCCGTCGTTCACCTCGAAGCCGACCCCGGCCTCGGTGGAGGCGTAAGCGTGGCCGATGGCCGCGCTCGGGAAGGCTCGGCGCAGGTTGTCAAGGACGGCCTGGTCGGCGATCTCGCCGGAGAGGCGCACATAGCCGGGCGCGATCGCCGCCATCTGCGGCGTCATCAGCGCCCGCCGCCAGTGCGACGGCGTCCCGGAGAGGTGGGTTACGTTCAGCGCACCGAGCCGCACCAGATGGTCGGCCGGCCGCTCGTGGGTGTCGGACAGGATAAGGCTCACGCCGCCGGTGAGCGCGCGCAGCAGGATCTGCAGGCCGCCATAGCGGCGGATGTCATAGAAGGTGCCCCAGACAACGCGATTGGCGGCGGTCGTCGCCGGGCGGATCGCGCCGGTCAGGCCCGCCAGCGAGTGAATCACCATCTTCGGCGCGCCGGTCGTGCCGGAGGTGAACAGCAGCCATTCCGTCGCCCGCTCGGCGTCCCGTTCCGGCACAGCCTCGGTCGGCTCGCTCAGCACGTGGACCGGCAAGCCGAGGGGGGCCAGCGCTTCGTCCGGCGCGTCGGTGACGACGGCGTCCAGACCCGCGGTCTCGACCACGAGGGCGAGGTGTTCGTCGGCCAGATCGGGCGGGCAGAGCACCAGCCGGCGGGCCAAGCCGTCGAGTTCGACCAGCGCCTGCGCGGCGCCAAGTTGCTCGGCGGTCCGCAACAGAACCGCGGCGCCGGCGAGTTGCCCTCGCGCCGCGCCGAGCCCGGTGTGCGCCGCGAGGTCGGCCAGGCCCACGCTGGCCGCCGGGCTGTGGAGACGTGCGGTGGCCGGCGAGGCCTGGGCCACGCGGCGGCGCAGCGAGGTCATGTCAGGCCGCCGCCTTTTCCACGGCCGCCTCGTACAGCTTTACGAAGTCCGCGAACGTGACGGGGAAGAAGCCGTCGTCGAGGTCCGAGAAGGGATCGACGCCGAGATCGTCCTCCAGCTGCGCCACGATGATGGCGAAGCAGAGAGAATCCAGGCCGCTGTCGAGCAGCACCAGATTGTCGGTCAGCGGCTGCATCTCGCGTTCCTGATCGAACGCCGTGCTGCGGAACTGCTCCGCGACCAACTCTCGGACCGAACCTTGAACCACGCTTTGCACGAGTCTTGCTCCTTGTCGGGTCGATCGTCGCGTTTGCGACGCCAATTCGCCGGGGCCATTCGACAATGCCGCTGAACCCCACCGCTCAACGCGGTGCTCGCAAGTTCCGGACCAGCCGCCGCACGCCGCGGGTGGTTCGATGAACGCCCCGATGCAACCCAACCCCAAGGCTCGCACCGCCGCGCAGGCGCTGGTCGACCAGCTGGTCATCCACGGCGTCGAGCACGTGTTCTGCGTGCCAGGGGAGAGCTTCCTCGCGGTCCTCGACGCGCTGCGCGACTCCCCGATCACGGTCACCGTCTGCCGCCAGGAAGGCGGCTGCGCCATGATGGCCGACGCGGTCGGCAAGGCGACCGGGCGCCCAGGGGTGTGCTTCGTCACCCGCGCGCCGGGCGCGACCAACGCTTCGGCGGGCATTCACATCGCCCAGCAGGACTCGACGCCGGTGATCATGTTCGTCGGCCAGATCGAACGCGCGCTGCGCGAGCGCGAAGCCTTTCAGGAAATGGACTATCGCGCCGTCTTCGGCTCGATGACCAAGTGGACCACCGAGATCGACGTGGCCGAGCGGGCGCCGGAAATGGTTTCGCGCGCCTTCCACACGGCGACATCGGGGCGGCCCGGTCCAGTCGTGGTCGCTTTGCCGAAGGACATGCTGAGCGAGACCATCATCGCGGCGGATGCGCCCGCGTTCCGACCGACCGAGACGGCGCCGGCCGCCGACGACGTCGCGGCGCTCGCCGGCATGCTGGAAAGCGCCAGCCGCCCGCTGATCGTGCTGGGCGGCGCACGCTGGGACGAGGTCTCGCGCGCCGAGATCCAGGCCTTTGCAGAGCGTTTCGACCTCCCTGTGATGACAAGTTATCGCCGCGCGCCGCTGTTCGACGCGTTGCACCCGAACTACGCCGGCGACCTCGGCCTCGCCCCCAACCCGAAGCTGATCGCCCGGGTGAAGGCGTCCGACCTCATCGTGTGGATCGGGGGGCGCATCAGCGAGATCGCCAGCCAGGGCTACCAACTGTTCGGCGCCCCGAATCCGGGCGTGCGGCTCGTGCACGTGCATCCGGGGGCTGAGGAGCTTGCGCGGGTCTTCGCGCCGGCGCTCGCCATCCACGCCTCGCCGCGGCGGTTCGCGCCGGCCGTGGCCGCGCTCAAGCCGCCGAAGGCGATTCCCTGGGCGGCCGAGACCCGCGCCGCGCACGCCGAATACATGGCCTGGTCGGAGACGGCGACGCCGCAGCCCGGCGCGGTCAACCTGGGCGAGGTGATCGTCTGGCTGCGCGAGCATCTCCCTGAGGACGCGATCATCTGCAACGGCGCCGGCAACTATGCCGGCTGGATCCACCGGTTCATGCGGTTTCGCAGGCTGGGCGGGCACATCGCACCGACCTCGGCCTCGATGGGCTACGGCGTGCCGTCGGCCGTCGCGATGCAGCGGCTCTATCCGGACCGGGCGATCGTCTCGATCAACGGCGACGGCGACTTCCTGATGAACGGCCAGGAGTTCGCGACCGCCGTCCAGTACGACCTTCCGATCATCACCATCGTCGCGGACAACGGCTCGTACGGCACCATTCGCATGCACCAGGAGCGCGAGTTTCCCGGCCGCGTTTCCGCGACCGACCTTAAGAACCCGGACTTCGCCGCCTACGCCCGCGCGTTCGGCGGGTTCGGGTCGAATGTCGAGACGACGGACCAGTTTCCGGCCGCCTTCGAGGCGGCGCGCGCGTCGGGCCTGCCGTCCATCCTGCACCTGAAGATCGACGTCGACGCGATCAGCACCTCGACCACGCTCGGCCAGATCCGCGCGGCGGCGCTGGCGAAGGCTGGCTAGGCGGCGCTAGCCGCCGTGGGCGAACGCCCAGTAGAGCTCGCGCGCGCGCTGGTAGACGGGGCCGGCGCCCAGCTCGCGGTCCTCGATGCGGATCATCGCCGAGACCTTGGCGTAGTTGCCGCTCGAGAAGATCTCGTCGGCCGCGAGGAAGTCCTCGTAGAACAGCGTCTCCTCGCGCACCTCGACGCCGTCGTCGCGCAGCAGGCCGATCACCCGCCGGCGGGTGATCCCGTTCAGGAAGACGCCATTGGGCGCCGGCGTGAAAACGACGCCGTCCTTCACCATGAAGATGTTGGAGTTCCCAAGCTCGGCGACGGCGCCCAGCATGTCGCGGATGATGCAGTTGTCGAACCCGCGCGCGTACGCCTCGATGAGCCCGCGCGTGTTGTTGGGATAGAGGCAGCTCGCCTTCGCATCGACGGGCGCGGTCTCATTCGTCGGGCGGCGGAACGGCGAAAGGGTGATGGCGCTGCCCTTCGGCTCCGGCATCGGCGCCTCGTACATCGTCAGGCACCAGCGGGTCGTCTCCGGGTCGAAGCGCACGCCGCCGCCAAAGCCCTGGTCGGCCCAGTACATCGGCCGGATGTAGAGCGCGGCGTCCGCCGGGAACTTCTTCAGCCCCTCCTGAACCAGGCCGATCCACTGGTCGACCGGCACGATCGGCTTCAGCAGGAAGTTGGCGGCCGAAACGTTGATGCGTGCGCAATGGGCCTCGAGGTCCGGAACGACCCCTTCGAAAGCGCGCGCACCGTCGAACACTGTCGATCCGAGCCACGCGCCATGCGTGCGCGGCCCCATGATGCCGACATTGCCCTCGTGCCATTCGCCTTCGAAGAAGGTCCAGGTGGCCGACACCTGGCCGAGCGTCGGAACGACAGCGCCACTCATGATCACCCCCTCGCCACAAGAACGATGCCGGCGACAACCAGCGCCGTGCCGGCCAGCCGAGCGGGACCGATCGGTTCGTGAAACAGCCACCAGCCGAGCCCGGCCGTGATGACGAAGCTCAGGCCGACGAACGGATACGCCGTCGAAAGCGGGGCGCGCGAGAGCACCGCGAGCCAAACGGCCGTACCGACCCCATAGAGCGCCAGGCCGCCCACGATCGCCGGGCTCAGGCTCATGGCGAGCAGCATCGCGACCGGCGACTGCGACGCGAAAGCGGCCCGCGCGCCGGGCGCTGAGACCCCAGCCTTGAAGGCGACCTGCGCCAGCCCGGAGAGGGAGACGCTGAACAGGATCATGAGGAGCGTGCGCAATGTCACAGCCGGGCGCCTAGATCGCGACCGAGTGAGCGAGGAAGAGCAGCGCCAGGACCGTCGCGCCGACGGTCCAGGAAACCCAGTCGCGCGCTGCATAGACGATGGGATCGTCGTGCATGTATCCGCGGGCGGTCGAGAGCCACAGTCGGCATTGCCAGAACAGCATGAGCGGAACCGTCGCCCACAGGAGAATCGGAGAGGCGTATTGGGCGGCCGTCGCCTCGCGCTGCACGAAGAGCGCGAGCACCAGACTCGAGCAGAAGCTCGAGGCGCAGCCAAAGATCTGCAGGATTTGCGCGTCGGCCGGCGTGTAGCCTCGCCGTCCGCTCGCGCCGCTGTCGTTGGCGCCTTCCGCCCGCAGCTCGGTCACGCGCTTGAGCATGGCAAGGCCGAGGAACAGGAAACCCGAATAGGCCAGCAGCCACAACGACAGCTCGTGCCCCGTCGCGACGCCGCCGCCGAAAAGCCGGATGGTATAGAGCGCGGCCAGCATGAAGACGTCGGCGAGCGGCATCTCCTTCAGCTTGGCCGAGTAGGCGAGAGACATGGCCGCATAGGCGGCCACGACCAGCGCGACACCGGCTGCGGCGCCAACGCCCAGCCCCAAACCGAGCAGCAGGGCCGAAGCGCCGAGCCCCACGCCGAAGGGCAGGTCACCGCTGGCGAACGGGCGTCGGCTCTTGCGCGGATGGCGGCGGTCGGCCTGGACGTCGACAGCGTCGTTGACGAGGTAGATGGCCGAGGCGGTGGCGCAGAACGCGACGAACGTAAGCGCCGCCATGAGCCATGACTTGCCTTCGCCGAGCGCATGCGCGGTGAAGATGGGGACGAAGACCAGGAGGTTCTTCAGCCACTGATGCGGCCGAAGGGCGCGAATAAGGGCCGGCCAGGCGGTCTGACGTGTCGAGAATGATGTCTCGATAGGTGCGACGCTCGCCGCGCGGCGGGTGAGGCCGCCAGTGCGGTCCACGACCACCGCCGCAGCCGCGCGACGCCAGACAGCCAGATCCGCGCGACTGTCGCCGGCGTAGACGAAGCCCTTTTCGCCGAACCGCGCGCAGAGGGCCGCCGCCTTGGCCCGACCTTTCAGGTTCACCGCCGAGGTCGAAGCAATCACTTCGTCGAACAGTCGCAGATGCCGTGCGACCGCCTTGGCGACGCGTTCGTGGGCGGCGGTCGCCAACACCAGGTAGCGGCCCGCTTCCTTTTGGCTGCGAAGGTAGGCGAGCAACGCCTTGTCGTATGGAAGGTGGTCGACCTCGAGGTCGGCGCCGCTGGCGACATGCGCCTTGAGCGCTGCCTTGCCCTTGGCGATGAACGTGAACAGCGCGCCCGGGAGCCGCGCGGGGCCCCCGGCGATCATGCCTTCAACCAACAGGTCGGACCGGATCAGCGTGCCGTCGAGATCCACGCACAGCGGGAGCGCGTGTGCCTCGGCGGATGCTTCAATCTCCAGCGCCAGCGCCATGAACCGGGACTCTCTTTCAGGTCTAGCGAGGGAGAGGTTCCGGGGAGTTCAGCCCCAGGACGACCCCTCGCCCGCGAGCCGGCGGCTGCAGATTGCGTGCCACGTCCGCGTCCTGCCGATTGGCTTGCGCCGGCGGCCCCGGCGGCTGCCGCCCGGCCAGCGCGACGCAGGGCTGGGCCCCGATTTTGCTTCGAGCCCTCATCATGAGCGACCAGGCGTTCCACGTCCGGATTCAGCACACCCTGAACGACATCGCCGCGCAGGGGCTGACCAAGCCTGAGCGGGTGCTGGCCTCCGCCCAGGGCGCGCGGGTTCGCGTTCGCCGCGGCGATGGGGAGGCGGTCGAGGCGCTGAACCTGTGCAGCAACGACTACCTGGGCCTGGCCGGCGATGCGCGCGTGGCCGAGGCGGCCATCGACGCAACGCGGCGCGCAGGCGCCGGCATGGCGTCCGTCCGCTTCATCTGCGGCACGCATGAGCTGCACAAGGAACTGGAGGCGGCGATCGCCGCCTTTCTCGGCTGCGAGGACGCCATCCTCTTCGCCGCCGCCTTCGACGCCAACGGCGGCGTGTTCGAGCCGCTGCTGGGCGAGGAAGACGCCATCGTCTCCGACGCCCTGAACCACGCCTCGATCATCGACGGAGTGCGGCTCTGCAAGGCGCGCCGCTACCGCTACGCCGCCAATGATATGGCTGACCTGGAAGCGCAGCTGAAGGCGGCGCGCGCCGCCGGCGCCCGCAGCATCCTGATCGCCACGGACGGCGTTTTCTCGATGGACGGCGTCATCGCAGATCTGCCGGCGATCGCGGCGCTCGCCGACCGCTACGACGCGCTCGTCATGGTCGACGACTGCCATGCGACCGGCCTGCTGGGCGCGGGCGGTCGTGGCTCCGCCGAGCATCGCGGCGTCGCGGGCCGCATCGACATCATCACCGGCACGTTCGGCAAAGCGCTCGGCGGCGCCATGGGCGGCTTCGTCGCCGCAAGGCGTCCGATCGTGGAGCTTCTGCGTCAGCGTGCGCGACCCTACCTGTTCTCGAATGCGCTGGCGCCCGCGGTCTGCGGCGCATCGCTCAAAGCCATCGAGATCGCGGCGAGCGCAGAGGGCCATGAACGCCGCCGCCGTCTGACCGCCAACGCGCGCCGGCTGCGCGCGGGTCTCACCGAGGCTGGGTTCGATCTCCCGCCTGGCGAACACCCCATCACGCCGGTCATGCTGGGCGACGCCCGGCTCGCGCAGGAGATGGCGCGGACGCTGTTCGACGACGGCGTCTTCGTCACCGGCTTCTCCTTTCCCGTGGTGCCGCGCGGTCAGGCGCGCATCCGAACCCAGGTGTCCGCGGCGCTCGCGCCCGCGGACATCGACACTGCCGCGGCCGCGTTCGTCCGCGCCCGCGACGCCTGCGGAGTGACCGCGAAATGACCCACTCGATGACCGGGCTGGCCAAGCTCGAGCCGAAAGAGGGGCTGTGGATGACCCGCGCCCCGATCCCCAAACCCGGCCCCGAGGACGTGCTGATCGAGATCGGCCGCTCGGCCATCTGCGGCACCGACCTGCATATCTACCGCTGGGACGACTGGGCGCAGCGGACCATCCCGGTGCCGATGATCGTCGGCCATGAGTTCTCCGGCGAGATCGTTGAAATCGGGTCACGGGTGACCCGCCCGCTGAAGCTCGGCCAGCGCGTCTCCGGCGAGGGGCACATCATCAACCCGCATTCCGCCGCCTCGCGCGCCGGGCGCTTTCACCTGGATCCGGACACGATGGGCGTGGGCGTCAACCGTCAGGGTGCGTTCGCCGAGTACCTCTGCCTGCCAGCGTTCAACGTCGCGGTGCTGCCGGAGGACGTAAGCGACGATGTCGGCGCCTTGCTCGATCCGTTCGGCAACGCCATGCACGCCGCACAGCAGTTCGATCTGCTCGGCGAGGATGTTCTTGTCACGGGCGCCGGTCCGATCGGCGTGATGGCCGCCGCCATCGCCCGCCGCGCCGGCGCTCGCTCGGTGGTGATCACCGACATCAACGACTACCGGCTGAAGCTCGCGACCCGACTGGCGGACGTGCGGCCCGTGAATGTCGCCAAGGAAGAGTTGGCGTGCGTGATGGCTCGTGAAGGCGTCGAGAACGGTTTTGGCGTGGCGCTCGAGATGTCCGGCGCGCCGGAGGCGTTCGACCAGGCCGTCGACGCGCTGGCGATGGGCGGCCGCCTGGCGCTGCTTGGCCTTCCGGCCGGGGCGATGGAGGTGTCCTGGTCCCGCATCATCCTGAAGGCTCTTACGATCAAAGGCGTCTACGGCCGCGAGATGTTCGAGACCTGGCGCAAGATGTTCGGTCTGATCCACGCCGGCTTCGACCTCGAGCGGCTGATTACCCACCGCGCCTGCGCCCGGGACTTCCAGACGGGGTTCGACGCCGCGCTGTCTGGCGACGCCGGCAAGGTCGTTCTGAACTGGCGCTAGCGGACGCATTCGCCCGCAAGGGGAAGTCGGTTCCCACTGTCAGGCTTGCCGCATATTCGACGTTGACGGGGCTGTCCCCACAGCACCGTTGACAGCAACCTGTCCCCGCGCCCCTCGGGTCCCCACCCGGGGGGCGCATCCTTTTGTCGGTCCAGCGGCGATCGCCTTCGAGGCGACACCGCCTCGCCTGTGGCGCGACCTTTGAACCCCTCCCCACGAGCCGACCCAATTTGGGATTGGTCGCCGCGGAGAACGCCATGACGCTTGCTGTGATCGCCAAGAGGAGCCCGCGAGGTCTCCAGTTTCTCACCCGCCCGGCGCCCTCGGTCGCCTGGTCGAGCGCCGCGCATCTCGCGAGGCGTTTTCCCGACGTGCGATCGGCGACACGGGCCGCTCTCACGCTGAAGCCGCGTGAATGCGCGTTCGCGCTGCCGACGGCGGGGCTCCTAGGCGACAACGCGGTCGCGCGGCGCGCCTGACGAGGCGGCCTGTGAACGCCTGAGGTGGAGCGGCGCGCGGCGTGTCCGCGCCATCGCCAAAGGCCCAATCCTTGCAGACCGAGGCGGCTGGACGGCCGGGCCAGCCGGTGTGGGACGACTGGCGATTGGGCGATCACATTTTTGCTGGGAACGGGCAGGGAATGATCGGAGATGTTCCCTACGTGGCGCGGCTAGCTTGGCCCGCCGGGCGTGCGCGTTCCCCCCGCCACAAACGGCGTGACAACGATCCGGGAAGTTCGCACGGCCGTTCCCCAGCCTACGCGATCCGACGCTTGGGGCGCGCGCTGGAGCGCCTGGGGGCGCGCGACATCGTCATTTCGTCCGATCTTGCGCTAGACGCCGCGTCGGCGGCTCACCGCGTGGAGCCGGCCGACCCAGGCGCCGCCGTCGACTTCGATCTCGACGGCCGCCACTTCGCCCTCGCAAGCGACGGGTTTACGACCGTGTTCGACAACCTGATCGCACTCGGACGACACGTCGAAAGCGCCGCCGCGATGGAGCAGCACGGGGTCGCCACGCTCAGCGAAATCCTGCGCGCCTTCGTCGTCGCGCCACTGCGCGGCGACTGGCGTGACGTGCTCGGAGACCTATCGACCTCTGACGAGGTCGGAGCGATCTTTCGCAAATTGTCGGCAACCTGCCACCCAGACACATCGACCGGCTCGCACGAGCGGATGGCGAGGCTGACGAGGGCTCGAGACGAGGCTTTGCAAGATCTGCGGTCGCGCCCCAGCACAGGCGCCCCAACCCCAACGCCGGCTGTCGAGACCTTCATGTTCGAGGGGCGTCGCGCGTTCGCCGCGATGCGGGCGGCGGAGCAATTCCTCGATCAGCGAGGATTCAGCTACGGCCAGAGTGAACCGGGCAAGCCGCGCGGCATTGCACTGGGCGCGTTCGACATCCCGCGGTGGAGCGATCTCGGCCCGGCTCAACGCGCCGCCCTGGACGGCGAGATGGCCGGTGACATGCGGCAAGGGCCGGTGAGTGTGCGTTTGTCTGCGGCCGCTCTGACGCGAGCCGCCTTGCCGTCGAAAAAGGTGATTACCAGCCCCTCGCGTAACCGACGCTGACACCCGACGGGCCTCGCGCTCGGCTGCGCTGCCGGCCACGTCCGGGTTCGACCCGCATCGACTGCACCGTGTCCGACAAGGGGAAATCGGCCTGGCGCCACACGGTCGGCCACGCCGCGACCTGGCCCAAACGGCAATCGCGCCGCGCCCGTGCGTCGTGGCGTCACGGCCGCCCGGCCTTGCTTTTGCCAGCGCATCGGCCCCATCTAAGGCGCATCCCCTGCACTGCGTCGGGCGCCCCCCGGCGGCCTAGCAGGAACGGCGAAGGAGCCGTCCCCCGTATGGTCTCTCAAAGAGCCCGGACTCGCCTGATCGCGCAGGCCGTCCCTTTCGTGCTCGTGCATCTGGCGTGCCTCGCGGCGATCTGGACCGGCGTCAGCTGGCGGGCGCTCCTGATCTGCGTCGTGTTGTACTGGGTGCGCATCTTCGCCGTCGGGGCCGGCTACCACCGCCTCTTCTCCCACCGCGCCTACGCCACCAGCCGCGTCTTCCAGTTCGTGCTGGCGTTCCTGTCTCAGACCACCGCCCAGAACAGCGTGCTCTGGTGGGCCGCCCACCACCGACAGCACCATCTGCACTCCGACACGCTGGAGGATACCCACTCGCCGCGCCGTCGCGGCTTCCTCTACGCCCACGTCGGCTGGATCTTCGACCCCAAGCATGCCGATCCCGACCTGGTGCGCGTGGCCGATCTGACGCGCTATCCGGAGCTGGTCTGGCTGCACAAGCTGGAACACCTGCCGGCCGCGCTCACCGCCCTGCTGTGCTTCCTCCTCGCCGGATGGTCGGGGCTCGTGGTCGGTTTCCTCTGGAGCACCGTGCTCGTCTATCACTCCACCTTCTGCATCAACTCGCTCGCCCACGTGCACGGCAAAGCGCGCTATGTGACCGGCGACGACTCCCGCAACAACCTGGTCCTCGCGCTCGCCACCATGGGCGAGGGTTGGCACAACAACCATCACGCCTGGCAGAGCAGCGCGCGCCAGGGCTTCCGCTGGTGGGAGGTGGACGCGACCTTCTACATCCTCCTGGCCCTCTCACGGATCGGCGTGGTCTGGGACCTCAAGCTTCCGCCGGAACGCCTGCTGCGCGGCGAGCATCGCGTCGGCGCGCGTGTGATCGAACGGGCGGCGGAGCAGCTCGCGGCGCGCTTCAACCCCGAGCCCATCGCGCGGGCGATCGCCCAGGCCCTGCAAGGGGCCGAACTCGCCGCTCTGCAGGAGGCCCTCGCCCGCGACTGGCGGCGGGCGAGCGAGGCGCTGGCCGCCATCCACCTGCCCCAGATGCCCAGCCGCGACGAGATTCTCGCCGGCGCCAAGGACATGTTCGCCAAGACGCCCTCGCTCGACGACATCGTCGACCGCGCTTACGACCGGCTGCTGACAGCCGTCGGCGCGCGCCTGGTCAGCGCGGCGAACTGATCGGGCGCCGCTTCGCGCCGCCTAGACAGGGCGCAGCAGCCAGGCCAGCCCGCAGAAGGCAAGGACGACCAACGCCCCAAGGATCAGCGTCACCAGGGCCTGCGCCGTTTCGCTTACGTCCGTAGCGCCTCGCTTTTGGGGAGTCATGCTGGGGCCCTTGGGTTGCCCACCCGGTTGACCACGCGCCCCGGGCCCACGCATTGCGCTGGATCAAAGGCCTCGCCGAGGCGCTTCGCTCACCCCGCCGCCCGCAGGCCGACCCCGATGCGGCGCGCCGCGTCGACGACGAAGGTCGCGATTCGATGGCAGGTGGCCTTCGGCAGCCGCTCCGGGACCGAGGACACCGTGACCGCCGCTACCGGGTAGCCCGAGCCGTCGAGGATCGGCGCGGCGACCGCGTGAACGTCGGGCTGATTTCCGGCGAGGTTGATGGCGAAGCCCGAGCGGCGCACCTCGTCGATCTCGCGCATGAACGCGTCGTAGCTGGGCATGTCGTCCTGACCAGCCCGCGCGCGCAGCACGTCGAGGCACGCCTGCAGGTCGTCCGGGGGCAAGCGCGAGAGGATCGCCTTGCCGGCGCTGGTCTTGAACACCGAAGCGCGGCCGCCCAGCGGGTTGAACACGCGCACCGGCTTGATCCCGTCAAGCCGCTCGATCAGCACCACGTGCGCCCGGTCGCGCACCAGCAGGTGGATGGTCTCCTCCGTCGTGCGGCGAAGGTCCTCCATCACCGGCACTGCGATGCCGCGCAGACCGGCGTGGCTCTCGACGGCGCGGCTGCCGACCAGCAGCGCGCGCACGCTGAGGCTCCAGAGCGCCTGGCGGTCGTTCGAGGCCGAAATCCAGCCGGCCCCGGCCAGCGTCGTCAACGATCGATGCGCGGTGGTCTTGGAGATGCCGAGGGCGCGCGCGACGGCGCTGACGCCGATCGGCTGGTGCGCGGCGATCTCTTCCATCACCCGCAACGCGACAAGGACAGACTGATTGGGCAATTCGCTGGCTCCGCCGGCGCCGGGAGCCGCGCCTAGAATTTCCGCGTCACGGTCACCCCAAACGTCCGCACCGGGTAATACTTGACCAGGAAAAGAGCCGCGTTCCCAGGGTCGCCCCCAAAGGCGTCCTGGAACAGCACAGTGACGTCGGCGGCGTGCAGGGCCGGCTCCTGGCCGGTGATGTTCTTGCCCCACGCCTCGACCTTCCAGCGGTCGTCGGCGGAATCCCAGGCGATGTGACCGTTGACGATGCCGTTCCAGATGCTCTTGCGCTGCAGGAACGTCGGCGCGGTGTTGCCGTTATCGAAGAACACCTTCGAGTGATAAGTATAGTCGGCGCCGATCGCGAGCCGCCCGGCGTTCCCCGGCAGCGGATAGTGGATGTCCGCCGAGAGGTGAACCTGGTTCTGCGGCGCGTAGGGAATGTGGTTGTTGGTGAAACCAGTGTTCGGCGAGGTGAATCGCGCGTCCATGTAGGCGTAGGTCACGCCCAGCGTCAGCCAGTCGGTCGCCGCGAGCTGCGTTTCCACCTCAACGCCTGTCACCTTGGCGTCGCCGGCGTTGGAGGTCAGCGGGATGGGTACGCCGTTGATCACCACCAGCTGGGATGTCTGCAGGTCGTGGTACTCGTCGTCGAACACGTCCGCGTCGAACACCAGCCGATTGTCGAACGCCGTCATCTTCAGGCCGGCTTCGTAGTTCCAGACCGTCTCCTGATTGAAGGGATGCGAAAGCGCCGCGTTGACGGTCGCAGAGTTGACGCCCGCGCCGGAGCCCGACAGATCGTAGCCGCCGCTCTTGAACCCTTCGGCCGCTGTCACGTAGGCCATGATCCGGTGGTTAGGCTGGAAGGTCAGCGTCACCTTCGGCGTCACCGCCGACCACGAATGGGAATAGGTGGCGTTCCCGGGCGGCAGATTGACCGGATCGAACAGCGTGTAGGTCACAATCGAATGGCCGCTCTTGCGCTCGTAGCTCGCGCGGAGCCCGGCGGTGAGCTTGAGCTCCGGCGTGAAGGCGTAGGTCGCCTCGCCGAACACGGCGACGCTGTCAGTCGCCACCTTCTGATCGTTGAACTGGGTGTAGTTGTTGTCCGGCAGGAAGAAGCCGGCGATGGTGTTCGGGTTGAAGAAGAAGCCGATCGGCCCGCCCTCGCGCTTGTCGGAGTGCAGGGCGAAGATGCCGGCCACCCAGATCAGGCGCTGATCCGATGGTGACGCAAGCCTGATCTCCTGGCTCACCTGCGTGTCATGCACGAGCCCGACGGTGGGCAGTTCGTTCTCGGGATCGCCGATGATGTCGTTGGGGAACTTCGCGTCGACATAGCGGTAGCCGGTGATCGATGTGAGCGTTCCCAGCGGCCCGTCCCACGTGGCGCGCGCCGACAAGCCCGCAATGTCGCGATGCTGGAAGCCGTTGAACGCCTGATTGGTGTCATAGGGGCTGTAGGAAAGGTGCGGGAAGTCGACGGGCTGAAAGTTGGCGAGCAGCCGGGTCGGATATCCGCCCGACCAGTCGTGCAAGTAGTCGGCGCTGAGCAGGAGCTCGAACTTGCCGTTCGGTCGCCAGAGCAGCTGGCCACGGACGTCGGCGAGGTCGGTCCCGTTGGTCTTGTCGTGCAGGAAGACGTTGTTGATGTACGCGTCCTGGTGCTGGTAGTCGACGACCAGCTTGGCCGCGAGCGTGTCGCTGAGCGGGCCAGTGACCAGTCCGCGCAGCTGCACGAGGTTGTAGGAGCCGTAGGTGGCCTCGACCTTTCCGTTGAAGCTGAAGCTGGGCGGCTGCGTGCGGATGATCACCGCGCCGCCGGTGGCGTTGCGGCCGAACAGCGTTCCCTGCGGCCCGCGCAGCACCTCGATCGAGGCTAGGTCGAACAGGTCGGGGTTGACGTCGCCGAGGCCGGTCGTCGGCACGTCGTCGACGAAGGTGGCGATGGCGTCGTCCCAGCCGGCGGCGTTGTTGTTGATCAGCGTGCCGCGGATGGAGAAGTAGGATTCCTGCGTGCTGAACTGTGTGTAGGTCAGGTTCGGGACGCTGATCGCCACGTCCTGCAGCGAGATGATGTGGTTGGCCTCGATCTGGGGCGCGGTGATCGCGGTCTCGGCGACCGGCGTCTCCTGCAGCCGCGTCTCCCGCTTCGTCGCGGTGACGATCACATCCGCGCCCGACGGGCTGGGCTGAACCGCGGCGGCGTCGGCGGCGACGCCGGTTGCGGCGCCGGCGTTTGGCGCGGCCGCCAGCGATTGGCTGGCGGCGCCGACCGCGATGGCCGCGACGCTGGCGAACAGCAGCTTGAACCTGCTCATGGATACGCCCTCCCCCTGGTTTCGCCCCGCCTACCGGGCGGGCGTGTGCGAGACGTCGACGACGAAGATCTTGAACGTGCCCGCCCCAACCGCCGGGCGCTGTCCCGGGACCAGCTTCAGGTCGCCGGCCGGCACGTAGAGACGGCCCGACGCCGCATCGAGCGCGTCGGTGTGGACGCCGAAGGCGAGCGGCAGGTTGGCCAGCGCCACCGGCGCGCCGTTGCGGTCCTCGCCGATCACCGTCATCGAGCCCGGAATCACGGTCGGCGCGTAGAAGACGTGGCGGAGCGGATCGAACACGATCACGTCCGGGTATTTGCCGATCGTGGCCGTCCCGAGGATGTCGCCGTTGCTGGCCTTCAGGCCCACCACCTTCAGGTTGGCGCAGCCCGCCAGCAGGATTCCCCGCGCCTTGTCGAACGCCAGCGGCGAGGCGTCCTGGCAGTTCGGCATCGCGTAGCGGTTGACCAGCTTGCGGCTGGCGAGGTCGACGACCGCGACCTCGCTATGGTCGGTGATGTTGAAGAAAAGCCGCCCTTTGCCATCGAGCACCGGCGAGTCCGGCTCACCCTCGACGGGGATGCGCGCCAGCACCTTGCCCTTGTCGGGATCGACGAAGATGACCTGGTTCAAGACGCCGTCGAAGATGATCACCTCGCCGGTCTTCGGGTTGCGCACGGCCCCGTCCGGCTTCTTGCCGACGTCGATGTCGCGGATCACCTTGCCGCTCTTGCGGTCGAAGACGGTGGCGAGGCCGACCGCGCCCTGGGTGAACAACGCCCGCCCGCCTGGCAGCGGCACGATGGCGTGCACTTGCTTGCCGGGGACGAACACCGGCGTCAGCTTGTCGGTCCTCAGGTCGAGCACCGAGACGCCATCCTCGCGTCCCAGATAGAGGCGCTGCTCCTCGGGGATGACGGTCCCGTAGTCCCAGAACACGTCGTCACCGGTGATGGTCTTCACGACCTTGTAGGGGCCTGGGCCGGGCGCCGTCGGTTCGGCGGCCTGCGCGGCCGCGCCGAGCGTGGCGGCGAAGGCCATGGCGAGACAGGCGGCGAGAGATCGTCGCATCAGGCGGCTCCTTGGAAATCGCGCGGCCGTGCGAGCGTGATGGCCCCGGCGGCGAACTGGTGCGGGATGACCGGCAGGTTGTGCTTGGCGGGTCCGCGCCGGATGCGGCCCGAGAGGTCGTAAACCGAGCCGTGGCAGAAGCACTGCCAGCCGGCGTAGGGTCCAAGGCCGGCCTGCACCGGGCAGCCGGCGTGGGTGCAGACCCCCGCGACGACCAGCCATTCGCCGCCCGGCGCGCGCGTGTCGTCGCGGGCCGGCTCGGGCAGGTCGGAGAGCGGCGTGGCCCTTGCCTGGCGCACCTCGTCGGCCGTGCGCCGGCGCAGGAAGATCGGCACGCCTTCGACGAGCGCGATGCGCCAGTCGCCGAGGCGGACGTCGCCGACGGGAATGGGCTCGTCCCAATAGCCGATATCGGTCTGACCGGCTTGGCTGGCGCGCGCGGCGGGCGGCGCGAGCATGGCCGCCACCGACATCGCGACGAAGGCGCGGCGATCGGCGCTCATGGGACCGCCGCCATCGACGCCTCGCGGTGCGGCGCGCTGATGACGCTCAGCCGCTGCGGCATGCGGCCCATGGGAATGCGCTTGACCTCGCTCATCGCGGCAAGGTCGACGACCGAAAGCGCGTTCGACCCGCGGTCGGTCACGAAGGCGATTTTCGAGTCGGAGCGGAAGGCTACCCAGTTGGGATCGTCGCCGACCTTGACCGTTCCAATCAGCGTGTAGTCGGGCAGCCGGTAGATGGCGACGTATCCGCCGATGGACGAGGCGGTGAGTAGCCTGGCTCCATCCGGCGTTACGCCCAGGCCGTGGTCGATCGTGTAGGGGTAGGCGTCGGGCAGCTGCGCCGCGGCGGGCAGCGGCGGCCCGGAGACCGTTTTGGCAAGCGCGCCGGTTGTGACGTCGCTGACCTTGAACCCGTGCAGGCGCGACAGCTGATAGATGATGTGGGTCTGGTCGGGCGCAAGCCTGAGCGGCCGGACCGCGGCGCCAGTGTGGATGACCCTGACGATCTTGCCGTCCGACGTGTCGTAGACCCAGATCAGGTCGGCCAGCATGTTGCCCACGTAGAGCCGGGCGCCGTCGCGACTGACCTCGGTGCTGTGGTTGCCGGTCAGCGTGTACCAGCGCTGAATCTGCTGACCGGTGTGGGCGTCGAGCACGAGCAGATAGGCGCGGTCGAACAGCGGCACGTAAACGCGCGATCCGTCGGGGCTGACGGCCAGATGGTGCGGCGAGCCGTCGACGAAGGTCGACCACACGATCTTGTCGGTCGCGGTGTCGATGGCGAACACCTTGCCGGCGTCGTTCGCTTCCCAACCGAGCGGACTGCCGCTCCCGATCTGGGCGTTGCCGAACGCGAGGCGCCCGTCGGGAGATCCGACGACGTCGTCGGTGTAGTCGCCGATCTGGATGCGGTCGATGACCTGATAGGTCTCGGCGTCGACGACGTAGATGTCCTTCGTCATCGTCGCCTGCACGAAGACATAGTCGTGCGCGCCGGCTCCGGTCGCCAGTCCGGTCAGCGCCAAGCCAAGTGCCAGAGCCAGTCCCCGCGCGCCCAAGAGTTCCCCCTCTTGCTGTTCCGTTATACGGAACAGCGTGTTCCTATGCGGGATATCTTGCGCCGGTCGTCATGCCTGTCAATCGGGCGTACGGCAGGCTCGTCGTTGCGGTGTCCAACGTCTGGTGTCGGTTCGGCGCCGATGCCAGTTTCGCGCGCTGGACAGCCTTCGGGCCGGCAGTAGATTCGCCCATGGCGCTGACGATTCACGGCTCGGCCCGCAGCCGGACGATGCGGGTGCTCTGGATGGCCGAGGAGCTGGGCGTGGGCTACGTCCACGATCCCGTCGCCTATGACGATGCGCGGCTGAAGTCGCCGGCCTTCCTGGCGCTGAACCCGGCCGGCGCGATCCCGCTGATCGAAGAGGACGGCCTGGCGCTCAGCGAGTCGCTGGCGATCAACCTCTACCTCGCCAAGCGTCACGCGCGGGGGCGGCTCTATCCGCGGACGCTCGAGAGCGAGGCCCGCGTCTGGCGCTGGAGTCTCTGGGCGCAGGGCGAGCTCGAGCCCTGGATCTGCCGCGAAACGCGCGAGAGCGCTTCGCCGGCGGCCGCCGCCGAGCTCGTGCGGCCCGCCATCGCCGCGGCGCTGGCCACGCTCGAGCGCGCGCTCGCCCAGGCGGACTGGCTGGTCGGCGACGCCTTCTCGGTCGCCGACCTCAACGTCGCGGGCGTGCTTTCGCCCTCGCGCAGCATGCACCTGGACCTTTCTCCTTATCCGAATGTCGTCGGCTGGCTCGGCCGCTGCTACGCCCGCCCGGCGGCGCTCGCCGCGCGGGCCCGGTTCGCCTGAACGGCGGAGTGGATTAGACTTCGGGCTGCGTCGGCCGAAGACGGACGGCGGCGCTCGGCGACAAGGGGGCCGCGTGGTCGACGTCTTCATCTCCTACCCACGGGTGTCGCGCGAGCGGGCCGAGCGGCTGAGGCAGGGCCTGGAGGCGAAGGGTCTCACCGTTTTCTTCGACGTCGACGGCATCGACGGCGGGGCGGAGTTCCCCATCGTCATCGACAAGGCGGTGAAGTCGGCCCAGGCGGTCCTCGGGTGTTGGTCGCCGATCGCCTTCACGCGCTCCTGGGTCCTGCAGGAATGCCGCGTCGGCCGCGCCCGCGGCGTCCTCGTCCCCGTCGCGATCGAGCCGTTCGACAGCATGGAGGTGCCGACAGAGTTCTTCGGCATCAACTATTTCGACCTGTCGGACTGGACGGGCCAGGCCGATCATCCCGGCTGGCGCCTCGCCCTGCGCTCCATCGGCCGCCTCGTCGGCCGGGACCTGCTGGCGCCGACGCCCGAGGCGCCGCGAGCGCCGCCGGCCGTCGCGGGCGTCGCTGAGCCGTCGTCCGGCGCGGGGGCCGCGCCGTCCGACACGCGCGAACTGGAGCTGGAGCGGGCGCGGAGCGGGCGCAACCTTGCCGCCGCGGCGCTGGTGGCGTCGGCCGTCTTCTCGATCGTGCTGCTGGCGGTTTCGGCGCAGAGCGGCCCTTCACAACAGCTCGCCCAGCTGATCTTCGCCGGCTTCGTCGCCACGCTCGCATCGGTCGTGATGCTGGTCGTCACCGCCCGGCGGCACCGCGCTTTGCGCGAGCGGCGCTGACCGGCGGCCCCGCGGAACCTTCGGACCGCCGCGCCCGTTGCCGTCCCCGACAACCGAGCATGGGAGGCCAGACATGGGTCGTGCGGTGCTACTTTGGCTGATCGGGGTGCCGATCCCGATCATCATCCTCATCGCCCTCATCTACCACTGAGAGAAGGAGGCGATGCGATGACGCGGCGGCGCGCCCGCAGAGGTGCGGCGCCGGACCCTAGCGCCCGCGCCGCCGGCGTGTCTCCCAGCCCTTCTTGGCCGCCGCAGAGCGGCTGGCGTGCGACTGGCTCGAGCCGCCGATCCGCCCGCCCTTGCGTGACGACGCGTGGCTCGTCGGCTTGCCGCGTCCCGAGCCGGATTTCTTGCCGCCGCCGGACTCCTTGTTGACGGTCGCCCAGGCCCGGCGCGCCGCCTCCTTTGCGCCCACGCCGCGATCCTCGTAGCCTTCCTCGATGTGCTCGGCCTGGCGTTTTTGCTTGTCGGTGTAGGCGCTCTTGTCGCCTCTGGGCATGACCAACCTCCCTAAGCTTCTCTCGGTATGCGGAGAACGGACGAGGCCGGGCGAGGGTTTCGATCAGGTGATGTGGTGCGCGCTGACCGGATCGCTGGCCGGGAAGCTCTCCTCGATGCCCTCGTCCAGCCGCGCCTCGTCGCGGTTCTCGCTCGCCGCCAGCTTGTCGGCCAGTTGATCGGGCTTCTCGGTCTTGCGAAGCGCGCGAACTGGCCGCGCGTGCGGCGAGGTCGGGTCATGGTCCTCGCGCCGGGGCGCGACATCGGCGGTCGCGTCCGCCATGGCCCCGCCCGAGCCATGGGTGAAGTGGCGATCATCAGCACGGCGCTTGGCCATCGGGGGATCCTCCGTCCCATCCCAACGGTTCGCGCGAAGGACGGTTGCCCGACTTTCTGCTTGAGGCGGCGCGCGCCTCCCGGTTTTGTCGTCAGCCAGCGGGAAGGAGCGTTCGCATGGATCTGAACCTGCGCGGGAAGACGGTGCTCATCACCGGCGCATCGAAGGGCATCGGCGCCGCGGCGGCCGAGGCGTTCGCCGAAGAAGGCTGCGACCTCATCCTGGCGGCGCGCAACGCCGCCGCGCTCGAGGCGCTCGCCGCCGGACTCTCGCGCGCGCACAACATCCGCGCGCTCTCCCACCCCGCCGACCTCCGCCAGGGCGAGGATATCGCCCGCCTGGCCGAGGCGGCGGCCGACGTCGACATCCTGGTCAACAACGCCGGCGACGTGCCCGGCGGTTCGCTCGAGCGCGTGGATGAAGAGACCTGGCGCCACGCCTGGGAGCTGAAGGTGTTCGGCTACATCAACCTCACCCGGCTGATCTATGCGCGGATGAAGGCGCGCGGCCGGGGCGGCGTGATCATCAACGACATCGGCGCCGCCGGCGAACGCTTCGACGCCAACTACATCGCCGGCGCGGCCGGCAACGCGGCGCTCATGACCTTCACCCGCGCGCTCGGCGGCCGCAGCGTCGACGACGGCATCCGCGTCGTGGGGATCAATCCCGGGCCGGTCGAGACCGACCGCATCGTGACGCTGATGAAAACGCGCGCCGCCGCGCAGTTCGGCGACGAGAGCCGCTACGGCGAACTCATGGCGCGCTTCCCGCTCGGGCGCGCCGCGAAGCCGCGCGAGATCGCCGACCTGATGGCCTTCCTGGCCTCCGACCGTTCGGCCTACACCTCCGGCGTCGTCTTCACCGTCGACGCCGGCGCGAGCGCGCGCGGCTAGCGGCGGGCATCGATGAGATTTCCGCTATCGCGAGGCGGGCGCGCCGCTCCATAGTGCGGCCGGGCGCCCGAGGAGTTCATCGACCCGCCGCATGCGCAGCCTCGCCTTCAGCGTCGCCTACTGGGCGATCTCCGGCTTCTACGTGCTCGTGGCCGCCGTCGCCGTCATTCTGCCGGGGAGCGGGCTCGTGCGCGGCGTGGCGCGCTTCTACTGCAAGCGCATGCTCTGGGCGATGCACTGGTTCGCCGGCATCAAGGTGCAAGTCGAGGGCGAGGCGCGGCTGCCCGAAGGCAGCTTCATCGTCGCCGGCAAGCACCATTCCTGGGGCGACGGCTTTGTCATGTTCGCCCACGTGAAGAACCTGACCTTCGTCGCCGGCGACCACATGGAGCGCATCCCGCTGCTGCGCGGCATCCTGCGCAAGATGGGCGCGATCGTGGTCAACAACTGCGGCGGGCCGGAGTCGCGCCGGGCGCTGAGCGCCAACGCCGCCATCGCCCATGCCGAGGGCCGCCGCATCCTGATCTATCCGGAAGGGCACCTCGCCAAGGTGGGCGAACACTTCCGCTACCGCACCGGCGTCTTCCATATGTACGAGGACTTCGAAATGCCGGTCGTGCCGGTGGCGACCAACCTCGGCCTCTTCTGGCCGCAGGAGGATTTTCACAAGAACCCGGGCGCGGCGACGGTCGAGTTTCTCGAGCCGATTCCCGTCGGCCTCGATCGCGCGACCTTCATGCAAAGGCTGGAGACCGCCATCGAGTCGCGAACTTGCGAGCTGATCGCCCAGGCGCGCGGCGAGCCGGTGACTCCGTCGGTGCTGGTGCCGACGCCGGACGAGGTCGAGGCCGCCGCGAAGGCCGGGGCGGCCGCCGCGTGAGTCTCCCTCCACTGCCGCCTCAGCCGGCCGGCGTCGCCTGGCCGACCGCGGCCTGGCCGGAAGGGCCGCTGCCGGCGGGCGCGGACCGGGCGGGGATCGACCGGCTGCTCGACTTCGCCTTTTCGCCCGCGTCGCTGGACACGATGGGCCACACCCATGCGCTGGTCGTTATCCAACACGGCCGGCTGGTGCTCGAGCGCTACGACGCCGCGCATGGCCCCGACATGACCTATCCGTCCTGGTCGAAGGCCAAGAGCATCACCCATGCGCTGGTCGGCATCGCCGTCGGCGACGGCAAGCTCGATATCTCGGCGCCCGCCGACGTTCCGGAATGGTCGAAGCCGGGCGATCCGCGTGCGGCGATCACGCTCGACCTTCTGCTGCGCATGTCGAGCGGCCTTGCCTTCGTCGAGGTCTACACGCCCGAAGATCCGTCCGACGTCATCGCCATGCTGTTCGGCGAGGGCAAGGACGACGTGGCCGGCTACGCGGCGGCCAAGCCGCTGGCGCATGCGCCGGGATCCTTCTGGTCCTATTCGAGCGGGACCTCGAACATCGTGAGCCGCACGCTCGCCCGCGCCGTCGGCGCCGTCGGGACCGACTTCGAGGCGTTCATGCGCCGGCGGCTCTTCGACCCGATCGGGATGACCAGCGCCATCCCCAAGTTCGACGCGGCCGGAACCTTCATCGGCTCGTCCTTCTGCTTCTGCACGGCGCGCGACTTCGCCCGCTTCGGCCTGCTCTATCTCAGGGGCGGGGTCTGGGACGGGCGGCGCATCCTGCCGGAGGGCTGGGTCGACTATGCGCGAACCCAGACCTGGCAACAGCCGAACGACGACGGCGACTACGGCGCCCACTGGTGGCTGGGCCTGGCCGGGCCGGGGTCTTTCTCGGCCAACGGCTACGACGGCCAATACACAGTGGTGATTCCGGACCTCGACATGGTGGTGGTGCGCCACGGACAGAGCCCGGAGACCACCAAGGAGGCGCGGGTCGCCTGGATCGCCGACCTGGTCAGCTGTTTCAGGCGGTAGCTTCCAGGTTCCGTCATCCTCGGCCGGAGCGAAGCGGCGCCGGGACCCACGAACACCCGATCGCGCCGGTTTGACCCGAGCCGGCCCGCGCACCGGTCACGCACGGTGTTCATGGGTGGCCCGAACAAGTCGAGCCATGACGGAGTGAGGGGTGCGAGCCCGCAGGGCGCATCGTCAGCGACGCGCCTGAAACACGCCGTCCCCCGCGCGGCCGGGAGATGGCGGCGCGGGGGACCCATGAGACCAGGGGCAATGAGGGCGCTCATGGATGGCCGGTTGCGACACCGGCCATGACGATGGGGCGGCCGGTTAGCCGATGCGATGGCTGATCCGGTTTTCCTGCTGGTTCAGCCGCCACTGCTCGGCGCGGGTGAGGTGGCCGTTGTGGTGGAAGGCGAAGCGGCGTTCCTCCATGCGGAGGCGCTCGTCGGCGGCATGCAGGCGGGCGGCCCTCAGGGCGCCGATGTCGCCGTTCGCGCGCTCGTTGCGGATGCGCATGGCCTGGCGGTCGAGGCGGGTGTTCACTTCCTCGCGCCGCGGATGATGGTTCTGCCACGGCGTGTCGGCCGAGGCGGTGGTGGCGACGCCGCCGATGGCGAAGGCGATGCTGGCGGCGGTCAGGAGCGTCTTGAAGTTCATGGCGATCACTCTTTTGTCCTGTCGGTCCGTGGGGCCGGTCGCAGGATTGCGCACCGCTCTCGAACACGAGTGCGATCCTGCAGCGCCGGCGCTGAAACCAACCTGAACCCCGTCGATCAGCCGCCATTCATGTTCGTGAAGCCGGCCGTAAAGCCGTTGGCAACGCTCGCCGGGGCATCATGCGGCCATGCTCGACCGGCGCGCCGTCCTGATGCTTGCCTTGCCCGCGCTCGTCGCGCCGGGCCTGGCGCTCGCCCAGACGACCGAGAAGAAGAAGGGCGGCGGGATCACCTATGTGCAGTTTCCGACGCTGACCGCCACGGTGATCAAGACCAACGGCCGCCGCGGCGTGCTCACCCTCGACACCGGCGTCGACGTGCCGAACGGCGCCCTGCGCGCCAAGGTGAACCTGGTGATGCCACGCCTGCGCGCGGCCTACGTCCAGCTTCTGCAGGCCTACGTCTATTCGCTGAACCCCGGCGCGCCGCCCGACCCGGACTATCTGTCGATGGCGCTGCAGCACGAGACCGACAAGGTGCTCGGCCAGCCTGGCGCCAAGGTGCTGCTGGGCGCGATGCTGGTAAACTAGCCCTCGGGCGCGGCGACGCGGGCAGCAATCGCCGTCCGCCAGCGCGAGCGCATCGGCCCCTCGATCGTCATCCGCTCGTAGCCGGCCTCGCCGGGTTGCTCGAACCGCAGGGTCAGCTCGGCATCGTCGACGCATTGAAACGCGGCCGGCGCGAAGGGCTCATAGCGGCTGTTCGGCGTCGGGAACTGGGCGGTGAGTTCGCCATCGGCCGCCGCGATGGCGGTCGGCCAGGGGGACGCGTCCACACGGTACAGGCCCGCACAGCGTTCGAGGTCTGCCGCGGCGATGGATAGACGCGGCCGCGCGGGGGCGTCGGGCAGGTCGAGCGCCCGGCGCGCGAGCGCCAGACTGGCGCGCTCGACCGGGAGACTATCGAGATTGGAAAGGACGACGACCGTCAGGTCGTCCTCGGCGAAATGGGTCAGCATGGTCGCAAAACCGTTGATGCCGCCCAGATGCGTGATGGCGGTTCGCTCCCTGAACGTCAGACCGATGAGCCCGAAGCCGTATTCGCTCAACGACCCGTCGTTGAGCCGCGCCGGCGCGGTCATCGCGGCGTAGGACTCCGCCGACACGGCCTGGCCGCTGCGCAGCGCCTGGCTCCACGTCAGCAGGTCGACCACAGTCGAGCCCAGGGCGCCCGCCGCGTGCGGAAGCGTCATCGACATCGTGCGGGCGTTCTGGATGCCCTTGGGGCCGGCGCTGTAGCCTCTGGCGCGCTTGGGGACGATCGGCTCGTCGTAGAGGTACCGGGTCTGGCGCATGCCGAGCGGCCGGAAGAACCGCTCCAGCAGGAACGTCCTGTAGGCCATCCCCGACAACGCCTCGATGACCGCGCCAAGGAGCACGTAGCCGGAGTTGGAATAGACGTAGCGCTCGCCCGGCGCGAAGTCCGGCGGCAGCTCCTTGAAGAGGCCGATCACCTCCGCCAGCGTCAGGTCCGTCCGCTCCGGGAAGTCTGGCCGGCTGTTGAAGTTCGCGACCCCGGATGTGTGGGTCAACAGCTGCCGGATCGTGATCCGGTGGTCCTGGCTCGGGTAGTCGGCGAGCACCGAGCGGACATCGTCGTCCAGCCCAAGCTTGCCGTCCTCGACCAGCAGCATGATCGCCGCAGCCGTGAACTGCTTGGTGACCGAGCCGAGCCGAAAGACGGTGTCCGGCGTGATCGGCAGGCCCCACTCGATATCGGCGAGCCCGAAGCCGGCGACATACGGCGCCTGCCCGCCGTGGCGCACGCCCACCGCGGCGCCGGGGCCGCCAGGGTCGATGAGGCCGTGCATCACGGCGTCGAATTTGCTGGTCATGCCCCCCAACTAGCCGGCCGCCGCCGCGTCGATGATGCCGGCGAGCTTCAGGTCCCGCTCGGTCACGCCGTCCGATTCATGTGTCGCCAGCACGATCTCGACGCGGTTGTAGACGTTCGACCATTCCGGATGGTGGTCCATCTTCTCCGCCGCCAGCGCCACCCGGGTCATGAAGCCGAAGGCCGTGTTGAAATCGGCGAACTTGAAGCTCTTGGCGATCGCCTCGCGGCCAGAGACGGCGCGCCAGCCGCTCAGCTTCGCCAGCGCCTGATCGACGGGGATTTTCGCCGGCGCCGCCACGGCTAGAAGCTCAGCCCCGTGGCCTGGGCGAGCTCGTCCAGCGCCTGTTCTTCGGTGCTCACCTTGATGGCGACCATGCCCAGCTGGGCGGCCGGCTTGCAGTTCACACCCAGGTCGTCGAGGTAGATGCAGGCGGACGGCTCGACCGCCAGAAGCTCGCACATCATCTGATAGATGCGCGGGTCGGGCTTGCGCACGCCCACCTTGGAGCTTTCGACGATGGCGTCGAACAGCAGCATGATCGCGCCCGTGCGGCTTGCGCCCGCCTCGCTGGCCGCCATCCCGGGCCCTCGCCCGGCGCCGGCCATGTTGTTGGTAATGCAGCCGACCTTGAAATGTTGCTTGCAGGTCTTCAGCGCCTCGACCATGCGCGGGCGGACTTCGCCCGCCAGGAGCGGCAGCACGTCGGCGCCGCGCACATCGTGGCCGAGCGCGCGCGCCTCGTCGGCGAACTTCTCGTCGAAGCCGGCGGCGTTGATCTCCGCCCGCTCGAACAGCGCCCAGGCGTTGTCGTGCGGATTGGTCGCGTTGATGGTGCGGATCAGGTCCTTGGGCAGCCCGCGCCGCGCCTCGTAGCGGTTGAAGGCTTCGAACGGCGAGGTCGTGAACACGCCGCCGAAGTCCCAGATCACCGCCTCGACCGCCACAGACGCCGCTCCCTTGCTCCCTAAGAAGGCCCGCGGACGCTTAGAGAGCGGGCGCCGCCCGCGCAAGGGCCGCCGGCCGCGCCAGTTCTCCCGCGGGGAGAATCCGGGTTCGCGGCGCGCGCGAATGGTTAATATGACCGGCGAAGCCCCTGTCCAGTCGCGAGGTTCCCATGCGCGTTCCCCTTCTCACCGTCGCCGCGGCCGCCATTTCGCTGATGGCCGTCGCCGCCGCCGCTCACGGCTGGAGCGACAACGACGAACGCGAGTGTCCGCTGCCGGCGCAGCACGCGGTCCATCACCACGCCGGCCACGGCCATCACGCGGCCGTTCGTTGCCCGACGACGACGGCGGCGCGCACCGACGAGCACGTCGTGCGCAGCTACCGGATCATCCACGAATCGTCCCGCGACCGCGACGACGAGATGGCCTGGCGCGACCGCTCGCACGAGGACCGCGACCGCGCTTACGAAGACCGCGACAGCGCTCGCGAGGACTTCGCCTGGCGCCGTGAGCACATGGGCGATCACGATTGCGAGGCCTTCGAGCATCACGACGGCGGCGACCGCTGGATGCACGAAGATCACGGCATGCGCTGCCACGACGAGTCGATGCGCCACGACGACGGCGACGGCCGCTGGGCGCATCGCGAGCAGGAAGAGCACTGGGCCGGCATGCACCGCGAGCAAGAAGAGCGCTGGAGCGACCGTCGCGAGCACGAGGAACGCTTCGTCGAAGAGCGCCACATGGACCACGACTGCGGTTGCGGTCCGCGCCGCCCGACGGCCACCGACGACGAGGGCTTCCTGGTGTGGCCCGGCAAGGTCGCCGAGGGCCCGGCCGAGTCCTGGCAGGCGCACCCTTAGAGACACGGTCGCCCAAACAGCGCCGACTCCTGCAACCGGCTCGGCACGGCTCGCGTTCCTGAAGCTGGAGCCGGCGACGTTTTCGCCCGGCGAAGATGATGGAGATCGGTCGATGGCCACGGCATCGATGCGACTGGGCTTGGCGGCGCTGCTTATGCTGAGCGGCGCGCCGCTCGCTCACGCCCAGGACTACCCGACAAACGACAGCGATCAGGCGCAGCGGGACTATGACGCCGCGCAGCAGCAATACCGCGACGCGCAGGCGGACCACCAACAGCGCGAGGAGCGCTACCAGGAAGACCAGGCGCGCTACCAGGCTCAGCGGCGCGCCTACGAGAACTCGCGGGCCCGATATGAAGAGGATCGCGCCGCCTACGACGACGCCTATGGCGCGGGCGCGTTCCAACGCTACTGGATGAGCCGCCCTGACGAATACGACGCCCGTTACGGGGCTGGCGCCTTCGAACGCGACTTCGGCGCCCCGGTCGCCTACCCCGACGGCGCTGGGCCGGCGCCCGCGTACGTCGCTGAGCGTTGCGAGGACCGGCGCGCCGGCGCCGGCCTGGTCGGCGGCGTCCTAGGCGCGATCGCCGGCGGCGCGATCGGCAACGCGGTCGGCTCCGGCGGCGGACGGGCGGGCGCGACGGCCGTCGGCGCGGTGCTGGGCGGCGTGGTTGGGGTCGGCATCGGCCGCTCGGTCCCGCAGTGCGACGAAGTCGGCTACTACTACCGGTACGACCAGACCTACCCCTACCGCGAGAGCGAGTACGAGCGGGGCCGCAGCGGCCGTTACGACTACGACTGGTATGCGCGCCACGACTGCCGTCTGGCCCCCGCGCGGGCGACCTACGCCGGCGAGACGGAGGATCGCTGGGTGCGCGTCTGCCCCGACGCCGACGGCCGCTATCGCATCACCAGCTAACTCGATCCGAGCGCCGAAGAGCCCCTTCCCCCTTGCGGGAAGGGGTCGGGGAATGGGGTGTCAGCTCGCCTGCGGCGCTTCAGTCGGCGAGGAAGCGGTAGCCGACGCCGGGTTCGGTGACGAGGCGGACCGGGTTGGCCGGGTCCGCCTCAAGCTTCTGGCGCAGGTGGCCCATGAAGACGCGCAGGTACTGCACGTCATTCACGTTCGCCGGGCCCCAGACGGCGGTGAGCAGCTGGCGGTGGGTCATCACCTTGCCGCCGCCCTGCGCCAGGCACGCGAGCAGATCGTACTCGCGCGGCGATAGCCGCACCGCCTCGCCGCCGCGGCTGACCAGTCGCTTGACCAGGTCGATCTCGATATCGCCACCGCGCACCGACGCTGGCGCGCCGGCGCGGTTCAGGGCATGGCGCATGGCCGCCCGCAGCCGCGCGAGCAATTCGCCTACGTGAAAGGGCTTTTCCACATAGTCGTCGGCGCCGGTGTCCAGCGCATCGATCTTCTCGGTCTCCATGTCGCGCGCCGAAAGGATCAGGATCGGCCCCTCGAAGAAGGCGCGCGCGCGCAGCAGGACGTCCTTGCCGTCCATGTCCGGCAGGCCGAGGTCCAGCACCACCGCCTCCGGCGGCCGCCGGGCCAGTTGGGCGAGGCCATCGGCGCCCGTCTCGGCGCGCAGCGGCTCGTAGCCCGCCGCTTCCAGCGCCGGCCCGAGGAAGCGGTGGATCTGCGGTTCGTCGTCGATGACCAGGATGCGGGGCTTGTGCGCCGACATGATCAGAGCAGCAGCCGGTGCGTCGGCGTCGCCTTCGGCAGGCTGATCAGGATGCGCGTGCCGCGCCCGTTCACCAGCGGCGAGGCCGCCGCGATCCGCCCGTTCATCGCCTCGACAAACCCCTTGGCGATGGAGAGCCCCAGGCCCGCCCCCTTGTTGCGCTGGCCGCGATCTGACGGCTCGTCCAGCCGGCGGAAGCGCTCGAAGATGCGGTCGATGTCGCCGGGCGGGATCCCGGGCCCCTCGTCCTCGATCGAGATCACCACGTTGGCGCGGTCCTCATACGCCGCCACGTCCACCTCGGTTTCGTCGGGGCTGTAGGCGACGGCGTTCTCCAGGATGTTGACCAGCGCCTGTTCGAGCAGGCCAGGGTCGGTGTCGACCAGGCTGAGGTCGCGCGGGAAGTCGCGCACCAGCCGCCGCTTCTCCAAGCGCCGGCTCACGCGCTCGATCGCCGCCGCCAGCACGTCGCGCACGTCGGTGGGCTCCGCGCGCGTCTTCAGCGCGCCGCCCTCGATGCGGGTCATGTCCAGCAAGTCGCCGACGTAGCGGTTCAGCCGTTCGGCTTCTTCACGGATGGAGACCAGAAGGTCGCTGCGCACGTCGGCCTTCAGCGTCTTGCCGTAGTCGATCAGCGTGGTCGCCGCGCCGAGCACCGTCGACAGCGGCGTCCTGAGGTCGTGGCTGATCGAGTTCAGCAGCGCCGCACGCAGCTTGTCCGAGCGACGCAGCGCCTCGTTCTCCACCGTCGCGGCCGCGAGCTCGGCCCGCTCGAGCGCCACCGCGCCCTGGTCCAGCATGGCCGACAAGAGGCGCTCTTCGTCCGCGCCCATCGGCCCGCTCGCCTCGACGCCGGCGACGCCGGCGCGGCCCTTCAGGCCCTGCAGCGGCCAGAACGTCCAACCGACCTGCGGCAGCGTGCCCGTGCCGGCGCCGGCGGGCTCGCCCTTCTCCCAGGCCCAGCGGGCGGCGGCGACGGCGCCGGTGGAAAGCGCGACCGGCGCCGGGTGCGCGGCCGCCTGCTCCAGGGCCTCGCCCTCCGGCATCAGCACCACGGCGCGCCCGCCGGCGGCCGCCGAAGCCTGCTCCGCCAGCGCCTGGGCCGCCTCGCTCTGCACCGCGGCTGCGGAGAGGCGGCGGCTGGCGGCGAGCAGCGCCGTGACCGCCGACGCGCGCTGGGCCGAGACGACGGCTTGGTCGCGAACGCGGCCGGAGAGCCAGCCCGTCGCACCCGCAACGGCGATGAAGATGGCGAAGGTGAAGACGTCGGTGGCGTGCCCGATGACCAGCGAATAGCGCGGCTCGAGGAAGAAGAAGTTGTAGCTGAGGACCGCCAACGCGCCCGCCGTCAACGCCGGTCGGAAGCCATACGCCAGGCCGGCGGCGAGCACGCTCGCCAGGAAGATCATCGCCAGGTCCGCGCCGGTGGAATAGCGGTCGAGGACGAAGGAGATCGCCGTCGCCGCCGCCACCATGCCGGCCGCGGCCAGGTAGTCGCGCCACCAGAACCGGCCGCGGCGCGGGGCGGTCTCCACCGCCGGCGCGTGCGCCTCCGAGGCTTCGGCGGTCACGAAATGCAGCGCCGCCCCGCCCGAGCGCAACATCAGCGCGTTGGCCAGCGAGCGGCCGGTGAGCACCCGCCATCGGCTGGCCTTCGATTTGCCGAGCACGATCTGGGTCACGTTGTTGCGCCCGGCGAAATCGAGCACCGTCTCCGGCAAGTCGTCGCCGGTCAGCACCACGGTCGAGGCGCCCAGCTGCTCGGCCAGCTTCAGCGCCTCGCTCACCTGCCGCGGGCTGCGCGTGTCGGGCGCCGGGCGGTTCGGCCGCTCGACATTGGCGACGATCCAAGGCGCGTTCATCACGTCCGCCAGCCGCCGCCCTGACCGCACCAGCGCGGTCGCCATGCGGTCGCCGCCGATCAGCACCAGGATACGCTCGCCGGCCGCCCACGGACCCTCGATGCCGCCCCGGCGCATGGCGTCGACCAGCTGGTCGTCCACCGTCTCGGCGACCCGGCGCAACGCCAGTTCGCGCAGCGCTGTCAGGTTCTCCGGCTTGAAGAAGTTGTTCGCCGCCACCTGCGCCGTGTCGGCCATGTAGACCTTGCCCTCGGCCAGCCGCTGCCGCAGCTCGTCCGGGGTGATGTCGACCAGTTCGACATCGTCGGCGTGGGAAAACACCGCGTCGGGCACGGTCTCGCGCTGGCGAACCCCGGTGATCTTCCAGACAACGTCGACCAGGCTCTCCAGGTGCTGGACGTTCAGCGTTGTCCAGACGTTGACGCCGGCGGCGAGCAGCTCGTCCACGTCCTGCCAGCGCTTTGGATGCCGCGCGCCCGGGGCGTTCGAGTGGGCGAGTTCGTCGACCAGCAACAGCTGCGGCTTGCGCGCCAGCGCCGCGTCGATGTCGAACTCCATCAGCACCCGGCCGCGGTGCTCGATCGGCTTGCGCGGCAGCACCTCCAGCCCCTCGAGCCAGGCTTCGGTCTCGCGGCGACCGTGGGTCTCGACCACGCCCACCAGCACCTCGCCGCCGTCGGCTTTGCGCCGGGCGGCCTGCGCCAGCATGGCGTAGGTCTTGCCGACGCCTGGCGACATACCGAGGAAGACCTTGAGCCGGCCGCGCCCCGCCTTCGCCGCTTCCGCCAGAAGCGCATCGGGATCGGGGCGACGGGGCTCGTCGAGCGTCATGCCGCCTTAGGCTGAGCCTTCGGGATCGCTGCGTCCAGAGCGCGATTGGTCATCAGCACGTTCACGTGCGGCTGGCCGATGAAGCCCAGGAACGGCTGCTCGACGTGGGCCGAGATCAGGTTGCGCACCGCATCGGCGCTCGCCCCGCGCGCCTTGGCGATGCGGTCGACCTGCAGCAGCGCGTAGGCGGGCGAGATGTCAGGGTCGAGACCGGAGCCGGACGTGGTGATGGCGTCGTCGGGGATCTCCTGATGGCCGGTGGAGGCGCGCAACGCCGTCGCGTCGCCGGCGATGCGCTTGGCCAGCGCCGGATCGAGCGGACCGTAGTTGGAGCCGCTCGAGCCGGTCGGATCGTAGCCGTTGCTGCCCGCCGCCGAGGGGCGCGGGTGCAGGTATTCGTCCTTGGCGAAAGGCTGGGCCAGCAGCGCCGAGCCGATCACCTGGCCCTTGGCGTCGCGCACGATGCTGCCGTTGGCCTGGTAGGGGAAGGCGATCTGGGCGATGCCGGTGATGGCCAGCGGGTAGCCGAGGCCGAGCAGCAGCGTCAGCAGCACGGTCGAGACGATGGCGGGGCGGATCTCGGAGAGCATGACGGGTCTCGCTTTGGCCTAGGACAGGCCGATGGTGGTGATGATCAGGTCGACGATCTTGATGCCGACGAACGGCGCGACGATGCCGCCGAGCCCGTAGATCAAGAGGTTGCGCTGCAAGAGGCGCGCAGCGCCGATCGGCCGGTAGCGAACGCCGCGCAGCGCGAGCGGCACCAGCGCGATGATGATCAGCGCGTTGAAGATGATTGCCGACAGGATGGCGCTGTGCGGGTTCTTCAGCTGCATGACGTTCAGCGCGCCCAGCGCCGGCAGCGAAATGAAAAAGATCGCTGGGATGATGGCGAAATACTTCGCCACGTCGTTGGCGATGGAGAAGGTGGTCAGGGCGCCGCGCGTGATCAGCATCTGTTTGCCCACCTCGACGATCTCGATGACCTTGGTGGGGTCGGAGTCGAGATCGACCATGTTGCCGGCCTCGCGCGCCGCTTGCGTGCCGGTCTGCATGGCGACGCCCACGTCGGCTTGCGCCAGCGCCGGCGCATCGTTCGAACCGTCGCCGCACATGGCCACCAGCCGCCCCTTGCCCTGCTCCTCGCGGATCAGGCGGAGCTTGTCTTCAGGGGTCGCCTCGGCGAGGAAATCGTCGACGCCGGCTTCCGAGGCGATGGCGGCGGCGGTCACCGGGTTGTCGCCGGTGATCATCACGGTTCGGAGGCCCATGCGGCGGAGGTCGGCGAAACGTTCCTTCACGCCCGCCTTGACCACGTCCTTCAGGTGGATGACGCCCACCAGAGCGCCGTTCGCGGCCACCGCCAGCGGCGTGCCGCCGGCGCGGGCGATGCGGTCGATGGCGGCGTTGAGCTCGGCAGGGGCCTGCCCGGGCGCCATGCCGACCTCGCGCAGGATCGCGTCCACGGCGCCCTTGCGCCAGCGGTCCGCGCCGGCGTCGAGGCCGGAGATGCGGGTCGTGGCGCTGAACGGCACCGGGGTCGAGTCCTTCGGCGGGACGCCGGTCAGGCCCTTCTCCAGCGCCAGGTCGACGATCGAGCGGCCCTCGGGCGTCTCGTCGGCCAGCGAGGCCATCATCGCCGCTTCCAGGGCCGCCTCGGGCTTCACGCCCGGCGCGGCGATCACCTCTGTCGCCATGCGGTTGCCGTGGGTGATCGTGCCGGTCTTGTCCAGGAGGAGGGTGTCGACGTCGCCCGACGCCTCGACCGCGCGGCCGGAGGTGGCCAGCACGTTGAACTTCAGGAGGCGGTCCATGCCGGCGATGCCGATGGCCGACAGAAGGCCGGCGATGGTGGTCGGGATCAGGCAGATGAAGAGGGCGCCCAGGAGGATCGGGTCGAGCTTGACGCCGGAGTATTGGCCAAGGCCCAGGAGTGTCGCCGTCACGATCAGGAAGATGATGGTCAGGCCCGCCAGCAGCACGGTCAGCGCCATTTCGTTCGGCGTCTTTCGCCGCTCGGCTCCCTCGACCATGGCGATCATGCGGTCGAGGAAGGTGTTCCCGGGCTCGGCGGTGATGCGCACCTTGATCCAGTCGGAGACGACGGTCGTCCCGCCGGTCACCGCCGAGCGGTCGCCGCCGGATTCGCGGATCACCGGCGCGGATTCCCCGGTGATCGCCGCCTCGTTCACCGAGGCGACGCCTTCGACGATGTCGCCGTCGCTGGGCACCATGTCGCCGGCCTCGACCAGCACCACCTGGCCGGCCGCCAGCTTGTAGGCCGGGGTCGGTACGACCAGATCCTCGCCCTCGTCGACGATCAGCTTGGCCATCACGTCGACCCGCTGGGCGCGCAGGGCGTCGGCAGCGGCTTTCCCGCGCCCTTCGGCGATGCTCTCGGCGAAGTTCGCGAACACCACTGTGAACCAGAGCCAGAGCGCGATCTGGAAGTTCCACCAGGGGCTGGCGCCGGTGACGAAGGCGTTGACGGTGGACACGGTGGCCAGCAGGGCGACGATCTCGGTCGCCAGGATCACCGGGTTGCCGGTCAGCTTGCGCGGATCGAGCTTGACGAACGAATCGCGGATCGCGCGGCCGACGACGCTTGACGACAAAGCGGTCGAAGCGACAGCGGAGCGGCGTTTGGCGCCCAGGTGAATGTCGACGGCGGTCATGGGTTCGACTCCGGAGGGGCTAGGGCTGGCCGGCGATGGTCTTGAGCACCATGAAGTGCTCGACGATCGGGCCGAGGGCCTGGGCGGGGAAGTACATCAGCCCGCCCATGATGATGATCACGCCGATGAGGAGGCCGACGAACAGCGGCCCCTCGGTCGGCAACGTGCCCGCCGTCGGCGCGAGCTTGGGCTTCATCGCGACGGATCCGGCCATGGCCAGCACCGGCAGGACATAGGCGAAGCGGCCGAGCAGCATGGCGATGCCCAGCGTGGCGTTCCAGTAGGGAACGTTGGCCGAGAGGCCGGCGAAGGCCGAGCCATTGTTCCCGGTCGCCGAGGTGTAGGCGTAGAGGATCTCGGAAAGCCCGTGCGGGGTGTTCACCGGAGCCTCGAGCGCCTTCAGCGCGATGGGCAAGACCGCGGCCACCGCCGAGAAACTGAGGATCGAGAGCGGCAGGGTGATGGACGCCAGCATGGCGAACTTCACCTCCCGCGCCTCGATTTTCTTGCCCAGATACTCCGGCGTTCGCCCGACCATCAGGCCGGCCACGAAGACCGCGATCAGCGCCATCACGATCATGCCGTAGAGGCCCGAGCCGACGCCGCCCGGGGTGATCTCGCCCAGCTGGATCATGAACATGGCCATGCCGCCGGCCAGCGGCATGTAGCTGTCGTGCATGGCGTTGACGCCGCCGTCGGACGCCCCGGTGGTGAAGGCCGTCCAGACGGCGGTGGAGGGGGCGCCGAAGCGGACCTCCTTGCCCTCCATGTTGACCTGGGTGCTCGCGTGCACGGCGTGCATGGCCGGCGCGGGCTGGGTCTCGGCCACGTAGATCACCGACGATGCGGCGAGGACGAAGGTGGCCATCACGGCCACCAGGGCGCGCGCTTCCCGGCGGGCCAGGACGACGATGCCGAAGGCGAACACGCAGGCGTAGCTCAGCGCGTTCATCTCGATCTCTTCGATCAGGTTGCTGATCGAATTCGGGTTTTCGAACGGGTGGGCGGAGTTGGTGTTGAAGAGCCCCCCGCCATTGGTGCCGAGCTGCTTGATCGCCTCCTGGCTGGCGGTCGGGAAGAGGATGATGGTCTGCTTGGCGCCCTCGACGCCGGTGGCGTCGACGTGGCCGGTCAACGTCTGCGGCTCGCCCAGCGCGACGAAGGCCAGCGCCACCACGATCGAAATCGGCAACAGCACGTAGAGGCTGATCCGGGTCAGATCGACCCAGAAGTTGCCGAGCCCCTCGCTGCGGTGGGCGGCGAAGGCGCGCGCCACCGCCGCGGCCATGGCGATCCCGGCGGCCGCCGAGAGGAAGTTGTGGCTGGTCAGGCCGGCCATTTGCGAGAAGGCCGAAAGCGTCGCCTCCGGCACGTAGGACTGCCAGTTGGTGTTGGTAATGAAGCTGATCGACGTGTTGAACGCCAGGTCGGGGCTCGCGCCCGGGAACTTCTGGGGGTTGAACGGCAAGAGGTTCTGGAAACGCAGGATCAGATAGAGGACCACGAAGCTCGCCGCGCTGAAGGCCAGCACGGACATGGCGTAGGTGAACCAGTTCTGCTGCTTCTTCGGGTCGACGCCGAACGCGCGGTAGAGCACGCCCTCCACCGGCTGAAGGACCGGATCGAGCCAGGTCCGCTCGCCCTGCCAAACGCGCGCGAGATACATCCCCAAGGGCAGACCGAGGGCGACGGTGATGGCGAGCGTGACGAGAATCTCGCCCCAACCTTTGACGTCCATTTCGGGAGTTCCTTCTGGTCCGACGCTAGAATTTGTCCGGGCGCAGCAGGGCCGCGACCATGTATCCGCCGATGACCAGGGCCCCGACGGCGTAAATCAGCTGAACGATCATGCTCAGACCCTCCTCAGCGCGAGCGCGTAGAGCGCGTAGAGGACAAGCACCGCGATGCCGGCGCCGATGTAGACGAAGTCCATGGGTTGGCCCCTGATGCTGGAGCGCGCCCTCTAGCGCCGAGGCCCATCAAGGATCGCCGGGGATCGATCGGTCGTCCTGTAAACGCGGCGTAAAGGCCAAGGCGCAGCGCAAGCTTTTCCCAAGCTTTCCGCAAGCGCGGGGCAAACACTTCAGCCCGCGCCGCCGCCATCGTGCGACCTCCATCGCCGAAAGGGGCGCATCATGTCGAATGTCGAGAACAAGCAGGCCGGATCAGGCATCGCTCCGCAGCGAACGTCGCTGGACTGGCTCTGGACCGGCGCGCTCGCGATCGCGGTCACCGGCGCCGTCTCGGGCGTCTGGGCCGGGCTGCTGCTCACCAACCTGAAGCTCTCCCCCGCCGCGCCCTGGGCCGTCGCGCCGATGGCGCTCGTCCTCTGGCTCGTCTGGTCGCTGCTCGGCGGGCCGTGGGGGTTGCCGGGCGCACGGCCCAGGCGCGCCGCGCTCCTGCGCGCCGGGCCGGCGCCCACGCCGGTCATGCTGTGGGCGCTCGCAGCAGGCGTGCTCGCGCTCGTCGCGCTCGCCGGGCTTTGGATCGTGCTGCACGCGCTCGTAAAGACCCCGTCGAACCCGCTGGCGCAGGTCTCTCAGTATCCACCGCTGACCGTGGTCGTGGCGCTGGCCATGGCGGCGATCTCCGGCGGCGTCTCGGAGGAGGCGGGCTTTCGCGGCTACTTCCAGGGGGCGCTCGAGCGGCGCGGCCTCGGCTGGGCCGCGGTCGTGGCGACGGCCCTGGTCATGGCGCCCGTCCATGCCCAGACGCAAGGCTTCGCCTGGCCGAACCTCGTCTTCTACCTCTTGGTCGACGGCATGCTGGGCGCGCTCGCCTATCTCACCAAGTCGATCCGGCCCGGCATCCTCGTGCACGCGCTCGGCCTCTTCATCTTCTTCGCCCTGATCTGGCCGCACGACGCCGCCCGCCCGATGCTGGCCGCGCCCGGGGATCACGCCTGGTTCTGGGTCCACCTGGCGCAGACCATCGTCTTCGCGGGCCTCAGCCTGGCGGCGTTCGTCCAGCTGGCGCGGGCGCGTTCCCGCGGGCGTGGTATGGTGGCCGAACCGCTCCGGAGCGCGTCCGCATGAATCCGATCACTCTCTTCCTCGTCGTCCTCACCCTGGCCGTTGGCGGCGTCGCCGGCGGGATGGGCGATCCCTGGTACGCGGCGCCCTTCGTGGTGCTGGCGGCCGTCGTGGCGCTGTCGGTCAAGGTGGCCAGCGCCTGGCAGCGCTACGTGATCCTGCGCGCCGGCAACTTCATGGGCGTGAAGGGACCGGGTTTCTTCGTCATCTTTCCGATCCTCGATCAGGTGGCGCAGGTGATCGACACCCGCATCCAGACGACCGCCTTCAACGCCGAGCAGGCGCTGACCAAGGACACGGTGCCGGTGAACGTCGACGCCATCATCTTCTGGCGCGTGCACGATGCGCAGAAGGCGGCGCTTGAGATCACCGACTACCGCCAGGCCATCGACCGGGTGGCCCAGACCTCGCTGCGCGAGATGATCGGCGCCTCCATGCTCTCGGCCCTGCTGGCCGAGCGCAAGGCGGCCGACGAGCAGCTGCGGGTCGAGATCGCGGCCAAGACCGAACACTGGGGCGTCTCGGTGAGCTCGGTCGAGATCCGCGACGTGGCCATCCCCGCCAACCTCCAGGACGCGATGTCCAGGCAGGCGCAGGCCGAACGCGAACGGCACGCGCGGGTCATCCTGGGCTCGGCCGAGGCCGAGGTGGCGCAGAAGTTCGTCGAGGCCGCCAAGACCTACGGCGACAATCCGATGGCGTTCCAGCTGCGGGCGATGAACATCATCTACGAGACGACCAAGGAGCGCGGCGCCACCATCCTGATGCCGACGGCCATGGTCGACGCGATGAACCCGGGCATCGCCCTGGCGTTGGCCGGCCTGCAGCCGGCGCCGCCGCCGCCGGCCGCCCCCGCTCCGGCGCCCGCGCCGCGTCGTCAGGCGGGGCGCGCAGGGCCGGCCTGAGGGCGAACAACTCTGCATTTAGGGATGCGCAGAAGCGCGCGGCGCGGAGGGGGCAAGCGCCTGCGAGCCCCGCGACTGGCCTTCGCGGGGGGAAAGCGACCAGGATCGGGCGGCCCCTGGCGGGCCTAGATCCGGGTCTTGATCACATCGCCGGCCAAGTAGGCCGGCTCCTCGCGCATCCTCAGGATCTGTTCGCGAGGAATTTGCTGGACCACTTCGCCCGTCCGCCAGTCGACCGTCTTGTAGACGAAGCAACCGGCGGCCTGGTCGTCCTCAATCACCAGCCGCAGATCGGCGGTGTTGGGGGCGGCGATGGGCTCGGGCGGCGAGGGCGGGTTCGCCGCTTGCTCGACGCTCTGAGCCGCGGGCGCGGCGGGTCCGACAGGGTTGACGATTTGGGTCATGCTTTGAACGCTCCGGCGCCTTGCGGCGCGGAAGACGGCGGGCGCGAAAAGCTCACGCCCGCCACCTCACGCGTCAGGGACGATTACCGGAAGAGGCTGAGCAGCGCGGCGCTCGACTGGTTGGCGATCGAGAGCGCCTGGATGCCAAGCTGCTGCTTGGTCTGCAGGGCGGTCAGCTGAGCGCTTTCCTTACCGAGGTTGGCGTTGACCAGGTTGCCGATGCCG